>JAQSWW010000233.1 GCA_029266415.1 Actinomycetospora sp. | reverse complement strand
GCCTGGGCAACGGCAACCGCCAGCGGATGAACGTCTGCACCTCCTGCCTCAAGGCCGGCAAGGTCGCCCGCTGACGCTGCCTCAGCGTCCCAGCTCGTCACGCACGGCCACGAGCGCGGCGCGGGTCTCCTGCGGCGGCAGGGCCTGCACGCAGAGCATCTCCATCGTCGCGAGGTAGTCCTCGACGTCGGCGCGCTTGTCGAGGTACAGCGCGCTGGTCAGCTGCTCGAGGTAGACGACGTCGGGCACCGCGGACTCGCGCGGGAACCGCAGGATGCTGAACGGTCCCCCGGCACCCGCGTGCCCGCCGAGGTGGAACGGCACCATCTGGAGCACGACGTGCCGCCGCTCGGCGACGTCGATCAGGTGGTCGATCTGGGCCCGCATGACCTCCGCGCCGCCGGTCAGCCGTCGCAGGGCGGCCTCGTCGACCACGGCCCACAGGGTCGGCGGGTCGTCGCGGGCGAGCACGCGCTGGCGCCGCAGCCGCAGCTCCACGCGCCGCTCGAGCTCGTCGGCGGGCATCGACCCGGGCCCCAGCGCGGTGACGTGGCGGACCATCGCCTCGGTCTGCAGCAGCCCCGGCACGAACTGCGGCTCGTAGGTGCGGATCTGCGTCGCGGCCTGCTCGAGCCCGACGTAGGTCTCGAACCACGCGGGGAGCAGGTCGCCGTAGCGGTGCCACCAGCCCGGCTCGTTGGCGCGCCGGGCGAGGGCGAGCAGCGGCGCGCGCTCCGCGGCGTCGTGCACCCCGTAGAGGGCGAGCAGGTCGTCCACGTCCCGCGCCTTGAACCCGGTGCGCCCGTTCTCGAGCCGGCTGATCTTGGCGTGCGAGCCGCGGATGCGGTGGCCGGCCGCGTCGCGGGTGACGCCCGCGCGCTCGCGCAGGGCCCGCAACTGGTGGCCGAGCATGATGCGCAGCACCGTCGGTCCGCCGCCCGGGACATCGTCGATGCCGCGCGGTTCCCGCGACCGGGGCCCGCGCGCCGGATCGCGTGCGGTCACGCGGGCACCTCCTGCGCGGGCCGGTCAGGGGACCGACCGTAGCGCAGCCGCGGCCTCAGGCGGGCTCGAGCAGGTCGTCGAACTCGCCGTCCTTGGCGCCGAGGACGAACGCGGTCATCTCCGCCCGCGTGTAGAGGAGCACCGGCCCGTCGCGGTGACGGGAGTTGCGGACGGCCACCCCGCCGTCGGGCAGCGGCGCGACCTCCACGCAGTTGCCCTTCGGATTGCTGCGGCGGCTCTTGCGCCAGGCCAGATCGGCCGTCTCGGCGTGCTGCACCTCGGGCACGTGCCCTCCCCCAGAACGTGCACCGGCTCTCGGTCGGTGCATGTGTTCTTGCATCTGCACACTACGTGGGCGAGTATCGGGTCCGTCGCGAAGGTCGGGCGGAGCGACGAACGGAGGTCGGCGTGAGCCAGCCGGGAGACCCACGGTCGGCCGGGCGCACCCCTGCACCGCTGCGCGTGGCGTCCGAGCGGCTCACCGAGGAGCAGGCGCGCGCCGCCGCCCCGGCCGCGCCCACCGGCCCGATGCCGACCGCGCCGCCCCCGCCCGCTCCCGTGGCTCCGCACCGCGGCGCGGTCGCCGCGCCCCCCGCCCCCGTCGTGGCCCGCCCCGGGCTGCCCGTGGTGGCCCCGGTCCCGCGGCGCCGGTTCGGCGACCTGTGGCGCCTGGTGTTCGCGCGCCGCCGCGCCGGGCGCCACCGCCCGGAGACCACGCCCCCGCAGGGCTGGAGCATGTTCGCCCCGCAGCGCCGGCGTCCCCCGGGTCGGCGCTGGGGTCGGCGCTGAGACCGTCGAGCGCTAGGGCAGGCGCCAGTCGACGGGCTCGTCGCCGAGCTCGGTCAGGTGCTCGTCCACGCGGCTGAACGGCCGCGAACCGAAGAACCCGCGGTCGGCCGACATCGGGCTCGGGTGCGCCGACTCCACGGTCGGCACGTCCTCGCCCAGCAGGGGCTTCACCGTCTGCGCGTCCCGGCCCCACAGCACCGCCACCAGGGGCTGGTCGGGACGGGCCACGAGGGCGGCCACGGCGGCCTCGGTGACCTTCTCCCACCCCTTGGCCCGGTGGGACCCGGGCGCCCCGGGCTCGACCGTGAGCACCCTGTTGAGCAGCAGGACGCCGTTCGCGGCCCAGGGCGAGAGGTCGCCGCTGGTCGGCGGCGGGTGCCCGAGGTCGCTCGTGTACTCGCGGAAGATGTTCTGCAGGCTCTTGGGCAGCGGGCGCACGTCGGGGGCGACCGAGAACGACAGGCCCACCGCGTGCCCCGGCGTCGGGTACGGGTCCTGGCCCATGACCAGGACGCGCACCTCGGCGAAGGGCTGCTGGAACGCGCGCAGCACGTTCGCGCCCGCCGGCAGGTACTTCCGCCCGGCCGCCACCTCGGAGCGCAGGAAGTCGCCCATGGCGCCGATGGTGTCTTCGACCGGCGCGAGCGCCTCGGCCCAGCCGGCCTCGACGGTCTCTGCGAGGGGACGGGCCACGGTGGGAGCCTCCACGGGTCGGGTCGCGCGGTCGCCCGACGCTAGCGCCCGTCCGCGGGCGCGCCGTGGCCACCCGGCCGCAGCACGCGCGCGAAGCAGATGCTGCCCGGGGCGTCGCGGTAGACCCCGAAGCCGGGCATCTCGGCGTAGCCCCGCGCCTCGTAGAACGCGATCGCCTCGGGCTGGGCGCTGCCGGTCTCGAGCACCATCCGCTCGCAGCCCGCGGCCGCCGCGGCGCGCTCCAGCTCGGCGAGCACCGCGGTCGCCAGCCCGCGCCGTCGGTGGGCGGGATCGACCCACATCCGCTTGATCTCGGCGTCGCCCGGGCGCAGGACCGCGCGGTCGACGTCGGCGATCGTCGTCGTGTCGTGCCGCCGCCAGCCCCCGCAACACACGGGCCCGGTGCCGGGCAGGTCCCCGAGCACGAAGATCCCACGCGGCGGCGCGAACTCGACGGGGTCGACGGGCGTGGCGTCGGCGCCGCCGTAGCGCTCGACGTAGAACGCCTGCACGGCGTCGACGAAGCGCACGGTCTCGGGGTCGTCGTACGCGGTGACGCGGAACGTCGGCCCCCGATCCGAGCGAAGGGCCCCTTCGCTCGGCTGTTCCGAGCGAGGGGGCCCTTCGGTCGACACGGCCGTCAGTCGATCAGCTCGTACGCCGGAAGGGTCAGGAACTCGACGTAGTCGTCGGCGAGCGCCACGGACTCGAAGACGTCCCGCGCGTCCTGCCAGCGACCCTTCTCGAAGGTCTCCTCGCCGACGGCGTCCTTGATCTTCTCGAGCTCTTCGCCGATGACCTGGCGCACGAGATCGGGCGTCACCTTCCGCCCGTCCTCGAGCGCGATGTCGTTGTGGATCCACTGCCAGATCTGCGAGCGCGAGATCTCGGCGGTGGCGGCGTCCTCCATCATGTTGAAGATGCCGGCCGCGCCGGTGCCCGTGAGCCACGACTGGATGTACTGCAGGCCCACCGACACGTCGTTGCGCAGGCCGGCCTCGGTGATGTCACCGGGCGTCGACTTCACGTCGAGCAGCTCGGCGGCGCCCACACGGACGTCCTCGCGGGTCTTTTCGAGCTGGTTGGGCCGGTCGCCGAGGACCTTGGTGAACTCCTCGCGGCAGATCTCGACGAGGTCGGGGTGCGCCACCCACGAGCCGTCGTAGCCGTCGCCGGCCTCGCGGGCCTTGTCCTCGTGGACCTTGGCCATGGCCTTCTCGTTGGCCTCGGGGTCCTTGCGCGAGGGGATGAACGCGGCCATGCCGCCGATCGCGAACGCGCCGCGCTTGTGGCACGAGCGCACGAGCAGCTCGGAGTAGGCGCGCATGAACGGCACGGTCATGCCGACGGAGTTGCGGTCGGGCAGGACGAAGTCGCGGCCCTGCTCCCGGAAGTTCTTGATCACCGAGAACAGGTAGTCCCAGCGCCCGGCGTTGAGGCCCGAGGCGTGGTCGCGCAGCTCGTAGAGGATCTCCTCCATCTCGAACGCCGCGGTGATCGTCTCGATGAGCACGGTGGCGCGGATGGTGCCCTGCGGGATGCCCAGCAGGTCCTGCGCCTTGACGAACACGTCGTTCCAGAGCCGCGCCTCGAGGTGCGACTCCATCTTCGGCAGGTAGTAGTACGGCCCGCTGCCGCGGTCGACCAGCTTCTGCGCGTTGTGGAAGAAGTAGAGGCCGAAGTCGACGAGACCGCCGGCGATCTTCTCGCCGTCGACGGTGATGTGCTTCTCGTCCAGGTGCCACCCGCGGGGGCGCAGCACGACGGTCGGCTGCTCGTCGGCGGTGACCTCGTAGTGCTTGCCCTCGGGACTGTCGAAGGTCAGCTTGCCGTCGCCGGACTGGGCGTCGATGAGGTTGACCTGCCCGGAGATCACCAGCTCCCAGGTGGGCGCGTGGGAGTCCTCGAAGTCGGCGAGCCACACCTTCGCGCCCGAGTTCAGCGCGTTGATCGTCATCTTGCGGTCGGTGGGCCCGGTCATCTCGACGCGGCGGTCCTGCAGGTCGGCGGGGGCCTCGGCCACCCGCCAGTCGCCCTCGCGGACCTCGCGGGTCTCGGGCAGGAAGTCCAGCGTGCCCGTGCGCGCGATCTCCGCCCGGCGCTCGCGGCGGCGCTCCAGCAGCTGGAGGCGCGTCGGCTGCGCGTGCCGGTGCAGCTCGGCGAGGAACGCCAGCGCGTCGTCGGTGAGCACCTCCTCCTGGCGTTCGACGGTGTAACCCGACACCTCGACACCGGTGGCCATGGTTGGACGCTCCTTCACGACGGGACGGTGGTGCTGGACGCTTTTCTACATCACGGAAGTTGACTTCCGCAATGCGGAATGATGCAATCGCCGTGTCCGTGACGCTCGTCATGGGCGTACCCGGGGAGGAGAGGCCCGATGCCGTCGGTGCAGTCGCTGACCCGCGCGCTCGACCTGCTCGACCACCTGGCCGACGCCGGCGGGCGCGCGACGCTCTCCGAGCTCGCCGCCGCCTCCGGCCTCCCGGCCGCGAGCGTCCACCGGCTGCTCGCGACCCTCGTCGAGGAGGGCCACGTGCGGCGTGAGGCCGGCCGGCGCTATGCCCTGGGACCCCGGCTGGTGCGCCTCGGCGACGTCGCGGGCCAGGTGCTCGGCGAGGGCGTCGGCCCCGTGCTGCGCGAGCTGGTCGCGGCCACCGGCGAGTCGGCGAACCTCGCGGGCCTCGACGGCGACGCCGCGGTGTACCTCGCGCAGGCCGCCTCGCCGCACCCCATGCGCATGGTCACCGAGATCGGGCGCCGCGTCCCGCTGCACGCGACCGGGGTCGGCAAGGCGCTGCTCGCGGCCATGACGCCGGACGCCGCCGACGCCCTGGTCGCGCGCACCGGCATGTCCGCCCGCACCCCGGCCACGCTCACCGACC
>JAQSWW010000056.1 GCA_029266415.1 Actinomycetospora sp. | reverse complement strand
CCCGTCACCGGTTCCGCGCCGTACCATCGCGCACGTGTCCACCCCGTCCCGCCGGTCCGGCGACCGGCGCCGACGGGGCTCCCGGCGACGGATGCGCACGGTCGACGAGACGTCCGCGGGTGGCCTCGTCGTCGACGCCGCCGGGGCCAGCGCGGCCCTCATCGGCCGGCTCGACCGCCGCGGTCGCCTGCTCTGGTCGCTGCCCAAGGGCCACCTCGAGGAGGGCGAGACCGCCGAGCAGGCCGCGGTGCGGGAGGTCGAGGAGGAGACCGGCATCATCGCGTCCGTGCGTGCGTTCCTCGGCAGCATCGACTACTGGTTCGTCGCCGAGGACCGCCGGATCCACAAGACCGTGCACCACTACCTGCTCGATGCCCACGGCGGCGAGCTCTCCGACGCCGACGTCGAGGTCACCGAGGTGGCCTGGGTGCCCCTGGCCGAGCTCGACTCCCGGCTGGCCTACGCCGACGAGCGCCGCCTCGTGCGCCGTGCCGCCCAGATCCTGGAGGAGTCGGCGTGACCCCTCCCCGCCGCCCGCGGGGAGCCCGTCGTGTCCCGCGCGCCGCCGCGGGTGTCCTGCTGCTCGTGATGCTCGGGCTGCTGCTGCCGCCGGTCGCCGGCGCCGCACCCCGGGCCGGCCCGCCGATCGAGGTCGCCCTCGACACCCTCGCCCCCCGCGTCGTCACCACCGACGGACCCGGCGAGCTGGTGGTGACGGGCCGGGTCGCCAACCGCTCGGCGGTCTCCGCGCGCGACGTGGGGGTGCGCCTGGAGCGGGGGGCGCCGCTGTCCGGGGCCCGCGCGGCGCTCGGTGCGCTCGAGGGGGACGAATCGACGACGACCCTCCGCACGCCCGTGGTCGAGATCGCGCCCGTCCTCGAGCCCGGGCAGGTCGTGCCGTTCACCGTCCGCGTACCCCTGACCGGCACCGGGACCGGCTCCCTGGCCCTCGCCGCGCCGGGCGTGCACCCGCTGCTCGTCGACGTCGACGGCGCGCTCGGCACCGGCGGGCCCGCCCGGCTCGGCGCGGTGCGCGTGCTGCTGCCGGTGGTCGGCGTGCCCGGCGGGGCGCCGCTGGCCGCCCCGCCGGTGGGCCGGGCCACGGGGGTCTCGGTGCTCTACCCGCTCGCCGACCGGCCGCGGCGCGTCCCCGTCGTCCCCGGCTCGCCCGTCCTGCTCGCCGACGACGAGCTGGCGACCTCCTTCGCGCCGGGGGGGCGGCTCGCCGGGCTGGTCGACGCGCTGGGCCGGACGGCGCCCCCGGGCTCGGCGGCGGCGCGCTCGGTGTGCCTGGCGGTCGACGCCGACCTGCTCGAGACCGCCGAGGCCATGGCGGGCGGGTACCGGGTGAGCACCCCCGACGGGGGCACCACGGCCGGCACCGGCGCCGCCGTCGCCGCCCGCTGGCTCGACTCCGCCCGCGCCGTGGCCCGCGGGCGCTGCGTGACCGCCCTGCCCTACGCCGGCACCGACCTCGTCGCGACCGCGCGCGGCAACCTGACGGACCTGACCGCCGCCGCGGTCGCCACCGGCACCCGGCGCGTCGCCGAGATCCTCGGCGTCACCCCCGTGTCGGACACCGTGTGGCCGGCCGGCGGGCTCGTCGACGAGCGCAGCCTCGCCGACCTCACCGGCGGCGGCACCCGCGCCCTGCTGCTCGACCCGGCCGTCCTCGACGACGGCCTGCCGCCCGGCGCCCTCGCCCGGCTCCCCGGCCCGCCCGGCGACGCGCCCACCGCCGTCGGGCTCGACCCCGTGGCGGCCGCGGCCCTCGCGCCCCGGGACGCCCGGGCCGACCGGTCCGCGAGCCCCGCCGGCACCCCGGCGCCGCTGGCCACCCAGGACGCGATCGGTGCGCTGACCCTGCGCGCGCTGGAGGAGATCCCCGACGACGAGACCGCGCCCGTCAGCGTCGTCGCCCCGCCCACCGACTGGTCCGCCGACGGGTCCGAGGCCGGCGCGCTGCTCACCGCCGTCGAGGACCTCGCCCGCCTCGGCCTCGCCGGCCCCGTCGACCTCGGCACCCTGCTCGCACCTGTTGCGGCGGGCTCCGCGCTGCCCGCCACGGCACTGGCGAGCCCCGCCACCGGGATCGACGGGCTCCAGGAGCCGGTGGTCGACCGCGCGGCCGAGGTCCGCGAGCGCCAGCGCGAGCTGCTGGCCGCCACCGAGCGGGACGGGGTCGGCGCGCCGTCGCCCTCGGACTTCGTCGAGCCCCTCACCGACGGCGTGCTGCGCAGCCTGTCCGCCACGCGGCGCGACGACCCGGCCGCCCAGGAGGCGGCGGTGGCCGCGGTGGAGCGCCAGACCGACGACCTGCGCTCCCTGGTGCGCGTGGTCCAGCCCTCCGGGTCGTACTCGCTGGGCTCCAACGACGCCCCGCTGCTGCTCACCGTCGAGAACCGGCTGCCGGTGGCCGTGCGGGTCGAGGTCGTGCTGGAGCCCACGAACGGGTTGCGGACGGGCCCGCTGCCCGCCGTCACCGTGCCGGCGTTCGGCAGCCGCCAGGTGCAGGTCGAGGTCGAGGTGACCCGCGCGGGCCAGTTCGCCGTCGACGCCCAGGCCCGGACACCGGGGGGTGAACCTCTCGGACCCACGGCTCGTCTGCTGCTGCGATCGACCGCCTACGGCACGATCACGGTGTGGTTGACCGCGTCCGCAGCCGTCGTGCTGGTGATCCTGGCGAGCGTACGGATCGCTCGCCGGGTCCTGGCGGCGCGCCGCGACCGCCGGTCCCGCCGCAGTCACCGCCGGCGGGGCCCGAGCACGCCGACGGACCCGACCGACCCGGAGGACGCCCCGACCCGCGAGCTGCAGACGCGGTGACCGCGCCCGAGCCCGGGCGGCCCCGCGAGGGGTCACCCGCCGACGAGGGCCCCGCCGAGGTCCCCGAGGTCGTCCCGCCGCCCCCGCCACCCGGGGGCCGCCCGGGGCCGCCGGCCGGACCCCCGCCGGGGCCCCGCAACGCGCCGCCCGCCGGGGCCCGCCCCGGACCGCCCGGTCCGCCTGTCGGCGCACCTCCCGGTCCACCTCCCGGCTCCCCGGGCCAGCACGCCGGACCACCCGGTCCGCCCGCCGGGCGGACCCAGCCGCCTCCGCAGCAGCAGGCCCCGCTGCAGCCGTTCCCGCAGCAGCCGCCCCCGGGCCCGCCGCGCGGGGCCGGTCGCTCGCCCGCCGCGCCGGGTGTCCCGGCTCCGGCCGGCCCGCGCCCGGCCGGCCGCCCGCCCGCGGGACCGCCACCGGGGGAGCCCCCGCGCCCGGCGGGCCGTGGTGCCGGACCCCCTCCCGTGCGGCCCCCCGGCTCGCCGCCGGGCGCCGCGGCGTCGGAGCCGTCCACGACGGGCCTCACCGCGCCCACCGCCGCGGTCGAGGCCGTGGACTCCCTCGACGGCGCCGTCGCACCCGCGGGCTCGGGAGCCGCCGACCCCCACCGCACCGAGGTGCTGCCCGTCGGCCCGGAGCACGCGGAGCGCACCGTGCGCGTCACGCGCCCGGCCCCGCTGTCCTCGTGGAGCTACGCGGGCTCGTCCGAGGAGACGGTCCTGCTGCCGCGGCCGCCGCTGGAGCAGGACGCGCCGGCCGTCCCCGCGCCACGGGCCCCCACCGAGGCGGACAGCCGCGACGACGGGGCGCTCGTCCGCGCCTCGGGCGGGATGGCCGTCGCCACCCTCGTCAGCCGCCTCACGGGGTTCCTGCGCACCCTCGGGCTCACCGCGATCGTCGGGCTGAACCTCGTCGGCAGCGCCTTCAACGTCGCCAACACCCTCCCGAACATCATCTTCGAGCTCCTGCTCGGCGGGGTGCTGACCAGCGTCGTCATCCCCGTGCTGGTCCAGGCGGCCAAGGAGGACGGTGACGACGGGCAGGGCTTCGCCCAGAAGCTGCTCTCCGGGGCCGCGGTCGGCCTCGCCCTCGCGACCGTGCTCGCGGTGGTCGCCGCACCCCTGCTGATCAGGCCCTACCTCGATCCGGGCACCGACCTCGAGCTGGCCACCGACTTCGCCTACCTGCTGCTCCCGCAGATCTTCTTCTACGGGATGGGCGCGCTGTTCGGGGCGATCCTCAACTCGCGGGCCAACTTCGGGCCGGCCGCCTGGGCGCCGGTGCTCAACAACGTCGTCGCGCTCGTCGCGCTCGGGATCTACGCGGTCCTCCCGTCGCCCGAGGTCGGCATCTCCGACACCCAGCTGCTGGTGCTCGGCATCGGCAGCACGCTCGGGATCGTCGTGCAGGCGGCCGTGATGCTGCCCGCGATGCGGCGGGTCGGGTTCCGGTGGAAGTGGCGCTTCGGGTGGGACCGGCGCCTGTCGGCCTTCGGCGGCCTCGCCGCGTGGGTCGTCGGCTACGTGCTGATCAGCCAGGTCGGCCTCGCCGCGATCCTGCGCGTCGCCTCGGGTGCGGACGACGGCGGGCCGGCGATCTACAGCTACGCCTGGCTGCTCATCCAGGTGCCCTACGGCGTGCTCGGCGTCTCGCTGCTCACCGCGTTGATGCCCCGCATGAGCGCCGCCGCGGCGAACGGGCGCACCGACCAGGTCGTCGCCGACCTGTCGCTGGGCTCACGGCTGTCGACGGTGACCCTGCTGCCGATGAGCGCCCTGCTCACCGTGTTCGGCTCGCAGCTCGGCATCGCGCTGTTCTCGATCGGGCGCTCCGGCCCCGAGGGCGCCGCGTCGCTCGGCGGGGCCATGGCCGCCTCCGCGTTCGGGCTCGTCCCGATGGCCGTGGTCATGCTCCAGATGCGCGTGTTCTACGCGATGAACGACGCCCGCACCCCGACCCTGATCATGGTCGTGATCACCGCGGTCAAGGTGCCGATGGCCTACCTGTGCCCGGTGCTGCTGCCGCCGGAGCAGGTGGTCCTCGGGCTGGCCGCGGTCAACGCCTTCGGGTTCGTCGTCGGCCTGGTGGTCGGCAACATCTGGCTGCGCGTGCGGCTGGGCCATCTCGACACCAAGCGGGTGCTGCGCACCCTCGTGCTCACGCTGCTCGCCTCGCTGGTCGCGGTCCTGGTCGCCGTGCTGGTCGTCACACTGCTCGAGCGGCTCCTCGGCGGGGGGATGTCGCTCGTGCTGCGCTCCTGGGTCGTCCTCGTCGTCGGCTCGGGGGTGTTCCTCACCGTCGTCGCCGTGGCCATGCGGCTGCTGCGGGTGCCCGAGCTCGACCCCGTGGTCGCCCGACTACGCCGTCTGGTCGGTAGAGGACGCGCCCGAACGACCTGACTCCCGCGTGGGTGCGCGCGTCCCGGGCAACCCGGACCCGTGCCCCGGCGTCCTCCGGAGCGCTGGTGGTGTCCCGTAGTCTCAGCACGGGTCGAGGGGGAGGTGGGGGCGTGGCGGGCGAGCAGTCCGGTGAGCAGACGCCCGCCGGCCCCGTGGGCGGGACGCCCGGACGCGACGCGTCGGGCCGCGACACACCGCGGCCGCGCCTCGGCGTGGGGGTCGACGGCCCCACGATGCACGTCGCCCGCACGTCCGACACACCGGGCGCGGGTGCCACGAACGGGTCACCCGCCTCGTCGACCGCCGGCACCACCGGCGCGCCCCCGGCGACCGGGGGCGCGGGCCGTGCGCCCCGCGGGCCCGCGGCGCGGGGGCCCGGTCCCGGCGCCCCGCCGTCCGGGCCGTTCCCGGCACCCCCGCGCCGTCCCGGTCGTGGGCCCGCCCGCCCGGCGACCGGTCCGGGCTCCGGGCCGATGCCCGTCGCGGGTCCGCTCATGCCCGGCACGCTGCTGGCCGACCGGTACCGCCTCGTGGCCGAGGTCGGGCGCGACCGCAGCGCCGACGCGGCGCTGTGGAAGGCCCGCGACGTCATGCTCGAGCGCGACGTGGCGCTCACGCTGCTCGTCGGCTCGTGGCAGAGCGACGCGCGGGCGTCCGCGGCGCTCTCGCGCGCGACGCGGTCGGCGCACTTCGAGCACCCGCACGCCGCCCGCATCCTGGACGTCGTCCGGCCCGGCGGCAGCCCGCTGCCCGCCGGCGTGCTCGGCGCCGCCGTCGCCGAGTGGACCCCGGGGCGCGACCTCGCCGAGCTCGTCTCCGGCGGCCCGCTGCGCCCCAGCGCCGCGCTCCGCGTCATCGAGCCGCTCGCGGACGCCGTGGCCGCGGCCCACCGGTCGGGCCTGGTCCTCGGCCTCGACCACCCGCAGCGCGTCCGCGTGAGCGCCCGCGCCGCCACCCGTCTCGCCTTCCCGATGCCGCGCGGCGACGCCACCAACGCCGACGACGTGCACGGCCTCGGCGCCCTGCTCTACCTGCTGCTCACCGCCCGCTGGCCGGGCGCCGCGGGCAGCCGGGCGCCGGCCGGGCTGCGCCTCGCCCCCCAGGCGCCGGCCGGTGGCCCCGTGCCCGCCCGCACCCTGCGCCCCGATCTGCCCGTCGAGCTCGCCGCACTCGTCGACCGCACGCTCGACGAGGACGGCGGCATCCGCACCGCCGCGGCCGTGCACCGGCTCGTGACGCAGATGCGCGAGGGCCTCGAGGACGATGGCGTGCTGCTGCCGGTCCTCGAGGACGGCCAGACCATCGACGCCGACGACCCGGCCGAGGTGTGGCACGACGACGCCGTGCCGGAGCCGGGTCCCGACCCGGAGCGCCGGCGCAAGCTGCGCATCGGGGTGACCGCCCTGGTGCTGGCCACGCTCGCGATCCTCGGGTTCGTCACCTACCAGGTCGTGTCCGTGGTGATCGGCGGCGGCTCGTCGGCACCGCCGGTGGTGGTCATCCCCACCGAGACGGCCGCCCCGAGCCCGGCCCCGGCGCCGGGACCGGCCCCCGCCCCGAGCGCACCGCCCCCGGTGGCCGCCGGTCCGGTGCAGCTCTCGAGCGTCGCGGTGTACAGCCCCGCGGGCGACCCGGACAACCCCACGCGCATCAACCGCGCCGCCGACAACGACCCGTCGACGACGTGGTCGACCTCGGAGTACCGCCAGCAGCTGCCGGCGCTCAAGCCGGGCATCGGCATGATGTCGACGTTCACCGCGCCGGCGTCGGTCGCGGCGGTCACCGTGCGGTCGCCGAGCCCGGGCACGCGCATCGAGATCCGGTCGGCGCCCGCGGCGGACGTCCCGCTGGCCCAGACCCAACTGCTGGGCGCCGGGACGGTCGAGGGCGACGAGCTGCGCATCCCGGTGCAGGCGGCCCCGCCCACCGGCAACCTGCTCATCTGGATCACCGCGCTGGCCGAGGAGGACGACGACCAGTACGTCAGCGAGCTGGCGGACGTGACGATCGAGCGCGCCGGGCCCTGACGAGCTCGCGCAAACGGCCCCGGCGCTCGCGCGGCGGCCGCTAGCGTCCCCGCCGTGCCCGACCCGCGCAGCGATCGCGAGCTCCTCGCCGCGCACGTCGCCGGGTCGGACGGCGCGTTCGACGAGCTGGTGCGCCGCTACGCCGAGCGCCTGTGGTTGCTCGCGTTCCGCACGCTCGACCACCGCGAGGACGCCAGCGACGCGGTGCAGGAGACCTTCGTGTCGGCGCTGCGCTCCGCGGCCCGGTACCGGGGCGACTCCGAGGTCTCCACCTGGCTGCACCGCATCGTCGTCAACGCCTGCCTCGACCGGATACGCCGGCGCCGCACCCGGGCCACCGAGCCGCTCGCCGGCCACGACCTGCCCGCCCCGCGCGACGGCATCGACGACCACCTCACCCGCCTGACCGTCGCCGACGCGCTGGCCACGCTGCCCGACGGCCAGCGCCTCGCCGTCGTGCTCGTCGACGTGCACGGGTTCTCGATCGCCGAGGCCGCGGAGGTGCTCGGGGTGCGCGAGGGCACGGTCAAGAGCCGGTGCGCGCGGGCCCGCGGGCGCCTGGCCGTGCTGCTCGGGCACCTCCGGCCCGTGGAGCGCCGCACGGGGACGCCGACGGCGGGGAACGCCGCAGGCCCCGCCGACGTCCAACACTCGAGCGACGTGAGCGACCGGACGGGAGGAGGCGCGTGACCGACGACGAGCACCGCGCCGCCCGGGGCCCGGGGCGTCCGGAGGACGCCGACCCCGACGGTCCCGACGCCGTGCTGCCCGATCCGCGCGATCCCGTGGTGGCCGCCGCGCTGGCGCGGACCCGGGAGGACCTCGCCGCGCACGGCGCGCGCACCCCACCCCCGCCCGCGGACCTCCTCACGGGCATCGACCGGGCCCTGGCCGCCGAACGCGCCGGGCCGGAACCGCTCCCCGGGCGCGCCCCCCGGCGGCGACCGGCCCTGGTCGCCGGCGCGCTCGTCGCCGCCGCGGCGGCCGTCGTGGCCCTCGTGGCCGTCGTGCTCGCCGCGCCCGGCCCGGCGCCCGCCCCGCGCGCACCGACGGCCGCGCCCGCCCCACCGGTCACGGTGCCCGACGTTCCCGTGCTCGCCGGCGGCGACGGCCCGGCCGCGCTGCGGGCGGGTCTCGGCAGCACCGACTACGGCCCGCTCGCCGCGCCCGGTCGGCTCGCGGGTTGCCTCGCCGCGCACGGCGTCCCCGCCGGTGTGCGCCCGGTCGGGGCCCGGCAGGTGGTGGTCGACGGGCGGCCGGGCGTGCTGCTCGTGCTGCCCACCGGCACGGCCGCGCGGTTCCGGCTGCTGGCCGTCGGGCCCGACTGCGCCACCGGGGTGCCGTTCACCCTCTCCGACACGCTCGTCGGCCGGTGAGCGGGGCCATCCGGGGAATCCTCGGGCGCTCCCGGGCGTTGACGCCCACGTGAGCGACCAGACCATCCACGACGTGATCATCGTGGGCTCGGGCCCGGCCGGGTACACCGCGGCCGTGTACTCGTCGCGTGCCCAGCTCGACGTGGTCGTCTTCGAGGGCAGCCAGTTCGGCGGCGCCCTCATGACCACCACGGGCGTCGAGAACTACCCGGGCTTCGCCGACGAGATCCAGGGCCCCGAGCTCATGGACCGCATGCGCCGCCAGGCCGAACGCTTCGGCGCCGTCCTGCGCCCCGAGGACGTCGAGTCGATGGACCTGCGCGGGGACGTCAAGTCCGTGCGCGTCAACGGCACCGACCACCACGCCCGCGCGATCATCCTCGCGATGGGCGCCCAGGCGCGCTACCTCGGCGTGCCCGGGGAGGAGCGGCTGCTCGGTCGCGGCGTCAGCGCCTGCGCCACCTGTGACGGCTTCTTCTTCCGCGACCACGACATCGTCGTGGTCGGCGGCGGCGACTCCGCCATGGAGGAGGCCACCTTCCTCACCCGGTTCGCCCGCTCGGTGACGATCCTCCACCGGCGCAGCGAGTTCCGGGCCTCCGGGATCATGCTGGAGCGGGCCCGCCAGGACCCGAAGATCACGATCCGCACCGACACGGTGGTCGAGGAGGTCCTCGGCGACACCACCGTCGAGGGTGTCCGGGTCCGCAACACCGTGACCGGTGAGGAGGAGACGCTGGCCGTGAGCGGCTTCTTCGTCGCCGTCGGCCACGACCCGCGCTCCGGGCTCGTCCGCGACGTCCTCGAGACCGACGACGAGGGCTACGTCCGGGTCGCCCTACCCGGCACCGGGACGAACGTCCCCGGCGTGTTCGCCTGCGGCGACCTCGTCGACCACACCTACCGGCAGGCCATCACGGCCGCCGGCAGCGGGTGCCAGGCGTCCATCGACGCCGAGCGCTGGCTCGCCGAGCAGCCCGACAACACCCGCGACACCGCCCCGCCGCCCACGCCGGGCGTCGACGGCGCGCAGGTGGACGGCCTCGCCTCCATCGGTGCCGCGACCGCCCGCAGCACCGACGGCTCCGTCGGCGGCTCCGTCGACGAGGGATCGCCCGAGCCCGCCGGCGACGCCGTCCCCGCCCCGTCCTGATCCCACGTACCGACAACCGTCCATCCCGGAAGGAAGGCCCGCCGCATGAGCGTGCCCGTGAACGTCACCGATGCCACCTTCGCCGACGAGGTCCTCGGTAGCGAGAAGCCCGTCGTCGTCGACTTCTGGGCGACCTGGTGCGGCCCGTGCAAGATGGTCGCGCCGGTCCTCGAGGAGATCGCGGCCGAGCACGGCGACAAGCTGACCGTCGCCAAGCTCGACATCGACCAGAACCCCGCCACCGCGCGTGACTACCAGGTCATGTCGATCCCGACGCTGCTCGTCTTCCAGGGCGGCAAGCCGGTCAAGCAGATCGTCGGCGCCCGGCCGAAGTCGGCCCTGCTCGACGACCTCTCGGACGTCATCAACTGACGGCGGCCGGGCCCGTCCCGGATTGCTCGCCCGACCCCCGCCCCGGCGCCTGGCGGACACCCCTCGCGGGTGACCGCCCGGCGCCGTCGTGTGTCCGCCCGGCGCGGCCGGATCGTGACCCGCCCCGACGCCCCGCTGCACGGCCCGAGGCGCCCGGCAGGGCACAATGAGGCCCCAGTGAGGCGCGACCACACCGGGCGTCCGGACCCGGGCGCGGACGATCGGGAGCGAACTGCATGCAGCTGCTGAGCCGCGGTGACGCCGGCCCGCCGGTCGCCGAGGTCCGCGCAGCCCTCGAGGAGATGGGCATCCTCGAGCCCGGCGGCCCCGGTCCCGTCCTGTTCGACGACGCGCTCGAGCACGCGGTCCGCATCTTCCAGCAGCAGCGGGGCCTCATCACCGACGGCATCGTCGGCCCGGCCACGTACCGCGCGCTGCGCGACGCCCGTTGGGCCCTCGGCGACCGCATGCTGCTGCTCAACACCCAGACCCCGCTCACCGGCGACGACGTGTTCGCGCTGCAGGAGCGCCTGCTCGAGCTCGGCTACGACTCCGGGCGCGCCGACGGCGTGTTCGGGCGGCAGACCGAGCAGGCCCTGCGCAGCTTCCAGCGCGACTACGGGATGAGCCCCGACGGCATGTGCGGGCCCCGCACGCTGCGCCACCTCGGCTACCTGGGCCGCAAGGTCACCGGCGGGCGGCCGGGCCTGCTGCGCGAGCAGGAGCGGCTGCACCGGGCCGGCCCGCGGCTGTCCGGCAAGCGCATCGTCATCGACCCGGGACACGGCGGCGCCGACCGCGGCGTGTTCGTGGGCACCGGGCCCGACGCGGTCACCGAGGCCGGCGTCGTCGCCGACATCGCGCGGCGCCTCGAGGGGCGCATGGCCGCGGCCGGCATGGAGGCGCTGCTCTCCCACGGCCCCCAGGACTGCCCCACCGACGCCGAGCGCGCCGGGTTCGCCAACTCCGCGGGGGCGGACGTCGTCCTGTCGCTGCACGTCGACGCCAACACGAGCCCGGCGGCGAACGGCCTGGCCGCGTTCCACTTCGGCACCGGCAACGGCGCCACCTCGACCGTCGGCGAGGCCCTCGCCGGATTCATCCACCGCGAGCTGCTGGCCCGCACCCGCATGCTCGACTGCGGCGTGCACGGTCGCCCGTGGGAGCTGCTGCGGCTGACGCGCATGCCCGCCGTGCGCGTCGAGATCGGCTACCTCACCAACGACCGCGACCGCGCCGCCCTGCTCGACCCCGGTTTCCGGGACGTCGTGGCCGAGGGCATCCTCGTCGCGGTCAAGCGGCTCTACCTGCTCGGCCAGGACGACAAGCCCACCGGCACCTTCACCTGGGCCGAGGTCCTCCAGCGCGAGAGCAACCGCCCCGCCGGGGTGTGAGGCACCCCCCGGCGGGCCGGGAGGTCCGTCAGGACCCCGAGTACACCCGTGCGGGCTGCGGCGAGGCCGCCGGGGCCGTCGAGATCGTCACCGAGCCCAGCAGCTGGGCGATGGCGGCCTCGACGTCCTCCTTCCAGTTGAACCCGGTGCGCAGCTCGTAGCGCAGCCGCGGCCAGCGGGGGTGCGGCGCCACCGTCTTGAAGCCGACGCCGCGGAGGAACGCGGCCGGCAGGACGCACGTCGGTGTCCCCGTCTCGGTGCGGCCGTGGGCCTCGGCGCGGGGGCGCTCGCCGTCGTCGGCGAAGGCCTCGACGGCCTTGACGCCGCGTCGGGTGAGGTCCCGGACGACGTCCTGGACCAGCAGTCGCCCGATGCCCTCGCCCGCGAAGTCCGGCAGGACGTGCAGGCCGCACAGCAGGACGGCGTCGGGGGACACCGGGGCGGTGGGGAACGCGACGGCGCGCGGCACCACCGAGGGCGGGGCGTAGAAGGCGAACCCGGCCGGCACGCCGTCGACGTGGGCGATCCGCCCGCAGGAGCCCCACTCGAGCAGGACGCCGCTGACCCACGCCTCCTTCTCGAGCTCGAGGGTCCCGAACTCCTCGGCCTGGTCGGCGAGGTGCGGCGGGATCTCCCAGTAGACGCAGCGGCGACACTGCTTGGGCAGCTCCTCGATGTTGTCGAGGGTGACCCCGACACAGCTCCGCGTCACGCGTCCCGCCTTCCCCGACGACTCTCCGGCGAGGAGGATACGGTCCTCGCCCGCCGAGCTCCCGGCCACGGGGTCCCCCGGCCGGACGAACCCCGTGCCCCCCATGACCGATCCGGCGCCTCGCGCACCACCGCCACCCCGGACGGCAGCGTCGATCTCAGGACGCCCCCAGATCGACGCTGGGCGCCCGGACGATCACTCCTGGGGTGAGGGGCCCGAGGAGGGGTCCCGTCCCATCAGACGGGCGATGCGCTCCAGATCGTCGACCGACCCGAACTCGACGACGATCCGGCCCTTGCGCTGGCCCAGCTCGACCTTGACGCGGGTGTCGAACGTGTCCGACAGCCGCTCGGCGAGGTCCTGGAGGCCCGGCGCGCGCATCGGCCGGCGCGCGGGCTTCTTCGGCGCGGCCGAGGTGGCACCGCGCGCGAGCGTCACGGCCTCCTCGGCCGCGCGCACCGACAGGCCCTCGGCGACGATCCGCGCGGCCAGCTCCTCCTGCGCCCCCGGGTCGTCGAGCCCGAGCAGCGCCCGGGCGTGGCCCGCGGAGAGCACCCCGGCGGCGACGCGGCGCTGGACGGCGACCGGGAGCCGCAGCAGGCGGATCGTGTTGGTGATCGCCGGCCTGCTGCGCCCGATGCGCTCGGCGAGCTGCTCGTGCGTCACGTCGAACTCGGTGAGCAGCTGCTGGTAGGCGGCCGCCTCCTCCAACGGGTTGAGCTGGACGCGGTGGATGTTCTCGAGCAGCGCGTCGCGCAGGAGCGTGTCGTCCGGCGTGTGCCGCACGATCGCCGGGATGTGCTCGAGCCCCACCAGCTGCGCGGCGCGCCAGCGGCGCTCGCCCATGACGAGCTCGTGGGTGAGCGTCGCCCCGCCGTCGGGCGAGGGCTCGGGACGGGCGAGCTCGCGCACGACGATCGGCTGCAGCAGCCCGAACTCGCGGATCGAGTGCTCGAGCTCGGCGAGCGCCTCGGGGTCGAACACCTGCCGCGGCTGGCGGGGGTTCGCGCGGATCCCGTCGAGCCGGACCTCGCGGTACACCGCGCCGGCGACCTCCCCGGCGTTCCCCGGGGCCCGCTCCGGGTCGCTGTCCGGGGCGGGCGACGGGTCGGCCGGTGAGACGTCCTCGTCGCGGCGGGCACCGATGATTACGTCGGCCGCGCGCGCCCCGAGGCCGGCACGCGACGGGGCGGGCCCGGCGGGCGTCTCCGGGGGACCGGTGGGGATGAGGGCCGCGAGCCCGCGCCCCAGCCCTCCGCGACGCTCCGTGCGCTCGCTCATCGCGCCCCTTCCGCCGTCTCGGCCCGGCGCCGTGTCCGGGCGGCGACCTCGCGGGCCGCGTCCAGGTAACTCATCGCCCCGCGCGAACCCGGGTCGTAGGTGAGCACGGTCTGCCCGAAGCCGGGCGCCTCGGAGACCTTGACGCTGCGGGGGATCACGGTGCGCAGGACGACGTCGCCGAAGTGGTTGCGCACCTCGTTCGTCACCTGGTCGGCGAGCTTCGTGCGCCCGTCGTACATCGTCAGCAGGATCGTCGAGACGTGCAGCCCGGGGTTGAGGTGGGACTGCACGAGCGCGATGTTGTTCAGCAGCTGGGACAGGCCCTCCAGCGCGTAGTACTCGCACTGGATCGGGATGAGCACCTCGGGCGCCGCGACCATCGCGTTCAGCGTGAGCAGGCCGAGCGACGGCGGGCAATCGATGATCACGTAGTCGACGTCGAGCCGGTCGAGCGCCTCGGTCGTCAGCGCGTTCTTGAGGCGCGACTCCCGGTTGAGCATCGACACGAGCTCGATCTCCGAGCCGGCCAGGTCGATGGTCGCGGGCACGCACAGCAGGTCCGGCGAGCGGTCGCAGACCGCGGCGGCCTCGTCGATGGTCATCTCGCCGAGCAGGACCTCGTAGATCGAGGGCGTGCCGCTGCGGTGGTCCACGCCGAGCGCCGTGCTCGCGTTGCCCTGCGGGTCGAGGTCGACGACGAGCACCCGGGCCCCGTGCAGCGACAGGGCCGCCGCGAGGTTGACCGCGCTGGTCGTCTTGCCGACGCCGCCCTTCTGGTTGGCGACGGTGATGATGCGGCGCTCGGACGGGCGCGGCATCCGGTGGTCCTCGGGGTGCAGGACGCGCGCCGCCCGCGCCGCCTCCTCCGCGATCGGCGTCATGCCCTCGTCGCCGGCGGGGTAGAGCACCTCGCCGGCGCCGAGGACGCCCGCGCCGGCGCTGGCTGCGGCGTCGCTGACGGCCTCGCGCACCTTCTCCGCCGACGGGCGCTCACTGCGCCGCGTTTCACGTGGAACAGGTCGCTCGGCGACGGAGCGGAGGGCAGCTCGACCCGTCGAGGGGGACGTCGGTCGCTCAGTCACGGATTCGATCCTTCCTGCCGCGGGCGCGGCGTCCGGAACCGGGGGACGTGCCGCGTCGCGCGTTCCGGCTTACCAGCACGACCGTCGTGGCCGCGTCTCCCACGCCGCACCGCACGACCCGGCAGTCCTCACCACCCGCCGCGCGGATCTCCTTGAGGTCGCGCTCGACCTCGCTCTCGGCGCTCGCGCCCTTCATCGCGGCCAGGATCCCACCCGGGCGCACGAGGGGGAGCGACCAGGTCGCCAATCGCCCCATCGGGGCCACGGCACGTGCCGTCACCACGTCGCTCTCGCCGCACCGCCGGCGCGTCTCGCGCTCCTCGGCGCGACCCCGCACCACCGTCACGGCGAGCCCGAGCTCGTCCACGACGCGCTCGAGCCACGCCACCCGGCGCGCCATCGGCTCCAGGAGCGTGATCTCGAGGTCCGGCCGCGCGAGGGCGAGCGGGACGCCCGGGAGCCCGGCGCCCGACCCGATGTCGACGACGGTCGCGCCGTCGGGCAGGACCTCGCCCACCGCCGCGCTGTTGAGTACGTGGCGGTCCCAGAGCCGGGGCAGCTCGCGCGGTCCGATGACGCCCTGGGCATGCCCCGGGCCGGCGAGGAGCTCGACGTAACGCTCGGCGGCGGGCAGGCGGTCACCGAAGACCTCCGCCGCGACCGGGGGCGTCGGAGCCGCCCCGGAGACGCCGCCGTTCTCGGTCGTGCTCACCGCGGTGTTCCACGTGGAACGCCCGACGTGCGGCGGGGCGCCGCGGGACCCGTCGGCACCGTGCTCAGCCCGCCGGGTGGACCACGACGCGCCGGCGGGGCTCCTCGCCCTCGCTCTCGCTGCGGACCCCGCCGACCATGGCGACGGCGTCGTGCACGATCTTGCGCTCGAACGGGGTCATGAAGCGGAGCCGCTGGCTGCGCCCGGTGTCCTTGGCCTCCTGGGCGGCCTGGCGGCCCAGGTCGGTCAGCTCCGAGCGCCGCTGCGACCGCCAGCCGGCGACGTCGAGCATGAGGCGGTTGCGGGCGCCCGTGGACTGCTGGACGGCGAGGCGCGTCAGCTCCTGGAGGGCCTCGAGGACGTCGCCCCGCGCGCCGACGAGCTTCTCGAGGTCCTTGCCGCCCTCGACGCTCACGACCGCGCGGCCCGCCTCGACGTCGAGGTCGATGTCGCCGTCGTAGTCGAGGATGTCGAGCAGCCGCTCGAGGTAGTCGCCCGCGATGTCGCCCTCGCGGACCAACTGGTCCTCCGAGCTGCGCTCGGCGCGCGTGGCGTCCTCGCCGGGCGCCTCCGCCGCCGACTGGTCCTGGTCCTCGTCCTGCGACGTCACCGTCTCCGACACGTCGTCTCCCTTCCGCCCGGTCCGGCCGGGGCCTGTCTGGCACGTGTCGCGCCGGCATCGCGCGGACGTGCGGGTCCGTGGTCCGGTCCGTGCTGCGGGATCACGCGCACGTCGACCGGGTGAGGTGGCGGGGGCCCCGCCGTCCGCCTACTTCTTCTTCTTGGGGCGCTTGCCCTGACCCGAGGAGGCGAGCTGGCCGCCCTTGGTCCCCGAGCCACCGGAGCCGTTCGCGCCCTTCGAGCCGTTCGCGCCGTGGGAGCCGTTGCCCCCGGCGCCCGAGCCCTTGCCGCCGCCCTGGCCCGACCCGTTGCCGCCGGCCCGGGCGACCTTGCCCGGTGCGGGACGGCCGGAGCCCTGGCGCTGACCACCACCGCCGCCGCGCGACGGGCCGACCTTGCCGGGGGCGCGCCGACCCGAACCCTTCTTCGACCCGCCCCCGGACCCACCGGCCGGCTGGCCACCGGTCGGGGCGGGCTCGTCGGGGGCCACGGCGTCGTCCGCGGCGGTGTCGGTGCCGTCGTCGGTCACGGGCGTCGCACCGGCGAGGGGGCGCTGGCGCTGCGGCTTCTGACCCGGGCGGGGCGCCAGGGCGTCGCGCTGCTCGCGCGCCTGCTCGCGCTTGTCCTCCTCCTCGCGGGCGATCTTGCGGTAGATGAGGAACTGCTGACCGAGCGTCCAGCTGTTCTGGCTGAGGAAGTAGATGAGGATCGCGATCGGGAAGAAGGCGCCGAAGACCAGCAGACCGGCCGGGAACAGCCACATCGTGATCTTGCCCATGATCGCCGCCTGCGGGTTCGCGGCGGCCGCCGGGCTCTGGTGCTGCTGCGAGACACGGGCGGTGAAGTGGGTCGCGACCGCGGCCAGGATCATCAGCGGCAGCGCCACCGGGACGACGTGGGCCTGGAACTCGCCGAAGTTGAACGAGAAGGTCCCCAGCGACTGCATCCCACCGGCGATGGCCTCGTTCAGCTTCACGCCGAAGATGTCGGCGTTGTTGAACGACGCGATGTCGTCGGCGTCGAAGACGTAGTTGTAGGGGTAGTTCGGCTGGAAACCGCGCAGCACGTGGAACAGGCCGATGAAGACCGGCAGCTGCACCAGCAGCGGCAGGCAGCCGCCCAGCGGGTTGACGCCGTGCTCCTTCTGGAGCTTCTGCATCTCCTCCGCGAGCTTGGTGCGGTCGTTCTTGTACTTCTCCTGCAGCTTCTTGATCTGCGGCTGGAACTCCTGCATCTTGCGCATCGAGCGCACCTGGCTGATGAACGGCTTGATCAGCAGGGCACGGAGCGTGAAGACGAGGAAGATCACCGACAGCGCCCAGCCGAAGCCGTTCGCGGGCCCGAGGAGGAAGCCGAACACCTCGTGCCAGAACCACATGATGGCCGACACCGGGTAGTAGATGAAGTTCAGCACGACTCTCGCTCCTCGGTGTGGGGGTCAGCCCCCGTGTCGGCGGCGCGGCGGGGCCACCCGCACCACGTCCGGTGGCCGCGGGGCGGCACCGGGTCCAGACCTCCAGGGTGCCAGGGCGCGCACTTGGCCACCCTGACCAGGGTCAGCAGCGTGCCGATCACGACCCCGTGGGTGCGCAGCGCCTCGATCCCGTAGGCGCTGCAGGTGGGGTGGAAGCGGCACGACGGCGGGAACATCGGGGAGATCCACCGGCGGTAGAACCCGAGCACCGCCACCAGTGCGCGGACCGCCGGCGACGAGCGGGCCGGCGCGTCCGGTACCCGGGCTCGGTCGTCCACCGATGCCGTCCTCCTCGTCGGGGCGCGGGCCGCACGCTGCGGGGGCTCGGCAGGTGCCGTTCGCGCTCGTCCCCGCCATGGTGCCCTCCCGCGCCACGGGAAGCGACCGTGCCGGGAGGGTGCCTCCGGCGCCGTGGGAGCATCCGCGCCGTGCCGATCGACGGAGCCCCCGCCGCCGTTGGTCGCAACGGAGGGGGTACCCGTCGGTCCCGCGCGGTGCGCGCCGTCCTCGGCGCCGCCGCCCGGCGGGGCACGGTGGTCGAGAAGGAGATCCTGGGCCTCGCCGACCTGGTCGCCCCCGGGGACGTCTGCCTCGACATCGGCGCGGAGTTCGGGCTCTACACCCACGTGCTCGCCGACCTCGTCGGGCCGACCGGCACCGTGCACGCCTTCGAGCCCCAGCGCGCCGCGCACCGCGCCCTGCTGCTCGGCATCCGGGCAGCCGGCCTGACCTGGGTCGGCCTGCACCGCCTCGCGCTCGGCGCCGCGCCGGGCACCGCGCAGCTGTCCGTGCCACGCCGCCGCGGGCTGCCGGTGCACGGGCGCGCCTACCTCAGCGCGGGCGCCCGGGACGACGGCCCGAACCGCGAGTTCGCGGACCACCGGCTCGAGCCGGTGGCGGTCGAGACCGTCGACACCGTGGTCGCCGACCTCGGCCTCCCGCGGCTGACCCTGGTCAAGGCCGACGTCGAGGGCGCGGAGGGCGCGCTGCTCGACGGCGCCGCCGGCACGCTCGCCCGTCACCGCCCGCACCTGCTGCTCGAGATCGAGGACCGCCACACGGGCAAGTACGGGGTGCGCGCCGAGGAGCTGTTCGACCGGCTCACGGGCGAGCTCGGGTACACCGCGCGCATCTGGTCGCCGGGCTGGCGGCCCGTCGAGGGGATCGTCGACACCGAGCGCAACTACCTCTTCAGTCCGTGAGCCGCAGCCGCGCGAGCGCGGCGTCGAGGTCCTCGCCGAGCTCGGTCGAGGTGGAGTCCGCCGCCGCGGGCTGGGCGCGGACGACGAGGTCGGTGCCCGGCGGCAGCGTCTCCAGGCGCGGGCGCAGCAGGTGACGCAGCCGGCGGCTGACCCGGTGCCGGACGACGGCGGGTCCCACGGCACGGCCGACGACGAGTCCTGCGCGCGCCGGGCGCGCCGGGGTCGGCGGCACGGCCGACGCCGCGAGCGCGTGCACCACGAGCCGGCGCCGCCCGGCGCGCCGTCCGCGGCGCAGCACGAGGCGGAAGTCCTGGGGCCGGGTGATCCGGAGGGGACGGGGGAGCACGGGGGATGCCGAGGCGACCGCGGGGCGACGGGGCCGGCGTGGGTGGACGCGGCCCGACACACGACGACGGGACCGCCTCGTGTGGAGGGGCCCCGTCGGGTGGATCGAGCCGCCGGTCCCGGCCGGCGACCCGGTCAGGCGCTGATCTGCTCGCGGCCCTTGCGGCGGCGCGAGGCCAGCACGGCACGGCCGGCGCGCGTGCGCATGCGCAGCCGGAAGCCGTGGGTCTTCGACCGCCGACGGTTGTTCGGCTGGAACGTGCGCTTGCCCTTGGCCACTTTCGGGTTCTCCTGCTCCAACGCGCCGCGCGGTCGCGGCAGCACGGTCAGCGCCGGCCGCCCGTACGGACGCCGACTCCGGTCACGTCCAGGGTAGCCGGTGACCCGTGCCCGACGAGCACCCCGGTCGGCGACCGCCGCGCGGGGGAGTTGTGGCCCGGTCAGCTGCCTTGTTAGCGTCCTGCTTCCGCCGTGGCGCGGATCCGTCGGGGGCGGGTCACGCCACCACCACGGGGGGACACCGGGCGCCGGGGGGCTTCGCCGGGACCCACGCGTCTCCGTCCGTGCTCCGTCGTGCACAGTTGTGGACAGGATTGTGGACGCGCACGCCCGCGGACGGACCGGGACGACCCCGCGTGCCGGGGCAGGGACGGAGGGGGTGCCGGGTGTCGGACCAGCTCTTCGACCTGGACGAGACCTGGGGCCGGGTCGTCTCCGAGCTCACCGCCGGGTCGATCGGCGCCGCCGCGCTCTCCCCCCAGCAGCGGGCGTGGGTGCGGGTGACGCGCCCACTGGGCCTGCTCGACGACACCGCCCTGCTCGCCGCGCCCAGCGAGTTCGCCAAGGAGGCCATCGAGCGGGCCCTGCGCGAGCCGATCGTCGCCGCGCTCTCCCGCCACATCGGCCGGCCCGTCTCGCTCGCGGTGCGCGTCGACCACAGCGCCCGCCCGACGCCCGACATCGGGCCCAGCACCTCCCCGCTGCCCCGCGCGAGCGTGTCGCCCGACGGCGGCCACCCCTCCGGCGACGGGCACCGCCCCGCCGACTCGGGGCCGGACACCGGCTACCTCGCCGCGACCTCGTCGCCGGGCTCGCCCACCTCGTCGCACCGGGCCGAGGCGATCGCCGCGGCCGCCGGCGTCGGGCGCGTGACGTACAACCCCGACCGGGCGCACCCCGAGGAGGAGGTCGACGAGGTCCGGGACGGCCTCGCCGCCGTCCACGAGATCTGGACGCCCCGGGGCCCGGGCGAGCCGAACGAGCTGCGCGACACGGGCCCCGACCCCGCGCGCGGCGCCCCGCGCTCGCAGACGCGGCTGAACGAGAAGTACACCTTCGACACGTTCGTCATCGGTGCCTCGAACCGGTTCGCCCACGCCGCGGCCGTCGCGGTGTCCGAGGCGCCGGCCCGCGCGTACAACCCGCTGTTCGTCTGGGGTGACTCCGGGCTCGGCAAGACGCACCTGCTGCACGCCGTCGGGCACTACGCCCAGCGCCTCTTCTCGGGCATGCGCGTGCGCTACGTGTCGACCGAGGAGTTCACCAACGACTTCATCAACTCGCTGCGCGACGACCGGAAGATCGCCTTCCAGCGCCGCTATCGCGACGTCGACGTGCTGCTGGTGGACGACATCCAGTTCCTGGAGGGCAAGGAAGGCACCCAGGAGGAGTTCTTCCACACCTTCAACACGCTGCACAACGCGAACAAGCAGATCGTCGTGTCCTCCGACCGGCCGCCGAAACGGCTGGAGACGCTGGAGGACCGCCTGCGCACGCGGTTCGAGTGGGGCCTGATCACCGACATCCAGCCGCCCGAGCTCGAGACCCGCATCGCGATCCTGCGCAAGAAGGCCGCCGGCGAGCGGATGGCCGCCCCGCCCGAGGTCCTCGAGTTCATCGCCGACCGCATC
>JAQSWW010000055.1 GCA_029266415.1 Actinomycetospora sp. | reverse complement strand
CACGCGCGGCTCCACCGGACCGGCCGCCGGGTTCTCGGCGTGGAACAGCCGCAGGAACTCCTCGGCCACCTCCGGATCCACCGCCACCCACGCCGCCGCCACAGGGGCGGATGCCTCGGCGGCCGGCTCGACACCGGCCACCGCCGGGTCGGCTGCCTCGGCCTCCTGGTCCGCGTCGTCCACCGCGGCGGGGACGACGTCGTCGGCACCCTCGCGCGGCGCCGGGGGGAGCTCGACGCCCGCGGGCACCGGGCCGGCCGCGGGGACCCGGGGCCGGGGACGGGGTCGACGGTCCCGCGGGTGCGGGGTGGGGATCTGGTCCCCGTCGCCGACGACCTCGACCGCAACACCGCGCGTCATGCCACCTCCGTGTCGTCGTGCCGTCCCCGCGCGGCCGCCGTTCACTGTGCCGCCCCCGCGCCGGAAGCGGATCTCGCCGTTCGGATCAATCACTCCGGGAAGCGTTTGAACCCTGCCTGGACTGTTCGGCGCAGCGTCGAGGAGAGCACACCGGCCCGAGAGCCGGACGTACGGGGTGGAGGTGCACGACGGGCCTGGTCACGGGCAGAGTGACCCCGATCGGGTCGGACCGCCGCTCGCCGGACACGCGGCGTGCCGTCGCCGACCCCACGCGCGCGCCCGTCACCCGTGACGGCTCCACGCCACGCCACTGTAGAGGTCGTCCGGACACGATCGGCAGCCACGGCCCGGGGCGGCGCGTGGGGCGAGCCGGGTCGTCCGTCGCCGATCCATCACGTCTGGCACCCTCTCCCGTCGACAACGTGTGATGGCCTCGTACACAGCGCGTCACGTCGTCCTGGACGACGCGCGCGGGGCCGGTAGGTGCACCGTGACGCGAGCCCGGGGGCCCGCGGGCCGCGAGCCGATCGGGGGCGGCCCGACGGGGCCGCACGCCGACGACCGGGAGACCGCGGTGCTGCCCCCGGTGCGACCGGGACGCCCGGCACCCCGCGCCGCGTCCGCGGTCCCCGAGGTGCCGGCCATCGCCGACCTCGCGGCCCCCGGGCGCCCGGACGTCGACGCCGTCGTCACCCGTGAGGCGCCGCCCGCCCGCCGCCGCCCCCGGCCGTCGCGGCGCATGCGGGCGCGCGCGGACGAGATGGCGCGCGTGCTCGCCTCCAGCGGCCGGCGTCCGCGGCGCGGGCTGTCGTCGGTGCCCGCGGCGGCCGCGGTGATGGCCGCGGTGGCCATCGGCGGGGTCGGCATCGCCCTGGGGCTCGACGCACAGCGCGCCGGCCAGCAGGTCGCCCTGCCGGAGATCCCGGAGGTGCCCGCGGAGCGGACGCCGGTGGACACCGGTCCCGGCGGCCACGGCGGCACCACGACCACGGCGGGCACGAGCCTGCTCGACGCCGCCGACGACGGGGACGGGACCGCGGCGCGCCGGACCGCGGAGCCCTCGGCGGCCGCCGCTCCCCGGGCCACCCGCGGCGCCCCGGCCACCACCGCCCGGCCGCGCGCGACGGCGCCGACGCGGGCCGACGAGCCGACCTCGTCGACCAGCACGCCGCGGTCCACCACGTCGGTGCGCCCGTCGACCCGCGCCGAGGACCCGGACGATCCGGCGCCCCGTGACCGCCGGGCCACGGTCGGCAGCCGCGGGATCGGCGACCTCGAGCCGGGATCGGGGTCCGGCGGGGACGACGCCACCGCGGACTGACCGCCGCCCGGCGACCGCGCCGGCCGCGCCCGGCACCCCGACCGGTGTCGCCGCGGGGAACGGTCGTCCGGCGACGACGGGTGACGAGGCCGTTCGGACGCGTCACCCGATGTGGGAACCCCGGAATCCCGCTCATCGGGCACGGCCCTACGCTGACCGCACACGCACACGACGGAGCGGTGCGGGGTGGGACGCGGAGTAGCGTTTCGTGGTCGGGGACAACCGCTAGGGTGGCGCGACGCCAGGGGGAGTCCAGTCATCCGGGACGAGGAGTCGACCAGACGTGACCGCAGCGAGGGACGACCGATCCCTGGCCGGGGGCCCCGACGGCCGGTCCCGCGGCCCGGGTGTCCAGCCCGACCGTGATCTCCCCACCGAGGACGCCTGGTACGGCGGGCGACCGGAGCCCGACGGCTACGAGACGTCCTCGCGCCCCTTCGGACGGCCCCTGGGCGCCGGCCGCCCGGGTGGCCCGGAAGAGACCGACAGCTCGGTCTTCGACATCGCCGACGATCGCCACGGCGCCCCGTACGGGGCGCCGCGCACCGGACTCGACGCCCCGGGTCCGTCCCGCTCCGCGTCCGATGGGAGCCCGATGACCTACCCGACCGGGCCTGCCGGCCCGCCCGCCGGCCTGCGCTCACGCCCGATGGGGCCCGCCGGTGCGCCGGCGCCGCCGTCCTACGGGTCGGGCCAGACGACGTCGGCCGTGCCGTCCGGGCCGGGAGGCAGCCCGACCCCCACGGCTCCCCCGCCGCCGTCCGGGTCCTCCGAGGGCTACGGCCTGCCGGCCCCGCGCGACGCGGCGTCCAACGACGTCAACGACATGGTGGCGCTGATCCGGACGAGCTTCGCCGCGGTCTCCCACCGCACCGACGAGCTCACCTCGCTGTTCTACGGCTGGTTGTTCCGCATCGCGCCCGAGACCCGCGAGCTGTTCCCGGTGACCATGGAGTTGCAGCGCACGCGGCTGCTGCGCGCCCTGGTCCATGTCGTGCAGATGGTCGACCGGCCCGACGAGCTGTCGATCTTCCTGCGCCAGCTCGGGCGTGACCACCGCAAGTTCGGGGTCGTCGGCGAGCACTACGACCGCGTCGGCGAGGCCCTCCTCGGCGCGCTCGGCGAGATCGCCGGCCCGCGCCTGTGGACGCGCGAGG
The DNA here is from genome assembly GCA_029266415.1 of Actinomycetospora sp. Taxonomy (GTDB): domain Bacteria; phylum Actinomycetota; class Actinomycetes; order Mycobacteriales; family Pseudonocardiaceae; genus Actinomycetospora. The sequence continues at coordinate 18,354 of JAQSWW010000055.1, read as the reverse complement.
TCGAGGAGGCCTGGACCGGCGCCTACACGATCGTCGCGCAGGCCATGCGCGACGCCGCCGACGCCGAGCGCGGCCCCGCGGTGTGGATGGCGCGGGTCATGGAGCACCGCCGCATCAACCAGGACCTCGCCGTCGTCCGGGTGCAGACCAGCCAGCCCGTGCCGTACCTCGCCGGCCAGTACGTCAGCGTCGAGACCCCGCAGCGCCCGCGGATGTGGCGCTCGATGTCGCCGGCCAACGCGCCCGGTCCCGACTGCGTGCTCGAGTTCCACGTCCGCACGGTGCCCGGCGGCTGGGTCAGCCGCGCGATCGTCTCCCACGCCCGGGTGGGCGACGTGTGGCGCATCGGCCCGCCGATGGGGCAGATGACCCTCAATCCCCGCGGACGCTCGGACCTGCTCATGGTCGCCGGCGGCACGGGCCTCGCCCCGGCGCGCGCGCTCGTCGAGCAGCTCATGATGGAGGGCACCGACCGCAAGGTGTGCCTGTTCGTCGGCGGCCGCACGTGGAGCGACCTCTACGACATCGAGGGCCTGCGTCGCAGCGCGCAGGAGTTCCCGTGGTTCACGGTCGTCCCCGTCGTCGAGGACCAGGACGACGCCCGCCGCCACGGCGCCGAGGCCGGCACGCTGGCCGAGGTCGTCGCGCGCTACGGCGCCTGGGCCGACCGCGAGATCACCATCAGCGGCTCGCCACCCATGGTGCGCGCCACCACGAACGCGCTCCTCGACGCCGGGACGCCGTTCCGCAACATCCACTACGACCCCTACCACACCGACTGAGGTAGTCGGGCGAGCGTGCTCGCCCAGCTGCCCGCCGGGCTCGACGAACGAATGGCGCTCTCGCTGCTACGGAGGCAGCGAGAGCGCCGTTCGTTCGTTGGCCGGGTCGGGCCTCAGGCGCTCGCGGTCTGGCGCGGGGCGAGCTCGACCGACAGTTCCGGCGGCTTGGCCAGGGTCTGGAAGACGACGCAGTAGCGCTCGGTGAGCTTGTGCAGCGTCGCGAGGGTGTCGGCGTCCGCATCGGTGTCGAGGTCGAAGCGCAGGCGGATCTCGCGGAACCCGACGGGCGCGTCCTTCGCGACGCCGAGGGTGCCGCGGAAGTCGAGGTCGCCCTCGGCGTGCACGCTGCCGCCGCGCACGTCCACGCCCATCGACGTCGACACCGCGCGCAGCGTCACGCCCGCGCAGGCGACGAGGGCCTCGAGCAGCATGTCGCCCGAGCACAGCTGGGTGCCGTCACCGCCGGTGGCGGGGTGCAGCCCGGCCTCGGCCATGGCCTGGGCGGTCTGCACCCGGCAGGCGATGCCCGAGCCGTCGACGTCGCCGTCGGCCTTCAGCGTCACGACCGCCGACTCGGGGTCGTCCTTGTACTGCGATTTCAGCGGACCCTGGGCCTCGGCGAGCTTCGACTTGTCCATGTCCGCGATCCTCCCCCGTGATCGCCCGTCCGTCACCCGCTCGCCACGGCGGTCCGCACCCGTCGGGGTCGGCAGGCCGCCACCGCCGCGGCGCCGAGCAGCGAGAACGCCACCGAGATCGGCAGCGCGTCGTTCCAGCCCGCGACGAGGCCGTCGGCGCCGCCGCCCAGGGAGGGGCGGGTGGCGACGACCGCGATCACCGTGACCCCGATCGCCGAGCCGACGTAGCGCGCGGTGTTGTTGGCGCCCCCGCCCATGGCCCCGCGGCCCGGGGGCACGCTCGCCACGGCCTCGCGCCCGAGCGCCGCGTTGACCACGCCGCTGGCGGCGCCGGCGAGGGCGAGCCCGGGGACGAGCGAGAGCGGGGAGTCGCCGGTCGCGAGCCCGAACAGCAGCAGCTGCCCGGCGGCGACGACGACCAGTCCGGCGGCGAGCTGCAGGCGTCCGGGCCACGCCGCGGGCAGCCGGCGCGCCAGCACCGCGGTGACGACGCTCGTGCCCGACCACGCGAACAGCAACAGGGCCCCGACCAGCGCCGTGCTGCCCAGGCCCCGCTCGACCACGGTCCCGAGGAACGAGGTGGTCGCGATGATGCCCATGCCCGTGGCGAGCGCGCCCACGGTGGCGGCCACGAAGGCCGGCGAGGCGAACAGCGTGACGTCCAGCATCGGCGCCGCCCGCCGGCGCTCGAGCACCACGAACACGACGAGCAGCAGGACGCCCACCGCGAGCAGGGCGAGCACGACGGGGCGCCCGAAGCCGGCGCGGCCCTCGACCAGCCCGGCGAGGAGGGCGGCGACGCCGGCGGCGAGGACGAGCACGCCCGGCAGGTCGACCGGTCGGGGCTGCGCGGCGCGCGACTCGGGGACGGCGCGGTGGGTGACGAGCGCCAGGACCACGGCCCCCACCGCGGCCGCCCAGTAGGCGCCGGTCCAGCCGACGACGCGGTCGAGGCCGGCGGCCAGGAAGGGGCCGGCGGCGATGCCGGCGCCGAGGCTGGCGCCCCACACGCTGCTCGCGGTGCGCGCCTCCGGGGTGCCGGCCGGGAAGGCGTGGCCCAGCAGGCCCTGGCTGCACGCGACCAGCGCCGCCGCGCCGAGACCCTGCAGGATGCGGGCGACCACGAGCACGAACGCCGACGGGGCCAGTGCCCCGAGCACCGACGACGCGGCCAGCACCACCGCGCCCAGGACGAGGACGCGGCGCCGGCCGAGGTCGTCGCCCAGCGCACCGACCGACAGCAGCGCCACGCCCAGCCCGATGCTCATCGAGCTGAGGATCCAGGCCTGCGCCGCGGGGCCGGCGCCCAGCGCGGCCGCCGTCGACGGCAGCGTCGCGAGCGGTGTCGTGAACACCACGAGCGCGAGGAACGTCGCGACCCCGGCGACGGCCAGGGTGGCGCGGGGGCGGTCGGCCACCGGGGGCGAGGTCACGCAGCAGGACGCTAGCAGGTTCGGTTCGTTGGTTGAACCGAGTGCGCTAGGGTGTGGCGCGTGCCGCTGGGCCGCGACTACGACCGCCAGGACTGCGCGCTCGCCCGTGCCCTCGAGGTGCTGGGCGAGCGCTGGACCCTGCTCGTGCTGCGCGACTGCTTCTTCGGCGTCCGCCGCTTCGGGGACCTGCGGGCCCACCTCGACATCCCGCGCGCCGTGCTGTCCGACCGCCTGGCGACGCTCGTCGACGCCGGGGTCCTCGAGCGGCGTCCTTACGCCCCGGGGCGCGACGAGTACGTGCTCACCGCCGACGGGCTCGACCTCTGGCCCGCGCTGTTCACGCTCGCGCGTTGGGGCGACCGCCACCGGGTGGGGCCCGGGGGCGGGCGCCGGCGCTTCCGCCACGCCGACTGCCCCGCCGGCGGCGCCGACCTCACCACCGGGGGGCTGTGCCCGGCGTGCGGGACGCTGCCGCCGCCGACGTCGCTGGAGACCCGGTCGCTCGACCCGGACGAGGACGACGGCTCGCGCCCGGAGCGCGACGACGCGGTGAGCCGAGCGCTGCGCCACCCCCACCGGCTCCTGGCGCCGCTGCCCTGACCACGTGAGCGATCTTCGGGGCGACCGGCCCGAAGATCGCTCACGGAGGGTCTCACCAGGCGCCGACGGGTCGGCGGATCGGGACGTTGGCGTGGTTGAAGAAGTTCGTCAGGGCGATCTGTGCGACGAGCCCCGCCAGTGCCGTGGAGTCGAAGTACCGGGCCGCCTCGTCCCAGACGGCGTCCGGCACCGGGTCCGGGCGGTCGGCGATCCGGGTCGACGCCTCGGCCAGCCCGAGCGCGGCCCGCTCGGCGTCGGTGAAGCCGGGCGCCTCGCGCCAGACCGTGAGGAGGTCGAGGCGGTCCTCGGTCTCCCCCGCCTTGCGCAGCGTCTTCGTGCCCGACTCGACGCAGAACGCGCAGCCGTTGATCTGGCTGACGCGCAGGTGCACGAGCTGCAGCGTCGTCTCGGGCACGCCCGCGCCGTGGATGGCGCCCATCATCGTGCCGACCCCCTCGCCGAGCCCGGGCAGGGCGCGGGTGAAGGTCTCGAGTCGTCCGGACATGGTTTCTCCCTCGTGGTCACGTTCGCCGCGGCGCGGCGGTCTTCGAGGTGACGCACCCCGAGCGGAGGATGTGACCGATGGACGAGACCGATCTCGCCGCGGACTTCGAGACCCACCGCCCGCACCTGCGGGCCGTGACGCTGCGGCTGCTGGGCAGCCCCGCCGAGGCCGACGACGCGGTGCAGGAGACGTGGCTGCGGCTGGCGCGCACCGACGTCTCCGAGGTCGAGAACCTGCGGGCGTGGCTGACGACGGTCGCGAGCCGGGTGGCGCTGTCGATGCTGCGCAGCCGCGGGACGCGCGCCGAGTCGGACCTCGACGAGGCCGCGGCCGCCACCGACCCCGATCCCGATCCCGAGGTCCGGGCGCTGCAGGCCGACGCGCTGGGCGGGGCACTGCTCGTCGTGCTCGAACGCCTCGACCCCGCCGAACGCCTGGCCTTCGTGCTCCACGACCTGTTCGCGGTGCCCTTCGCCGAGATCGCGACCGTCGTCGAGCGCAGCCCCGCCGCGGCCCGGCAGCTCGCGAGTCGCGCCCGGCGCCGCGTGCGGGGTGGGTCGGCCGAGGCGGACGCGGACCCGGCACGGCGGCGCGAGGTGGTCCAGGCCTTCCTCACCGCCGCCCGCGAGGGCGACTTCGCGGGGCTGCTCGCCGTGCTCGACCCCGACGTCGAGCTGCGCGCCGACCGCGTCGCCGTCGCCGCGGCGGAGGCCAATCGCGGCCGCGGCGCCCCCGAGCTCGCCGAGACCCTGCACGGCGCCGAGGCCGTCGCCCGGGTGTTCAGCGGGCGGGCGCAGGCGGCCCGGCCGGCGCTGCTCGACGGCGTGCCGGGCGCGGTCTACGCGCCGGGCGGGCACGTCTACTCGGCGTTCGAGCTCGTGGTCGTCGACGGCCGGATCGCGGCGATCGAGATGATCGCCGACCCCGACGTGATCGCGGTGATGGACGTCGACCTCGGGTGATCGTGGGGGATTTCCTGGCGTTGAACGCCAGCGTGGCCCCCACGCTGGCACACCCCGTGCGCCGAACGGGAGCGATCAGATGAGCCCCATCTTCGAGGCGGCGTAGACGGCCTCGGCGCGGCGGGTGACGTCGAGCTTGCGCATGAGGTTGCCGACGTGGAACTTCACCGTCGTCTCGGAGATGAACAGCTCGCGGCCGATGGTGCGGTTGGACATGCCGCGGGCGAGCAGGCGCAGCACGTCGAGCTCGCGGCCGGTGAGCGGGTCGCCGTGGGGCTGCTGGCCGTTGAGCGAGCGGACGACGGCGGCCGCGGAGCGCGAGTCGAACGCCGACTCGCCGCGCGAGACCGCGCGGATGGCGGCGGTGAGCTCGGTGGTGTCGACGTCCTTGACGACGTAGCCCCGGGCGCCCGCGTGCACCGCCTCGACCACGAGGCGGTCGTCGAGGAACGTCGTCAGCACCAGCACCCCGACCCCCGGGTGCGCCTGCGTGAGCTGGCGGCACAGCTGCAGGCCCTCGGAGTCGGAGCTGGTCGAGAGCTTGAGGTCGAGCAGCACGATCGACGGGCGCTGGTGCGCGACGACGGCGAGCGCCTCGGCGGCGCTCGAGGCCTCGCCGACGATGGCGAACTGCGGCTCGCGCTCGAGCACCGAGCGCAGGCCTTGGCGGACGATCGCGTGGTCGTCGACGAGGACGATGCGCACCTCGCCACGACGGGCGGTGGCGCGGGCGGGGACGCGGATGTCGGTCATGACCGGCTCCCGGGCTCGGAGTGGTCGGGGGCACCCGACGGCGACACGCCGGCGGGGAGAGGGAGGGGCACGCCGACCTCGATGCGGATGCCGCCCTGCGGGGAGCGGCGGATGCGCAGCGTGCCGCCGATCTCGCGGGCGCGCTCGGCCATGTTGACCAGGCCGCGGTGCGAGCCGTCGACGTCGCCGGCCGCCGCGACGCGCAGCGCGCGGCGCACGTGCTCGGGGTCGCCGGTGCCGTCGTCGGACACCGAGAGCACGAGGCGGTCCTTGCGGAAGGCCAGCCGCACGACGGCCACGCCGGCCTCCGCGTGCACGGCGGCGTTGAACAGCGCCTCGCCGGCCACGCGGAACAGCGAGCGCTCGGCGGCCGAGGGCAGCGGGACGGGCCGGCCCTCGATCCGCACCTCGACCCGCAGGTCCGAGGGCATGTGGACGGTCGAGAGCTCCTCGAGCATCGCCGGCAGCGTCTGGCGCCCGCGGTCGCCGTGGTGGTGCAGCGCGTAGATCGCCGAGCGCAGCTGCTCGACGGCCCGGCGGGTCAGCGCCTTCGCGGTCTCGAGGCGCTCGCGCTGGCGCTCGTCGCGCATCTCGGAGCGCACGACCTCGATCTGCATCCCGGCCGACAGCGCGTACTGGGTGACCGAGTCGTGCAGCTCGCGGGCGATGCGGTGGCGCTCGGAGTCGAGCACCTCGCGCTGGCGGGCCACGGTGAGCGCGTCGCGGGTGTGCTGGAGCTGCTCGTTGCGCGCGGCCAGGTCCTCGGCGTGGCGACTGGCCTCGCCGTAGAGACGCATCGTGCGCTGGTGCAGCGCGGAGTTCTGCAGCGCCGCCGCCGTCTGCCCCGCGAGCACGCGCAGCACCGAGGCGTCGGTGGCGTCGATGGCGCGCTCGGCCCCGGTCCAGGCGACGATCTCGCCGACGACGTCGCCGTCGAGGTGCACCGGGACGTGCAGGTGGTGCGGGTCCTGGGTGTGGTGGCCGTGGTCGTCCGCGACCGGCTCCCCGTCGTCGCCGTGGCGGTGCCCGGCGCCCGAGCGCACCCCGTGCAGGTGCGCGGACACCCACGGCGGCACGGCGGGGTCGTCGGCGTCGACCTCGTCGCCCACGGGCCCGAGCACGAGGTGGCGCGGCGCGGCCTCGGGCAGCGCGCCGTCGGCCAGCGCGAACACCACCCAGTGGGCGGTGAGGTGGTCGGCGGCGGCCTCCGCGACCGCGCGCACGAGCGTGCCCGGCCCCTCCGTGGTGCGCACGAGCGCGCGGGAGATCCGGTCGAGGGCGTGGATCACCCGGCGCAGCCGCTCGGCCGAGGCGAGGTACTCGACGTAGAAGGAGGGCTTGCCCGACCGGATGCCGGTGAGCTGGTCGAGGTCGTGGTGGTCGACGGTCACCGGGCGCTCCCCGGCACTACAGCGCCGCCCGGAACAGCGTCTCGATGTCCGCCTGGCCGGCCTCGCGCGGGTTGGTCGACAGGCAGGCGTCGGCGAGCGTCATCACCGCGAGCAGGCCGACGTCGGACTCGGTCACGCCGATCTCGCCCAGGCCCTTCGGGACGCCGAGCTCGTCGGCGAGGCGCCGGACCTCCCACGCCGCCCACTCGGCGGCCTCGGCCGCCCCGGCGTCGGAGTCGGGCGCGATGTCGCCGGGCAGGCCGAGGGCCTGCGCGATCGGCACGAAACGGTGCGGGTCCTGCTCGGCGTTGAAGCGGATGACGTGCGGCAGCAGCACGCCGTTGATGACGCCGTGCGGGAGGTCGAGCAGGCCGCCGACCTGGTGACTCATCGCGTGCGCGGCGCCGAGGATCGCGTTGGTGAACGCCATGCCGGCCTCGAGCGCGGCCTGCGCCATGCAGGTGCGCGCGGCCTCCTCGGACGGGTGGTCCATGGTGCGCTCGAGGTGCTCGCCGACCAGCGCGATGGCCTGCAGCGCGTGGTGGTCGGTGAGCGGGTTGTGGGCCCGGGACACGTAGGCCTCGATGCCGTGGGTCAGCGCGTCGAGGCCCGTGGCGGCGTTGAGCCAGTCGGGCATCGTGGTCAGCAGGTGGGGGTCGACCACCGACACGTCGGGCACCATCGCGCGGCCCAGGATCGTGATCTTGGTGTTGCGCCGGGTGTCGGTGACGATGCAGAACTGCGAGACGTCGGCGCCGGTGCCCGAGGTGGACGGCACCATCACCAGCGGCGGGATGGGCAGCGCCATCCGGTCGACACCCTCGTAGTCGAGGATCGTGCCGCCGTTGCCGGCGAGCAGCGCGATGCCCTTGGCCGCGTCGATCACCGAGCCGCCACCGAGCGCGACGATGACGTCGCAGCGCTGGTCGAGGTAGGTGAGGTGACCCGCGGCGATCTCGTGGTCCTTGGGGTTGGGGGTGACCCCGTCCCACACCGTCGCGCGCAGCCCCGCGTCGGCGAGGTGGGCGCACAGCTGCGCCGGCCACCCCGCCTCGGTGAGCCCGGGGTCGGTGACGAGCAGGGGGCGACGCGCGCCCAGGCGCACGGCGGCGTGCGCGGCCTCGGGCAGCGAACCCGGACCGAAGAGGATCTCCGGGACGTGGAACTTGGCGAGACGTGGCGTCGCGGAGCGTGGTCGCGCGGCGGCCCGGTCGGCCGGGCGTCGGGCCGGGGAGACGGTCGCCTCGTCCGCGGGCTCGTCCGCGGGGCGCCGGCGCGCGATGACCGAACCCCCCGCTCGGGTCACGCTGTCGACGACGACCACGCTGCCCCCTTCTCGAAGGACGACTGGTTGCCCACGTTACAGACGGACACCGAGCAACGGCAGGGTAACCGGTGAGTTCGGTCTTGCTCCATCCGGCGCAACGAGCTCCCGCTCAGGGCTCCCCCTCACGCCGCCTCCACGCCCGCCGAAGTCCGCACGAGGAACGACTCCTCGGCCCACCACCGGCGGAAGGTCGCCAGGCCGACGCCCTCGACGAGGCGACGGGTCTGGCTGTCCTGGGCGAGCATCGCGGCGATCTTGCGGTCCAGCCGCGCGCCGGAGAGGTGCAGGTGGAGGTCCGGCTCGACCTCGTCGGCGGGCGCGTCCATGAACACGCCGAACTCCTCGTTGATCGCCGCGAACCGCCGCGTGAAGCCCCGTGGCAGCACGGCCTCGACGAGCGCGGCCTCCGGCGCCGCGGCCCGCCAGGCGCGGTGGGTCCAGGCGGCGACGGCCCGGTGGTCGGCGTGCCCGGTGAGCCCGTCCGGGCCGAAGGTGACGATCGTGTCGGGAAGGACCTCCTCGACGATGCGGGCGACGCGCTCGGCGCCGGTGCGCACCGGCACCAGCGGCAGGGTGCCGTCCTCGTAGCCGAGCCACCGGTGCTCGGTGACGCCGAGGATCGCCAGGGCGGCGTCGAGCTCCCGCGCCCGGTGGGCGCCGAGCCGGTCGGCCGGCCACCGCGCGGGGTCGTCGGTGCCGTGCTCGCCGCGGGTCGCGGTCACGAGGACGACGCGGTCGCCCCGCTCGCGCGCCGCGAGCAGCAGGCCCGAGGACACGAACGTCTCGTCGTCGGGGTGGGCCCAGACCCCGAGCAGGGTGCGGGTCACGTCACGACCTCCGCGACGATCGCGACCGCGACGGCGGCCAGGACGGGCAGGGCGGGATTCCGGGTGCGCCACGCGACGAGGGCGGCGGCGGCGAGGGCGACGAGCGCGGTGTGCACCGGGCCGGGGACGAGCAGCACGGGCACCCCGCGATGGCCGACGACGGCCGTGGCGACGAGCGCGGCGAGGGCCGCCGGGGCCAGGTGGCCCAGCCCCCGGCGCACGGTGGCGGGCAGGCGGTGGGCCGGGACGAGGGTGATGAGGACGGTGCGCAGCGCGTAGGTCGCGACGGCCGCGGCGAGCAGGACGATCATGATGCGCTCCGGTCGACCAGGGTGGCCGCGAGGACGCCGGCGGCGATGCCGCACAGCAGACCGAGGCCGTCGGGCAGGGGTGAGGCGACCACCGCGGTGACGGCGGCGGCCGACGCGCCGGCCCGGGCGGGCCGGGCGCGCAGCTGGGGCACGAGCACGGCCAGGAACATCGCCGGGGCGGCGACGTCGAGGGCCGCGGACTCCGGCAGGACGGGCGCGAGCACGACCCCGAGCACGGTCAGGCCGACCCACACCGTGCCGAGCCCGACGCCGGCGGCGAGCCAGTAGCGCCGGAAACGGCGGGGATCGGCGAGGTCGTCACGACGGGCGGCCATCGCGTAGGTGGGGTCGACGACGAACTGCGGGCCGACCCACCGGAACCAGCGCGGCTGGTCGCGGAAGCCCGGCTCGAGGGCGGCGGCGTAGAGCAGGAATCGCGCGTTGACCAGCGTCACCGCGGCCACCACGGCGAGGGGCGGGGCGCCGCCCGCGAGCATCGTGAGGCCGGTGAGCTGGGCGCTGCCGCCGAGCAGGAGCGCCGACGAGAGCACGCCCGTGCCGCCGCCGACGCCGGACCGGACGCCGGTCACGCCGATGAGGAGGGCGAAGGGCGCCAGCCCGACCATCACGGGGGTGAGATCGCGCAGCGCGGCCCGCACCTCGGAGGCCGGCGAGTGACGCAGGGTGATGTCCATGCCGCGACGATGCCGCCGACCGCCGGATCAGGGCATCGGAGACCGTTCCCTACATTGCTCTGCGTCACACCCCAGGCCGCGCGAGGGCGGCGGGCGCCTGCCTAGGTAGGGCTGGGTGCCGCGTCCCGCGGGGCCCGCCGCCGCTCGGGCAGGAGCCCGAGGGCCCGGGCGGCCAGCGCGGCCTCGCGGCGGGTGCGCACGTCCAGCTTGGTGAGGATCGCCGAGACGTGGTGGTCCGCGGTCTTCTCGGAGATGAACAACCGGGCGGCGATGCCGGCGTTGGTCAGGCCCTCGGCGACCAGGCCCAGCACGTCGACCTGCCGCGCGGTGAGCCCGGCCGGGTTGGTGCGCGTCGCCGCCCGCGGACGGGCGGGCACGCCGGTGACCCCGCGGGCACGCAGGTCGCGGCGCACCGTGCCCGCGACCGCGTCCGCCCCGAGCCGGTCGAGCACCTCGAGCGCACCGAACGCCGCCGCCGGGTCGCCGGTGTCCACGAGCGCGAGGGCCTGGTCGTACGGGCACCCGAGCTCGTGCCAGCGCCCGGCCGCCGCGTGGGCGTCGCCGTCGAGCAGCAGGCGGTACGGGGAGTCGGCCGGCAGCGGCGGCGGGGTGACCGCGTACCCGAGCCGGCGCAGCCACACCGCGAGCTCGCCGGCCGACCACTCGGCGCCCGGCAGCGTCCCGATCCGGGCGAGCAGTGCGGCGGCCTCGTCGAGGCGCGGGTCGGGGGTGCCCGTCACCCAGGAGCGCTCGGCCAGCGCCGACACGGCGGGCAGCAGGCGCAGCGGCTCGCCGTAGCGGGTCGCGAGGTCCCACCCGCGGTCGAGGTGGGCGTCGGCGTCGGGTGTGCCGCGGCGCAGCGCGACGAGCCCGCGCACGAGCGAGGGCCAGGTGTGGGTGAGCAGGGAGCCGCTGTCGCGGAGCACCGCCCGGGCGTCGTGCTCGGCCTCCTCCCAGGCGCCGCGCAGCATCCGCAGGCGCGCCCGCACCCCGCGCTGCCAGTCGTGGCACAGGGGGTACTCCCACTGCACAGTCAGCGGCAGCGACCGGTCGAGCGCCTTCTCCGCCGCGTCGAGGCGCCGCTGCTCGACGTCGAGGTTGGCCAGGTTGCTCCAGCCCGTCGAGTGCTCCACCTGGATGTCGTCACCGGCGGCCTCGAGGAAGGCCTGCAGCCGCTCGCGGGCCGCGGCGTCGCCGGCCATCATCCCGGCGATGGTGTCCACGACGGTCAGCCGGATCTCCAGCACGGTGTCCACCACGCCCGTGGCCATCGCGCGGGCGCGGTCGTGGCGCTCGCGCGCCGTCGCCAGGTCGCTCTCCTGCACCGCGAGGAAGGCCTGGCGCGCCAGCGCGTGCCCGAGCAGCGCGGCGCCGGGGGTGCCGGGTGCGGCCCGCGGCTCGAGCACGGCGACGGCGGTCTCCGCGTGCGCCACCGCCGTCGGCCGGTCGCCGTGGTACCACTCGAACGCGGCCAGCTGCTGGTGCCCGGCGCCGACGCCGTCGACGTGGCCCTCGGCCTGCCGCCACCCGATCCCGCGGTGGCACACCGCGATCGCCTCGCCGAGGCGGTTCGTGAGGAACAGCTCGACCGCGAGCGCCTCGCAGAGTTCGGCCCGGGCGCCGAGCGCGTCGCGCGGCGCATGCTCCAGGGCCGTCGCGTAGAACCGCGCGGCCTCGGTGTGCGCGCCGGAGGCGGCGGCCACGCGTCCCGCCCGCGCGGCGTACCGGAACACCCGGGCGTCGTCGCCGGCGGCCAGCGCGTGGTGGGCGAGCACCGCCGGGTCGGGGTCCGGGAGCGTCTCGAGCGCGGCGAGCATCCGCCGGTGCAGGCCGATCTCGCCGCCGGGCGGGATCGCTCCCGCGACGGCGAGGCGGCAGATGTCGTGGCGGTAGGTGATACCGCGGCGATCGCGGGCGATGAGGCCGGCGGCGTCCAGCGTGCGCAGGGGCCCGATGCCCACCCCGAGGGCGGGCAGCAGCGTGTCCGGCACGGCGCCGGGCGCGCACGCGAGCAGGTCGGCCAGGTCGCGGGCGTCCGCGTCGAGGTCCGCGGTGCGGGCGAGGACCGCGTCACGCACCGACACGGGCAGTTCCTCCCCGTCCTGGCTGATGACCTCGCTGACGAAGAACGAGTTGCCGCGCGTGAGCCGGTGCAGGCGGGCGGGGTCGATGGGGCGCTCGCCCACCAGCGCGGTGACGGCGTCGACCGACAGCGGGCCGAGTTCCACGCGCGTCGCGGCCGGCGTGCGCGCGACGTCCCCGAGCAGCGCCCGCAGCGCCGGCGGCGCGTCCGGCTCGTCGGCCCGGTAGGTGGCGAGGACCAGGGAGCGGCAGCTCGTGATGCGGCGCAGGAGGAAGCGCAGCAGGTCGATCGTCGCCTCGTCGGCCCACTGCAGGTCGTCGACGACCAGCAGCAGCGGGCGCGCCGTGAGCACCTCGAGCAGCGCGCGGTGGATCTCGTGTGGCGGGACGCCGGCGTGCAGCAGCCCGGCGACGGGCTCGCCGAGGTCGGCGGCCACGTCGTGCAGCGGGCCCAGCGGCCGGGGCACGCCCAGCGGGTCGCAGACGCCCCACAGGACCTCGGCGGCGTCGAGCCCGGCGGCGACCTGGCGCGCCAGCGAGGTCTTGCCGATGCCCGACTCCCCGGCGAGCAGGACGATCGAACCCGTCCCCGACCGCGCCTCCTGCCAGGCCCGGTGCAGGAGGCGCTGCTCGTCGTCGCGCTCGAGCAACTCCACGTCCATCACCGTACGTGGTCGAGGTCACGGGGGAAACGTCCCGATCGGCCTAGTGCTCGCCCCCGGAACATGGGGAGGCGTTCCCGATGTCCGGCGGAGGTCGGGGGGCGGACGCTCAGCGTGGCGGTCGGGACGTCCCCGACGCCACGGACGAGGGAGACCCACCATGACCGAGACCGGGACCATCACCGACACCCCCGCCGACCGGGCCCTCAAGGCGAAGCACCGCACGATGTGGGGTCTGGGCGACTACCCCGACGTGGCCGCCCGGCTCATCCCGGAGCTCGGCCCCGTCCTCGTCACCGCGGTCGGGATCCGGCCCGGCGACCGGGTGCTCGACGTCGCGGCCGGCACCGGCAACGTCGCGGTCCCCGCCGCGGTCGCCGGCGCCGACGTCGTGGCCTCCGACCTCACCCCGGAGCTCTTCCCCGCCGGGCGCGCGTTCGCGGCGAGCCAGGGCGTGGACCTGCGGTGGGAGGAGGGCGACGCCGAGGCCCTGCCCTACGCCGACGACACCTTCGACGTCGTGACCTCCTGCGTCGGGGTCATGTTCGCGCCCCACCACCAGCAGGCCGCCGACGAGCTCGTCCGCGTCGCCCGCCCCGGCGGCCGCATCGGGCTGATCAGCTGGACACCCGAGGGCTTCGTCGGCGACCTGTTCAAGACCATGAAGCCGTACGTACCGCCGCCCCCGCCGGGCGCGCAGCCCCCGCCCCTGTGGGGCGACGAGCAGCACGTCCGCACGCTGCTCGGCGACCGCGTCACCGACGTCGAGGTGCGCCGGCAGACGGTGACCGTGACGATGTTCGACTCGCCGGACACCTTCCGCGCCTACTGGCGGGAGACCTACGGCCCGACGATCGTGGCGTACCGCAACAACGCCGACGACCCCGAGCGCACCGCGGCGCTCGACCGCGACATCGCCGCGGTGGCCGAGCGCCACGACCGGGGCGACGGCACCACGGTGATGGACTGGGAGTACCTGCTGCTCACCGCGCGGGTGGTCTGACCCACGGGCTCCCGGGGTCGCCGGTCAGCGCACCGCGCCGGCGACCTCGGGCTCGACCTCGGGGTCGACCTCGGGCTCTCCGCTCGGGATGCCCGGCTCGACGTTCGACTCGGTGTGGATCGGGCCCTCGCGGTCCGACAGCGGCGTGCCCCGCCCGCCCCACTGCTGGGCGATCATCTCGGCGGCGATCGAGACCGCGGTCTCCTCCGGGGTGCGGGCGCCCAGGTCGAGCCCGATCGGGCTGGACATGCGGGCCAGCTCGGCCTCGGTGACGCCGGCCTCGATCAGCCGCTCCCGGCGGTCGAGGTGCGTGCGCCGCGAACCCATCGCCCCGATGTAGCCGATCTCGGGCAGGCGCAGCGCCACCTCGAGCAGCGGCACGTCGAACTTGGGGTCGTGGGTCAGCACGGCCAGCGAGGTGCGCCCGTCGATGCGCCCCGCCTCGGCCTCCTTCGCGAGGTAGCGGTGCGGCCACTCCACGACGACCTCGTGCGCCTCGGGGAAGCGGCTCGAGGTGGCGAACACCGGGCGCGCGTCGCACACGGTGACCCGCATGCCGAGGAACGTGCCGATGCGCGCGACGGCGGCGGCGAAGTCGATGGCGCCGAAGACGATGAGCCGCGGCGGCGGGGCGAACGACTCGACGAACACCTGCAGGCCCTCGCCACGGCGCTCGCCGTCGGTGCCGTAGGACACCAGCACCGAGCGCCCGGCGGCCAGCAGGCCGCGGACGTCGTCGCGCAGCGCGTCGTCGAGGCGGGCGGAGCCGGTGCTGCCCTCGACCCCGCCGTTCCCCCCGTCGCTGCGCTCGCCCCGGCCGTCGGGCCAGACGACCAGGCGGCGCCCGACCCGGTCGGCGGGCCCGGAGACGACCGTCGCCACGGCCACCGAGCGGTGCTCCCGCACGGCCTCGGCGATGGCGCCGAGTTGGGGGAACGACTCGCGGTCGACGCGCTCGACGTAGACGTCGAGGATGCCGCCACAGGTCAGCCCGACGGCGAACGCGTCGTCGTCGGACACGCCGAAGCGTTGCAGCGTCGCGTCGTCGGTGCCCTCCAGGATCCCCGAGCCGAGCTCGTAGACCGCGCCCTCGACGCACCCGCCGGAGACGCTGCCGACGGCCTGCCCCTGGTCGCCGACGAGCATCGAGGCACCCGGCTGGCGTGGCGCGGAGCGGAAGGTCCCGACGACGGTGGCCAGCGCGGCCGGCCGTCCCTCGGACCACCAGTTCTCGAGCGTCGGCAGCACGTCACGCATCGCGCAGCACCTCCAGCAGTTCCGCCAACGTCGCCAGCGAGTGACCCGCCAGCAACCGGTCAACGTGCGGGAGGGCCGCCGCGATTCCCCCCTGCACCGGCGCGTATCCGCTCTTGCCCGCGTGCGGGTTGACCCAGATGACCGAGTGCGCCAACCGCGCGAGCCGCGCGGACTGCTCGCCGAGCAGGTCCGCACCCCCGCGCTCCCAGCCGTCGGAGAACACGACGACCGCGGCGCGGCGCGCGACGCCGCGCTGGCCCCAGCGGTCGAGGAACGCGCGCAGGACCTCGCCGAGCCGAGTCCCCCCGGACCAGTCGGGGATGGCACGCCCCGCGTCGGCCAGCGCGCGCTCGGCGTCGCGCTGGCGCAGCTCGCGGGTGACGCGGGTCAGCCGCGTCCCGAGCGTGAACGTCTCGACCGCCATGGGGGTCCGACGGGTGACGACGTGGGCGAACCGCAGCAGCGTGTCGGCGTAGGGGCTCATCGAGCCCGACACGTCGATGAGGAACACGACCCGGCGCGGGCGCTCGCGGCGGGCGCGGCGGCGCAGGTCGCCGATCTCGCCGCCGTTGGCCAGCGCCGCGCGCAGCGTGCGGCGCGCGTCGGGCTCGCCGCGCCGCGCGGGGCGCCGCCGCCGGGCCCGCCGCCGGGGCGGGGCGGGGCGCAGCAGGGCGAGCAGCTGCTTGAGGTGCTCACGCTCGCCGATCGAGAGCTCGGCGATGTCGCGGTCGCGCAGGATCTCCTCGCCCGACGCCGCGACGCGCAGTTCCGGGGTCTCCTCCTCGTCGCCGTCGACGCCCGAGCCCGGCGGCGGGTCGGTGAGCGCGGCCATCGTCGAGATCCGCGGCTTCGGCGTCGGACGCCCCATGCGCTGGTCACGGGGGTCGGCGGAGAACCACGCGGCGAACGCGTGGTCGTAGCGCACGACGTCGTCGGGGTCGGCGCACAGCGTCAGGCGCCCCGCCCAGTAGGTGGCGACCTCGCTGGTCAGGTCGGACAGGCGCAGCGCCTGCAGGTAGGCCGCGACCCGGTCGGTGGTGACCGGGACGCCGGCGTTGCGGACGAGGCGGGTGAAGGCGACGAAGTCCTCGAGGACGTCGTCACCGTCCGCGGAGCGATCAGGGGAGTACGCCGATAGGGGAGCCGGACCATCGACACCACCGCCCGGGGCCGCGTCCCCGCCGAGCGTGTCGACGACGCCGGCGGCCAGCACGGCGCCGGCGTGCGGGCGCGGAGCCGGCCCGTCGCTGCTCCCGCCCCGGTCACCGGTGCTCATTCCCCGTCGCTCCGCTCGCCCCTGGTGCTCATGAGGCGAGCAGGGCGTCCAGCTTGTCGCGCGCCCGGTCGGCGTCCTCGCGGTACTTCAGCACCGCGCCGAGGGTGGCGGTGGCCGAGGCGAGGTCGAGCGAGCGCGCGCCGACCAGCTGCAGGGCCTGGGCCCAGTCGATCGACTCGGCGACCCCGGGCGGCTTGAGCAGGTCCAGCCCGCGCAGCGCGTGCACCGCCTGGGCGACCTGCTCGGCGAGCCCCTCGGGCAGGTCGGGCAGCCGGCGGCGCAGGATCGCGGTCTCGCGGGCGAGGTCGGGGTGCTCGAGCCAGAGGTAGAGGCAGCGGCGCTTGAGGGCGTCGTGCACCTCGCGGGTGCGGTTGGAGGTCAGCACCACCAGCGGCGGGGTCGCGGCCCGGACGACGCCGATCTCGGGGATCGTCACCGAGTTCTCCGCGAGCACCTCGAGCAGGAACGCCTCGAACTCGTCGTCGGCGCGGTCGACCTCATCGACGAGCAGCACGCACGGCGCGTCCTGCAGCGCCTGCAGCACGGGACGGGCGAGCAGGAAGCGCCGGTCGTAGAGGGAGGACTCGACGGCGTCGACGTCGAGCTCGGAGTGCGACGCGGTGGCGGAGGCCTCGAGCGCGCGCAGGTGCAGGAGCTGGCGCGGGAAGTCCCAGTCGTAGAGGGCCTGCGAGGCGTCGATGCCCTCGTGGCACTGCAGCCGCACGAGCGGGAGCCCCAGGGCCTCGGACAGCGCGTGCGCCAGCGCGGTCTTGCCGGTGCCCGGCTCGCCCTCGCAGAACAGCGGGCGACCCATGCGAATCGCGAGGAACGCCGCCGAGGCCAGGCCCGCGTCGGCGAGGTACCCGGTGCGGTCGAGGGCGCGCGCGAGGTCGTCCGGGCTGGTGGCGGTCGGTGCGGTCACGCCTCCAGCATCCCGCAGCCCCGATGCGGCAGCCACCGGACGACCGGGCAGGATGAGCCTCTACCACGTGCGACACGCAACACCGCTGCTCCGAACGGTCGTGCAGCGGGCGTGAGGCCACGCACAGAGCGGATCTTAACGACACGCGTGCAACATTGAGTTCTCGAAGATCGTCTTCGTCGTTGAGCAGGCAATCTCCTCGTCGGTAGGTCACGGTATCGTGACGATCGGGTGACGGCGGTCGCACGGAGCCCGGGTTGAATCCTGTTGTGCGCTCCGTACCTTCGCCAACGGCTCCACCGACGGACCGGATCGGTCCACGGAGCCGGACACCCCCGGGGTCGCCGCGCCGACGCCCGTCCAGCGGCCCCGGGTGCCCCGAAACGAAAGTGGCGGACCGGACGGGTGGCAGGACAGAGGCCCCGGGTGCTCGGCACCCCGGGTGGTGAGGCCGCGTGGAACCGGCCGTCGACCCGCCCGCACGGCTCACCTCGCCCGGCGCGGTACGGAGAGAGGTCATGGCTCGGAACACCGAACTGTCGCTGGCGCGCGTCCTCGGACGGCGAGCGGCGCAGGTCGTCCTGGTCGGCGCGATGGCGGCGACCCCGCTGGCGCTCAGCACCGGGATCGCGTCGGCCGACACCGACTGGGACGAGCTCGCCCAGTGCGAGAGCGGCGGCGACTGGAGCATCAACACCGGCAACGGGTTCGGCGGCGGTCTGCAGTTCACCGACTCCACCTGGAAGGCGTTCGGCGGTTCCGGTAACCCGGAGGACGCCGGCCGCGAGGAGCAGATCCAGGTCGCCGAGCGCGTCAAGGCCGAGCAGGGCATGAACGCCTGGCCGACGTGCTCCAAGAAGACCGGGAACACCGACAGCTCCGCGAACAGCGGGGACTCGGGCTCGTCGAAGTCCTCCACGGCGTCGTC
>JAQSWW010000232.1 GCA_029266415.1 Actinomycetospora sp. | reverse complement strand
GTGGTCCCCGGCGACGTCCCCACCCGCGGGGCCGTCCGCTCGGTGCACGCGCCGCGCGCCGCGGTGCCCCTCGTCGTGGTGCACACCGACAACGGCGGCAAGGCGTCGGCGAACAACACCGGCATCAACGCCGCGAGCCCACCCGCTGGTGTGCATGGTCGACGCCGACTGCGTCCTGGACCCCGACGCGCTGCTCGCGATGGCCCGGCCGTTCGCCGAGGACCCCGAGCACGTCGTCGCCGCCGGCGGGGTCGTCCGCGCCGTCAACGACAGCCCCGTGACCGCGGGCCGGGTCACCGAGGTCCGCATGCCGCGGCGGTGGATCGCGCGGATCCCGCCGACGCCCGCGCGGACCCGCGATTCGCCGCCAACCCGTGCGTCACCGGACGGCTCGCGAGCGTCCGGTTCTTCGCCGCCAGCCAGCTGCGCGCGCCCTCGGGCGCGGTGCTGGGGACGCTGTGCGTGTTCGACGAGACGGCCCGGGAACTCACCACCGAGCAGCGCCAGGCCCTGGACCTGCTGGCGCGGCAGGCCGTCGGGGCGCTGGAGCTGCGGCGGGCGTACCGGGCCCTCACCGCCACGGTGCAGGACCTGGCGCGGACCCGCGACGAGCTGGCGCGGTCCAACAGCCAGCTCGCCGCCTTCGCCGGCCAGGTCAGCCACGACCTGCGCAACCCCCTCGCCGGGGTCACCGGCTTCCTCGAGCTCCTCGCCGACCACCCCGCGGTCGCCGCGGAGGCGACCCCGAGCGCCCACGTCGACCGGGCCCTCGCCGCCGCGGGGCGCATGCCCGAGATGGTCGACGACCTGCTCGCCTACGCCCGGGTGGGCGGCGAGCTCCGCACCGTCCGCGTCGACCTCGGCGTGCTCCTGCGCGAGGTCCTCGACGATCTGCCACCCGGGGTCCTCGACGCCGCACAGCTCGACCTCGGCGTGCTGCCCGCGGTGCGCGGGGACCCGACGCAGCTGCGCGCGGTGCTGGCGAACGTCGTCGCCAACGCGGTCCGGTTCGCCCGGCCCGGCCGCCGGCCGGTGCTGCGGGCGCGCGCGCGACCCGCCGGGGACCGGTGGGTGGTGGAGATCGCCGACAACGGCACCGGGGTCCGCCCCGAGCGGCGCGAGGAGGCGTTCGCGCTCCTGCGCCAGGTGCACGAGCCGGGCACGGTGTCCGGGGGCTCGGGCATCGGCCTGGCGACGTGCCGGCGCATCGTCGCCGCCCACGGCGGCACGATCTCGCTCGACGACGGGCTCGAGGGCGGCACCGCGGTCCGGATCACCCTGCCGGCCGCGTGAGACCCGTGCGGGGCGCACCGCTGCTCGCCCTCGTGCTCCTGCTCGGGCTCGTCCCGGCGTGCGAGGCTGCCGCCGTGGACGGCCCGGCACCCGGCGGTTTCGTCGAGGAGTTCGACGCCCTCGATCCGCAGCGCTGGACCCCCGCGGCGCCGCACGTCCTCGGCCGGAGCCGGATCGACCCGGCCAACGTGCGGGTCGCGGGCGGGCGGCTCGAGCTGCTCCTGCGGGGCGGGAGCCTCGACGGGGCGGAGCTGCTCAGCACGGGGACGCTGGCCACGGGTGTCGTGACCGCGCGCCTGCGCGTGGCCGACGCCCCGGACTCCCTGACCGGCTTCTTCCTCTACGCCCCGCCCGACCACGCCCACGAGATCGACATCGAGATCCTGGGCGACCCCCGGGGGCGGGTCCTGTTCACCACGCACCACGACGGCCGCGAGACCCACACCATCGAGCGCGACCTCGGCTTCGACCCGACGGCGGCCTTCCAGGACTACGCCATCGCGCGCCGCCCCGGACAGGTCGCGTTCTCCGTCGACGGCCGCGAGCTGGTGCGCTGGATCGACGGGGTGCCGGACGAGGCGCTCCACCTCTACCTCAACGTGTGGTTCCCGCGGTGGCTGGGCGGCCGACCGCCCGTCGGGGACCGCGCGACGAGCGTCGACCGGGTCACCCACACCCCGGACGGCTCCCGCTAGAACGCGGCGTCGCGGTGGTAGTCCGCGGCGGCGAGGTTCCCGTCGGCGTCGAACGAGAGCACCCACGTGCTGCCCTTGCGGCACGGCGGGTCGGCGAGGTCCCGGTCCGAGGTGGGCGCGGTGCCGGCCTTCTCGGCGGCCACCGCCAGCGCGCTCACGAGGTGCGGGATGCCGTCGCCCTGCGCGCAGACCGCGGCGGTGGCCCCGCCGGCGGCGAGGGCCTCCAGCGTCGCGCGCGCCGGTTCGTCGTCGCGCGCCACGGCGCCGTCGCCGAGCTCGGGGACGTCGTGCACCGCCAGGCCCGTGGCCTCGGCGTAGGGCGCGAGCGTCTGCCGGCAGCGGGTCTTGGGCACCGCGTACAGGGCGTCGACGCCGAAGCGCGCGAACAGCGCCGCCAGCTTCTGCGCCTGCACCCGTCCCTCGTCGACGAGCGGGCGCTCGGCGTCGGGTCCCGCCCACTCCGAGCGCCGCCCCGCCAGCGCGTGGCGCACGAGCAGGAGCGTCCGCAGGGTCGGCGGGCGGGCGGTGAACGCCTCGAGGACCTCGCGGTCCGACGAGTACGACACCAGCGCCGCGGCCTCGTCGGGGGAGACCCAGCGCAGCTCGTCGGTCTCGTCGCCCGGGGTGAACCGGCCGTCCCCGGCGCGCGCCGCCCAGAAGTCGACGATCTTGTCCTCGGCCCCGACCCGGTAGTGCACCGAGCGCAGGTGCCGGCCGAGCACGGCGGGGTACCCCGTCTCCTCGGCCAGCTCGCGCACCGCGGCGTCGACCCGCGTCTCGCCGGGGTCGACCTTGCCCTTGGGCAGGCTCCAGTCCTGGTGGTGCGGCCGGTGGACCACCGCCACCTCGGCCCCGGACGGGTCGTCGGCGGCCGGGCGCCACAGGACGGCGCCGGCGGCGTGGATCGTCATCGGCTCGGGCTCCGCTCGGCGTCGGGGTCGTCGTGGGCGGGGTCGTCCCGGGTCACTCGGCCTGGCGCCGCCGCAGCAGCTGGGCCTGGTGGTCGCACACGGCGAGCCCTTCGTGGTCCTCGCCGGACGCCACCGGCCAGGGGTCCCACGATCCGTCGGGCTGCAGCACCCAGCACCGGGTCGAGGGAGCGGTCGTGGAGTCCAGGATCTGGTCCAGTTGCGCGGTCAGGCGCGGGTCGGCGACGGGCACGAGCGCCTCGACGCGGCGGTCGAGGTTGCGGTGCATCATGTCGGCACTGCCGATCCAGTACTCGTCGGCCCCCACGAAGTGGAAGATGCGCGAGTGCTCGAGGAACCGCCCGAGGATCGAGCGCACCCGGATGTTCTCCGAGAGCCCCGGCACGCCCGCGCGTAGCGAGCACACGCCGCGCACGACGAGGTCGATCGGCACCCCGGCCGCCGAGGCGCGGTAGAGCGCGTCGATCACCTGCTCGTCGACCAGCCCGTTGACCTTGATCCGGATGCCCGACGACTCGCCGCGCTCGGCCCGCTCGCGCTCGGCGTGGATCCGCTCGACGACCCCGCGCCGCAGCCCGTAGGGCGCGACCAGCAGCTTGCGGTACGACGTGCGACGTGCGTAGCCGGTGAGCACGTTGAACAGGTCGGTGAGGTCCGCCGCGACGGTCTCGTCGGCGGTGAACACGCCGATGTCCTCGTAGAGGCGGGCCGTCTTCGGGTTGTAGTTGCCGGTGCCCAGGTGGCAGTACCGCTTGATCGTCGAGCCCTCCTGGCGCACGACCAGCACGGCCTTGCAGTGGGTCTTGAGGCCCACGAGGCCGTAGACGACGTGCACGCCCGCGCGCTCCAGGGCGCGCGCCCACCCGATGTTGGCGCGCTCGTCGAAGCGGGCCTTGATCTCGACGACGGCGACGACCTGCTTGCCGGCCTCGGCCGCGTCGATGAGCGACTCGACGACCGGCGAGTCGCCCGAGGTGCGGTAGAGCGTCTGCTTGATCGCCAGCACCTTGGGGTCCGCCGCGGCCTGCTCGATGAAGCGGTGGACGCTCGTGGAGAACGAGTCGTAGGGGTGGTGCACCAGCACGTCGCCCTCGCGCAGCGTGGCGAACACGCTCCTGGGCGTCTCGCCCTCGCTGAACGCCGGGTGCGTGGCCGGCACGAAGACGGGGTCCTTGAGGTCCGGGCGGTTGAGCGCCATCAGCTCCATGAGCGCCGAGAGGTCCAGCAGGCTCGGCACCTGCACCACGTCGTGCGGGTCCACGTCGAGCTCGCGCAGCAGCAGCTCGAGCATGTGCCCGCTCATCGTGTCGGTGACCTCGAGACGGACCGGCGGGCCGAAGCGACGGCGGGCCAGCTCGCGCTCGAGGGCCTGCAGGAGGTCCTCGTCGCGGTCCTCCTCGACCTCGAGGTCGGCGTTGCGCGTCACCCGGAACACGTGGTGCTCGGTCACCCGCATGCCCTCGAAGAGCTGGTCGAGGTTCTCGGCGATGAGGTCCTCGATGGGCAGGAACCACGCCTCCCGGTCGCTGCCGCCGTCCTCCTCGGGGTCACGACCGACGCGCACCAGCCGCGGCACGTTGTTCGGCACCTTGACCCGGGCGAAGTGCTCGGCGCCCGTCTCCGGGTCGAGCACGGCGACCGCGAGGTTCAGCGAGCGGTTGGAGATGTAGGGGAAGGGGTGGGCGGGGTCGACGGCCAGCGGGGTGAGCACCGGGAACACCTGGCGCGCGAACCACTCCGAGAGCCGGGGGCGGGCGGCCTCGGTGACCTGCGACCAGTCGATGACGTGGACGCCCGCGTCCTCGAGGGCCGGGGCCACGTCGTCGCGGAACACGCGGGCGTGCTTGTGGGCCAGCTCCTGGGTGCGCTCGGCGATGCGGCCCAGCTGCTCGCGCGGCGTGAGTCCGTCCGCGCCGCGCACCGCGAGGCCGGCCTGGTCGCGCCGCTTCAGCCCGGCGACGCGCACCATGTAGAACTCGTCGAGGTTCGATGCGAAGATCGACAGGAACTTCGCCCGCTCGAGCAGCGGCTGGCTGGTGTCCTCGGCGAGCGCCAGCACGCGCGCGTTGAACTCCAGCCACGACAGCTCGCGGCTGTCGTACCGGTCCGCGGGCAGGTCGCCGGCGGCGGCCTGGGCGGTCGGTGCGGCGGGGGCGCCCGGCGTGCGCCCGCGGACCCCGCGGCTGGGGTGGTCGGCCGCGGCGGGCGGGCGCGGGCCGACGCGCCCCGCACCGTCGTCGGTGGCGGTGTCGGTCGCGACCTCGGTGACCTCGGTGACCTCCGTGTCCTCGGCGATCACGTCGGTGCCGTCGGACCCGTCGGCCGTGGCGGTGCCGGTGGCGCTACCGGTGGAGGAGGAGGTGCTCACGCTCACCGATCGTGCCGGAGCCGCGCGCGGGCCGCGAGGGACCGCGACCCGGCCCACGTCCCGGGACCGGCGCGTTCACCGCGTCGACACCGTCCGCCCGGCAGCCGGTCACCGGCCGCCCGGCCGTCGGCGGGGCCGGCGTAGGGGGTCGGCGCGCACGATGGGGAGCTCGTCCCGAGCGCGGCGGGCGGGGTCCTTCCCA
>JAQSWW010000231.1 GCA_029266415.1 Actinomycetospora sp. | reverse complement strand
TTCGTCATCACGGTGCCGGGCGGCGACGACATCATGCTCAACTACCAGTCGCTGTCGTTCCAGGACGTGCTGCAGGTGCGCCAGACGCTGGGCCTGCGCCCGGCACCCGAGTTCGAGACGTGGCTGGCCTCGGTCGGGCTGCTCGACGACGCCGGCCGCGTGCCGCAGCTGGTGCCCGAGCCGATCCGGGCGTTGATGGCGTGAGCGCTCCGGACCCGTGGGAGACGCTGCGCGCCGCGACCCGGGCGCGCGTGGGGCTCGGACGCGCCGGCGACGGGCTCTCGACGGAGGAGAACCTGCGCCTCGCCGCCGCGCACGCCCAGGCCCGCGACGCGGTGCACGCGCCGCTGGACGCCGAGGCGGTGCTCGCGGCGCTGGGAGAGCGAGCGGGACCGGTGGTGCGCTCACGGGTCGCCGACCGCACCGAGTACCTCCAGCGCCCCGACCTCGGCCGGCGCCTCGCCGACGACCACGGCCTGGAGGCCGGCTCGTACGACCTGGCGATCGTGATCGCCGACGGCCTGTCGGCGCGCGCGGTGCAGGACCACGCGGTGGCCGTGGTGGACGCGCTGCTCCCGCGCCTCGAGGGCTGGTCGGTGGCCCCGGTGGTGGTGGCCGAGCAGGCGCGCGTCGCGCTGGGCGACGAGATCGCCGCGGCGCTGGGCGCGCGGATGGTGCTCGTGCTGATCGGGGAGCGGCCCGGGATGTCGGCGCCGGACTCGCTGGGCGCCTACCTGACCTACGAACCCCGTGTCGGCCGCGCCGACTCCGAGCGCAACTGCGTGTCCAACATCCGCCCGCCCGACGGCCTGACCCACGACGCCGCGGCCGAGGTGCTCGCCGCGCTGATGACCGAGTCCTTCCGCCTCGGGCTGTCGGGCGTCGGGCTCAAGGACACCGGCGCCGCGCTGCCGTCCGCGGCCGGCTGAGCGCTCGGCCCCGCCCACCGGGAGATCAGCAGGGCGAAAGGCACCTCGGCGAGGTTCGCCGGCGTGCCTTTCCGCCTGGTGATCTCCGCGGCGGTGCGGCGCTACGGGTCGCCCGGTCCCCGCTTGCGTCCGGGCAGGCGGTCGACGACGCGCCCGAGGCGCTCGGTGGTGCCCTGCAGCGGGGCCAGGGCGTCGGCGAGCACCTTGATCTGCTCGTCGAGGTTGTCGATGCGCCTGGCGAGGGTGCGCAGGTCGGGGCTGACCTTCTGCAGCTCGCCGGCCGCGGTCGACAGCGCCGCGTCGAGGTTGGCCAGGCGCGGCGGGACGTCGGGGAACGTGGTGTCGGCGTGGCGGGCGAGCACCTCGACGTGGTCGATCGCGC
Source organism: Actinomycetospora sp. (assembly GCA_029266415.1). Taxonomy (GTDB): domain Bacteria; phylum Actinomycetota; class Actinomycetes; order Mycobacteriales; family Pseudonocardiaceae; genus Actinomycetospora. The sequence continues at coordinate 4,203 of JAQSWW010000231.1, read as the reverse complement.
CGGAGAGCTTGCGGACCTCGTCGATTGCGCCCGCCATCGCCCGCAGCGCCGGCGCGGCCTCCGCGAGGTGGTGCAGGTCGTCGACGGCGGCCGACAGCGCGTGCAGGTCGTCGACCGCGCCGGCCAGCGCCTGGAGCGTCGGCACGGCGTCGGCGAGGGCGGCGACCGTGGGGACGGCGTCGGCGAGTCGGGCCACGGTGGGCACGGCGTCGGCGAGGCGCTCGACGGTGCCCGTGGCGTCGGCGATCCGGCCGAGGTCGGGCACGGCGGACCCGAGGCGGTCGAGGGTGCCGGTGGTGCCGGCGAGGGTCGCGAGGTCGTCGGTGGCCCCGGCCAGCGTGCCCAGGTGCTGCGCGGCGGCGGCGATCTCCTGCAGGGCCGGCACCGCGCCCGCGAGGGTCTCGAGCTCGCCGGCGGCGTCGCCGATCCGCTGCAGCGCCGGGACCACGCCCGCGAGCTGCTCGAGCACCGGTGCCGCCTCACCCAGCTGCTGCAGCGCGGGCACGGCCCCGGCGAGGGCGGCGATGTCGCCGCGGGCCTGCCCGATCTCCTGCAGCGCGGGCACCGCGCTCGCGAGCACGGCGATGTCGTCGCGGGCGTCGCCGATCTGCTGGAGGGCCGGGACGGCCTCGGTGAGCTCGTGGATGTCGGGCGCGGCGCCCGCGAGCGCCTGCAGGGCGGGTACGGCGCTCGCGAGGGCGGCGATGTCGCCGCGGGCCTGGCCGATCTCCTGCAGCGCGGGGACGGCGCTGGCGAGGGTGGCGATGTCGCCGCGCGCGCGGCCGATCTCCTGGAGCGCGGGGACGGCCTCGCCGAGGACACGGATGTCGGGCGCGGCGCCCGCGATGTCCTGGATGGCGGGCACGGCTCCGGCGAGGGCGTGCAGGTCGTCGACCGCCTGCCCGAGCCGGGTCAGCGCGGGCCCGGCCTCGGCGAGCTGGTCGAGGGCGGGCACGGCCTCGGCGATGCGGGCCAGGGTCGGCACGGCGCGGGCGATCGCGTGCAGGTCGTCGACGGCGCCGCCGAGGCGGTCGAGGGCGTCGACGGCGTAGGAGAGCCGGGTGAGGTCGGGCGCGAGCTCCTCGAGGGTGTGCTGCAGGCCCGACGCCACGGGCGCCAGCTGCTCGAGCAGCCGCACCAGCCGGGGCACCGCGCGCAGCGCGTCGACCACGAGCGGGCTGAGGTCCGCGGCCGTGCCGGCGCCCGTGCGGGCGATGTCGGCGATCCCGCGCACGATCGACGGTCCCTGCAGGGTCAGCTCGATCGCGGTGCGCGTCGAGGCGACGACCAGGGCCCGCGCGGTGTCGAGCACCCCGTGCGGCGCCGGTGCCGGGTCGACCGCGCGCGGCAGGGCGGGCCGGGTCATGCGGGCTCACCCCGGGGGCTCGAGCTGACGGCGCGCACGACGACGGCCGCGAGGACGGTGGTCAGCGGGACCGAGGCGACCAGCCCGATGCTGCCGACCAGGGTCCGCACCACCTCCTGCGCCACGTCCTCGGCCGTGAGCAGGTCGCCGAGACCCCGCCCCGCCAGCGCGAACAGCAGCAACAGGGGCAGCGCCGCCCCGGCGTACGCGAGCACCAGCGTGTTCACCGCGGAGGCGACGTGGTCCCGGCCGACACGCATGGCGGAACCATAGAGGTCATTCAGCCGAGCGGCCGGGTTCGCACGGTGCAGCTCCCACACGGCGCTGGTCTGGGTGACGGTGACGTCGTCGAGCACGCCGAGGGCGCCGATGACGACACCGGCGAGCAGCAGCCCGCGCAGGTCGAGGCCGCCTTCGAGCACCCCGGCCAGCTCCGAGGCCTCCTCGCCGAGCCCGGTGAGCCGCGAGGCGGCGGCGAAGACCAGGGCGAGCACGCCGATCAGGCCGAGGCTCGCCAGCGTCCCGAGCGCGGCCGTCGCGGTGCGGGCCGACAGGCCGTGGGTGAGCGGCAGGACCACCCCGACGATCAGCCCGCAGGCGGTGAGCGCGACCGGGAGCGGCGGCGACCCGGTGGCCAGCGCGGGCAGCACGAACACGGCCAGCACGCCGAGGGTGACCCCGAGCGCGATGAGGGCGAAGAGCCCCTGCCAGCGGCCGAGCAGGACCACGGCCAGCGCGAACATCCCGCCGAGCAGCAGGAGCGGTGGCCCGCGCTGGAAGTCGACGAGGGTGTAGGTCAGCGGGTCGGTGGGGTCGCCGCCCGCCCAGGACAGCACCACCGGGTCGCCCACCGCGAACCGCGGGGAGCCGGGGGAGGCCGGGGCCAGGGTGGCGACCGTGGTGCCCGCGGCGGGCCCGTCGGTGAGCCGGACGGTGACGGCGACGCAGCCCTCGCCGGGCGCGGGGGAGGGCAGGTTGGGGTCGGTGCAGTCGGACTCCCCGGCCGCGCGCAGCACCTCGCCGTTCACCGGGGTCTGCCCGCCGAGCCCGGGGACACCCTGGCCCGACTGGCCGGTGCGGGCCCCCTCGACGACGGCCGCGTACTCGCCCGGCGACGGCGCGAGCAGGACCAGGCCCGCGAGGACGGCGAGGGCGAACGGCGCGAGGAGCACGGCCAGCAGCCGGCGCACCCGCCGCGCCGAGACACCCTCGAGGTCGCCACCCCCGTGCCCGTGACCGTGACCGTGGCCGTGACCGTGAGCGACGGGGCTCGCCGGCTCCTGGCGACCGTTCTCCCCCCGCGGCCCCTGCCGCTTCCGCCCCTCCCGCTCCCGGCGCTCCGCCGCCGGCGGTCGTACGGGGCGTGATGTGCCAGCCTGGCGGCCACGCCGGCGTTCAACGCCAGGAAATCCACCCGCTCGGTCCGCGGTGGAGCGTCGGGAGCGCTCGCTCCTCGAGGGCGGAGCGTCCTCGCCCTCGTCGTGGGGGCGTCCGGCAGTGACGATCGGCCCGGTCGCCGCGTCGGAGTCCCGGGGGCGCTTCCGGGGCGGGTCCGCCGCACGATCTGCCGTCGCCCCGTGCCGGGAGCGGCGCTCCGGTGGCCGGGAGGAGGTCACCCGCCCATCATCGCCGGGACTCGGAGCGAGCATGAGGAGGGGTGGGGCGCGAGGCCCACGACGACCGCGCCGGGGCTGCCACGTGCACCACCAGATGGCGAGCGGGGTGATTTCCTGGCGTCGAACGCCAGCGTGGCCCCCACGCTGGCACCGCAGGTGCCCCAGCCGCAGCCGCAGCCAGGGTGGGGTCAGGCGCCGGGAGACGCGAGCTTGCCGCCGAGGCGCAGGACCGGCTCGGGTGCCTTGTTCGCCAGCTTCATGAACACCCCGCCCGCGCGGGCCCGCACCAGCGAGCCGTGCCCGAACTTGCGGCTCAGCCCGCGGCGGTCGCCGGGCAGGCGGTGGTGCACGGGCGCCTCGGTCGACTCCGTCTCGGACAGCGTCCGGCCGATGACCATGCGCTGGATCTCGCTGGTGCCCTCGAAGATCGTGTAGAGCTTGGCGTCGCGGTACCACTTCTCGACCGGCAGGTCGTCGACGTAGCCCCAGCCGCCGCAGGTCTGAACGGCCTGCTCGGCGGCGCGCACGGCGACCTCCGAGGCCTTGAGCTTGGACATCGAGCCCTCGCCGACCTGGAACGGCACGCCGTTGGCGGCCATCCACGACGCGCGCCAGGTGAGCAGCCGGGCGGCGTCGATGTCGGCGGCGAGGTCGGCCAGGGGGAACGAGACGCCCTGGTTGCCGATGACCGGCCCGCCGAACGCCTCGCGACGGCGGGCGTGGTCGCACGCGTACTCGAAGGCCGCGCGCGCCACGCCCAGCGCCATCGCGGCCACCATCGGGCGGGTCTGCTCGAAGGTGCCGAGCGCCGCGGGCCTGCCCTCGCCGCGGCGGGCCTTCTCCAGCTTGTGCTCGAGCTTGTCCTCACCGCCGAGCAGCTGGTCGGCGGGGATGCGGCAGTTCTCGAACTTGAGCTCGGCGGTGTGCGAGGCCCGGTGGCCGAGCTTGCGCAGCCGCCGGACCTGCTCCATGCCCGGGGTGTCCTTGGGCACCACGAACATCGCCTGGCCCTTGGTGCCGAGCTCGGGGTCGACGACGGCGTTGACGATCGTGACGTCGGCGATCCCGCCGTTGCCGATCCAGATCTTCTCGCCGTCGAGCACCCAGTCGTCGCCGTCCTTGCGCGCGCGGGTCTGCAGGCTGGCGACGTCACTGCCGCCCTGCGGCTCGGAGACGGCGAGGGCGGCGAGCTTGATGTCCCCCGGCTCGCCGAACATCTCC
>JAQSWW010000230.1 GCA_029266415.1 Actinomycetospora sp. | reverse complement strand
CTAGGAGCAGCCGGTCAGCCCGCCTCGGCGGACCCGCACAGCGCGGCGGGGAGGCTCTCGACGATCTCGAACACCTCGCCGAGGTCGAGCACCGCGGCGACCCGGCTCACCAGCCCGTGCCCGCCGACGACGAGCCGGGCGGGGCCCGGCGTGCTGCGGGCCTCCTCGACGAGCGCGGCGATGATCGTCGCGCCGAGGTACGTCGCCCGGCTCAGGTCGATCACGATGCGGTGCTCGGAGGCGACGGGGACACCCGAGCTCCGGCGCGTCCCCCGGACGGCGGCGATCGCCTCGCGCAGCTCGTCCTTCGTGGCCAGGTCGAGCTCGCCGCGACCCTCGACCACCAGGACCTCCTCGCCCGGGAGGTCGCGGAGCTCGACCCGGAAGCCGCTGTCCTCGCCCGGGTCGTCCGGGTCCGCGCGCCGCACGCTGATGAGCTCGTCCTTCCTGGACCGGATCACACGGGAGCGGGTGCGCCCGGGGCGCACGGGAGTGGACCAGGAGGTGCGGGCAGTGCGGCCGGCGGGGCCGGCGGGGGAGGCCCGCGACGACGTGGTCGCGGGGCGAGCCCGCGTTCTGGACCCACCGGGGGAGGGAGGCGCGCCGGGCACCGTCTCCCGTTCCCGGCGCCGGGCGGACGAACATCCGCCGGTGTCCGGTCGCGGCCAACCGTACTCGGATCGTCACGCACCGACCAAGCCCGCCACGGTCCCGCCCCCACCCGGGGGCCACTCGGGGGTGACCGGGCCATCATCCGCCGGACACGCCGGTGGCCGTCGGCCCAACCGCGGAGTGTCTTTCGTCCGCGTATGGGTGTGTGCGGGCGTCGCGCGGTTACGATCGACCGCGACCGGCGGCTTGACCTGCGTCGCCGTGGCGGGGTGTGGAGGTGGACGTGCCGGGTTCGATGACCGTCGCCGAGCTCGCCCGCGGCCTCGAGACCCGCGCGCTCGTCGCGCTCGACCCGCGCGACGCCGAGGTGTTCGCCGGGGCGCACATCCCCGGGAGCTGGTCGGCCACCCCGAGCGTGCTGGTCCGCCGGTTGCGCGACAGCGACGACGCGCTCTTCTCCGCCCTGTTCTCGGGGCGGGCGCGGCGCGTCTGCGTCGTCGCGGACACCGACGAGCAGGCGGCGGCCGCGACGGCCCTGCTCGCCGAGGTGGGCCTCACCGACGTCGCCACGCTGCCCGACGGCGTGCGGGCCTGGCGACGCTCCGGCCGTCCGGTCAACCGCGCCTTCGGCCCGCACCGCGAGACCGTCACCGCGGGGGACGCCCGCTGAGGGGGACCGCGGCACGCAGCACGCGGGGGCAGGTCGCCGTCCCCGGCGGGCGGTTCGCGATGGGCGACCACTTCGGCGAGGGCTACGCCGCCGACGGCGAGCACCTGGTCCACCCGGTGACGCTGTCGCCGTTCGGGCTCGACGCCACCGCGGTGACCAACGCGGCCTTCGCGACGTTCGTCAAGGACACCGGACACGTCACCGACGCCGAGCGGTGGGGGTCGTCGGCGGTGTTCCACCTGGCCTTCTCCGGCGACCGGTCCGACGTGATGACCAGCGTCGACGGCGCGGGCTGGTGGCTGGGGGTGCGAGGCGCCTGCTGGCGCCGCCCGGAGGGCCCGGGCTCGTCGATCGGCGACCGCGCGAACCACCCCGTGGTCCACGTGTCGTGGCACGACGCCCAGGCCTACGCCGCGTGGGCGGGCAAGCGGCTGCCCACCGAGGCGGAGTGGGAGTACGCCGCGCGCGGCGGGCTCGAGGGCGCCCGGTTCCCCTGGGGCGACGAGCTGCGTCCCGGCGGCCGGTGGGCGCTGAACGTCTGGCAGGGCCGCTTCCCCACCCACAACACCGTCGAGGACGGCTACCTGACCACCGCGCCGGTGAAGTCCTACCGCCCCAACGGCTACGGCCTGTGGCAGATGGTCGGCAACGTCTGGGAGTGGTGCTCCGACCGGTTCTCGCCGGACACCTACCGCCGCGGCCAGGTCGTCGACCCGACCGGCCCCGGCGAGGGGCCGGGCGTGGGGGACGCCCGGGTCATGCGCGGCGGGTCGTACCTCTGCCACGACTCGTACTGCTACCGGTACCGGGTGGCCGCGCGGTCGTCGAACACGCCCGAGTCGAGCTCGGGCAACCTCGGGTTCCGCTGCGCGACCTCCGCGGTCACTGGGACGTCATGACCCGCTGGTAGAGGCCGCCGTCCCCGGGCACCGTCTCGCCGTCCTCGGGCCCCTCGTGCAGGTCGATCCGCACCGTGTGGACCGTCCCCGTGAACTCGTTGCCGACCGCCGGGTAGTCGTCGCTCACCGGCGTGCCCAGGTCGACGCCGACGTCGAGGGTCTCGTCGAACGAGAAGTAGTACGGCACGGTCGTGTCGACGACGCCGCTGGCGACCTTCGCGCCGTCCACGGAGAGCACGACCTCCCCGCCCCGCCCGAGGCCGCCGCCGTCGTAGCAGAAGTCCATGCGGACCTCGTGGCGGCCGGGGGTCATCGGCTCCTCGGCACCCACCGTGTGCACCCGGATCCCGAAGTAGTTGTAGACGTAGCAGGGCCGCCCCTCACGGCAGTAGAGCGCCCAGCCCCCGAACCGCCCGCCCTGGGCGACGATCACGCCCTCGGAGTCCGCGTCGAGCTCCCCGTCGACCTCGACGTCGGCGACGACGGTGTGGGAGGTGTTCTTGACGTTCGGCGTCGCCTCCTCGATCAGCCGCCGCGTCCGGCCGTGGAAGGTCACCGAGCGGCGGCCGCCGAGCAGGTCGAGCCGGCCGGCGATCTGCGGGTTCTCGCGCTCGGTCACCCGGTCGTCGAGCGGGAACACCCGGTACTTCGCGGCCTCCATCAGGAACAGCTCCTGCAGGGCCGCGAGCTGCGCGGGGTGCTCCGCGGCCAGGTCGTGGGCCTGGCTCGGGTCGGTGCGGGTGTCGTAGAGCTCCCAGACGTCGTCGCGGAACGACGTGCCGCCGGTGCCGACCATCTCCCAGGGGACGCCGTGGCGGGTCACCGCCGTCCAGCCCTCGTGGTAGACGCCGCGGTTGCCGCACATCTCGAAGTACTGGGTGCGGTGGCGGTCGGGTGCCGCGGGCGTGTCGAAGGTGTAGCGCATGCTGACGCCCTCGATCGGCTGCTGGGTGACGCCGTCGACGGTGGTCGGGTGGGGGAGGCCGGCGCACTCGAGGACCGTCGGGAGCACGTCGACGACGTGGTGGAACTGGTGGCGCAGCCCGCCGCGGTCGGCGATGCCCCGGGGCCAGTGCACGACCAGCCCGTCGCGAGTGCCCCCGAAGTGGGAGGCCACCTGCTTGGTCCACTGGTACGGGGTGTTCATCGCCAGCGCCCAGCCGACCGGGGCGATCGGGTAGCTCTCCGGCCCGCCGAGCCCGTCGAGGTGGGTGATCATCTCCGCGGGGTCGTCGACGATGCCGTGCCCGAGGCGGTGCTCGACCAGGGTGCCCTCGAGCCCGCCCTCGCCCGAGGCCCCGTTGTCGCCGAGCAGGTAGACGAACAGCGTGTCGTCGAGCTCGCCGAGCCCCTCCAGCGCGGCGACGAACCGCCCGAGCTGGGTGTCGGCGTGCTCGGTGAACCCGGCGAAGGTCTCCATGAACCGCGCCCCGAGCGCCCGCTGGTCGTCGCCGAGCTCGTCCCAGCGGGGCACGCCCTCGGCCCACGGGGCCAGCTCGGTGTGCTCCGGGACGACGCCCAGCTCCTTCTGCCGGGCGAGCGTCCGCTCCCGCTGGCGGTCCCAGCCGTCGTCGAACGCGCCCCGGTAGCGCTCCGGCCACTCCGGCGCGACGTGCAGCGGCGCGTGTGACGCCCCGAAGGCCAGGTAGGTGAAGAACGGGCGGTCGGGCGTCATCGTGCGCTGGGTCCGCACCCAGTCCACGGCGTGGTCGACGAGGTCCTCGGTGAGGTGGTAGCCGGGCCCGCGCACGGGCTCGACGGGCCGGGTGCCCTCGTAGAGCAGCGGCGACCAGTGGTTCATCTCGGCGCCCATGAAGCCGTAGAAGTGGTCGAAGCCCTCGCCGGTGGGCCAGCGGTCGAACGGGCCGACCGGGCTGATCTCCGACGGCGGGGTCTGGTGCCACTTGCCGAACGCGGCGGTGGCGTACCCGTTGGCCTGCAGAGTGCGGGCCATCGTCGCCGCGCTGCGCGGGCGGAAGCCGGTGTAGCCGGGCGCCGAGGTGGCCATCTCGGTGGTCCCGCCCATGCCCACCGAGTGGTGGTTGCGGCCGGTCATCAGCGCCTGGCGGGTCGGGGAGCACAGCGCCGTGACGTGGAAGCGGGTGTAGCGCAGCCCGTCCTGCGCGAGCCGGTCGGCCGTCGGCATCCGGCAGGGGCCGCCGAAGGCGCTGGACGTGCCGAACCCGAGGTCGTCGAGGACGACCACGACGACGTTCGGCGCCTCCGCGGGGGCGGCGGTGGGGCGGACCGGCGTGAACGGCGCGGTCTGCTCGTCGATCCCGAGTGCGGTGACCACGCCCGCCGGTCGCTCCGGCTCGGGCAGCACGTACCGGCCACCGTTGAACTCGCTCATCGCAGACCCCACGACTCCTTCCGGTGACGACCTCGATCGCGATGCAGTCTCACCCGGAACGATCGTTCAGGTCCAGCGGACACTGGTTGACACCGGTGTTTGGCTCTGCTTCATGGAGCTGTCTCTCCGACGCCTGCGCACGCTGCGGGAGGTCGCGCGCCAGGGCGGGGTCAACGCCGCCGCGGCCACGTTGCACTACTCGCCGTCGGCCGTCTCCCAGCAGCTCGAGACGCTGAGCGCCGAGGTCGGCGCCCCGGTGCTCGAGCGGATGGGGCGGGGCGTGCGGCTCAGCGAGGTCGGGCGCGTGCTCGCCGAGCACGCCGAGCACCTGCTCGCGGCCGAGCAGCGGGCGTGCGCCGCGGTCGAGGGCGCCCGGCAGAGCCTGTCCGCGCACCTGGCGGTCGGGGTGTTCCCCGCGGCGGGGGCCGGCCTCCTGCCGGCGGTGATCGCCGACCTCGCGACGCGCCACCCCGGGATCGCGCTGGACAGCACCGAGGCCGACGGCGAGAGCGTCGTCGCCGAGGTCCGGCACGGCCACCTCGACCTGGCGCTGCTGCTGGACTACCCCGACGCCCCCGAGCCGTGGAAGACCGGCCTCACCGTCGTCCCGCTGGGCCAGGACCAGATCGACCTCGCCGTCCCGGCCGGCTCTCCCCACGGGCCCGGGACCGACCTCGCCGCGCTCGCCGACGAGGACTGGATCCTCTCCGGACCGCACATGTACTGGGGCCGCGCGGTGCGCACCGCCTGCCGGCGCGCGGGCTTCGACCCGCGCGTGCGGCACCGGGTCGACAACCCGGCGACGGCCCTGGCCATGGTCGGGGCCGGCCTCGGCGTCACCCTCGTCAGCGACCTGGGCCGCGTGTTCTGCCCGGCCGGCGTGGTCGTCGTCCCGCTGGCGCGACCGCTGTCCCGCACGATCTCCATCGCCCACCTGCCGCACACCGGCGAGCGGCCCACCGCCCGAGCCGTCCTCGACGCGTTCGCGCGCGCCGCGGCG
>JAQSWW010000054.1 GCA_029266415.1 Actinomycetospora sp. | reverse complement strand
CAACGGGGTGCTCAACGCGTCGTACGCGGTGAGCACGGCCGGCCTGGAGGCGCTGGTCCGGGCACTGCGGGCCGAGCTGGTGCCGCGCGGCGCCACGGCGGGCGTCGCCTACTTCGGGTTCGTCGCCACCGACCCGGTGGACGACGCGTTTCGCCCCGCCCGCAGGGCGCGACCTTCCCGCGGGCGCGGCCGGCGTTCCTCACCCGCCCGATCCCGGTCGAGGTCGCGGCCCGCGCCCTCGTCGACGGCGACGAGGCCCGCGCTGCCCGCGTCTCCGCCCCGGTCTGGGTCCGGCCGGCGGCCCGGCAGGCCGAGGCGTCGGGGGACGGGCGCTGGCTAGGTCGTGCGGCTCTGGCGCGGGACCGCGCGGATGACCAGCAGCGCGGTGTCGTCGAGGGCCGCGCCCGCGGCGTGGGCGTCGACGGCCGCGAGCACCGCGTCCGCGGTGGCGTGTCCGTCGGCCGACGGATCCAGGCCCGCCACGACGTCCAGCAGACCCTCCATCTCGAACTCGCGGCCGCCGACGGGGCGGGCCTCGGTGACGCCGTCGGTGAACAGCAGGACACGGTCGCCGAGCTCCAGGGTCACCCGCTCGAGGGCGATGCGCGGCTCCGCCCGGACGCCCAGCGCGCGCCCCCCGGCCTGCAGTGCGGTGATCGAGCCGTCGCGCCGCTGCACGACGCCCGGCGGGTGCCCCGCGCTCGCGACCAGCACCTCGAGCCCTCCGTCGTCCGTGCGGGGGGCGATGCCGGCGTAGACGGCGGTGACGAAGCTCGGCCGCTGGTCGAACCAGACGTGCAGCACGCCGTGGAGGGCGCTGAGCACGGCGTCCGGGTCGTCGTCGGTGTGCCCCAGCGCGCGCACGGTGGACCGGGCGAGCGCCGTGGTGCGGGCGGCCTGGGGGCCCTTGCCGCAGACGTCGCCGACGACCGCGCCCCAGCCGCCCGGGGTCGGGAAGAGGTCGTAGAAGTCGCCCAGCACCGAGGCCCCGGTGCCGGGGCGGTAGCGGGCCGCGACCTCCACCCCGGGGAAGTCCGGCAGCCGCGCGGGCAGCAGGCTCTCGCGCAGCGTCGACGCGAACTCCTCGGCCTCGGCCGCGTGCTGCTCGGCCAGACGGGCCAGCCGCTGGGCCTCCGCGGCGAGCTGCTCGGACGTCGCAGCCTGCACGCTCGCCGTGCGCGCCTGCTCGCGGTAGTACCGGGCGGCCGCGCCCGCCTCCTGCGCCTGCTCGCCGGCCTCCCGGGCCTGGCGGTCGGCCTCCTGGGCCACGTGGTCCGACGCCGCCGCCCGCTGGGCCGCCGCGGACCGGTCGGCGCGCGAGTCGGCGAGCGCCACGCGCAGCGCCACCTCCCCGGTGGCCGCTTGCGCCAGCGTCGCCAGCACGTCGCGCTGGTGGGGCGACCACGCGCGGGGGCGCGCGTCGATCGCGCCCAGGACGCCGATCACCACGCCGGCCGGGTCGCGGACGGGGCAGCCGGCCCACGCCCGCGCCGCCCAGATCGCCGCGTCCGCGGCCTGCGCGCGCGGGTCCGCGTCCACGTCGTCCACCCACACCGGCTCGTCCTCGAGCACGACGGCGCCGCACAGCGCCTGCTCGACCGGGGTCTCCCCGCCGCGGGCCCCGGACGCGCGCCCCGTCGGCGCCTCGCTCTCGTACACGCTGCGCAGGAGGAGACGGTCCTCGTCGGCGAGCCACACCGCGCCGATCGGCGCGCCGGTCAGCGAGGTCGCGAGCCGCGCGAGCCGGTCGAAGCCGTCGTCGGCGTCCGCGTCGAACAGCCGTGCCCGCGACACCGCCCGCTCCGGGGCGTCCAGCGCCCTCGTCCTGCTCGCCACCCGCCGCTCCCCCGCACCGCTGTTGCGCGTGCACCAGCGGAGGACCCGGTGGTGTCCAACCATTCTGCCGTCCCTCCGGCGTCTCCGACACTCCGGGACCGCGGTGACGGCGTGTCCGCCCGGTGTGGCGTCCGCCTCAGCGCGACGCCTCCCACGCGGCGAGCCCGGGCCCTGTGAGCTCCACCGGGCGACCGGACACGGCGAGCAGGAGCGCGAGCGCATCGCCCCGGACCTCGGAGCCCTCGGGGCCGTCACCGAGGGCCAGGTCGGCGTCGGTGGCCGCGAGCCGGAACCGGGCCGCCGTCTCCTTCGCGCCGCCGAACGACGCCGGGGTGCGGAGCTGGAACCGCAGGGCCCGCACGACCGCCTCCGCCGGGTAGGTGCGCCGGAGACCCAGCGGCCGCCGGATGTCCTCGCCGTGCACGACCTCCTCGACGAGGCGGCTGTCCCGCGGCGCCGGCGGGGTCGAGGTGCGACGGGCGACCGCGCGCAGCCGTTCGAGGGTCTGCGCCGGGGACGCCCCGCGCTCGCGCGCCACCCCGCGGGCGTTCTGCCGGTCGAAGTCGAACCCCGCCCGGGCCATCGCCACGACGAAGCCGAGGCGGGTGGTGCGGGCGGTGTCGACGAGGTGGGCGACGACGTCGTGCACGCTCCACCCGGGACAGGGCGAGGGCTGGTCCCACCGCGCCCCGTCGACGCCCTCGAGGTCGGCGATCAGCGCCGCACGCTCCGCGTGCACCATCGCCCAGACGTCGTCTCCCACGGTCGCCTCCCTGCCGGTCCGGATGCTCTCACCGGTACGACGGGCGGCGGCCCCCGAACTCATCGCGGAACGGCCGATCCCGTCAGGAAGGGCAGCAGCGGGCGGGCACGGCGCCCCGGTCGGTCACGTCGATGCCGTGGCCGGCGTCGCCGCGGCCCGGCGGTGGCAACGACTTCCGAGGTCAGCTGGTCAGCGCGGCCGGTGCGGGCGACTGCAGGTGGTCAGCGCCTCCAGCAGCGGGGCCAGCCGGTGTCCCTCGGCGGAGAGCTCGTACTCGGTGCGCGGCGGCCGGGTGTCGAGCACGCGGCGCTCGAGGAGGCCGGCCGCCTCGAGGTCGGCCAGGCGCGCCGCGAGCGTCGCGGGCGGCACCTGGCCGAGGGCCTGCTCGAACTCCGAGAACCGGGCCGCCCCGAGGTGCGCGGCGTAGAGCACCGAGAGCGACCAGCGTCGCTCCAGCAGTGCCGTCAGCGCGCGCACCTCGGGCGGCACCGGTTCCCGTGAGCACATCTCAGGCGGCCACCTCGACGACCTGGGCCACCGGCTCCAGGGCGACGTCGAGGACCTCGTCGATCGTCATCGACGGGTGGAACTCCAGCTGCGCGGCCACGTCGGCGGGGACGTCGTCGAGGTCGGCGCGGTTGCGCTCCGGGACGACGATCTGCGTCAGGCCCGCCGCGTGCGCGGCCAGCACCTTCTGCTTCACCCCGCCGATCGGCAGCACGCGGCCCTGCAGCGTCAGCTCACCGGTCATGGCGACGGTGTGCCGCACCGGTCGCCCGGTCAGCAGCGACACCAGCGCCGTGGCCATGGTGACGCCGGCCGACGGCCCGTCCTTGGGGATCGCGCCCGCGGGGACGTGCACGTGGAACGAGCGTCCCTCGAACGCGTCCTCGGCGATGCCCAGCTCCGCGGCGTGCGAGCGCACCCACGACAGGGCGATCCGGGCCGACTCCTTCATGACGTCGCCGAGCTGGCCGGTCAGGACCAGGCCCTCGGTGCCGACCATCGCGGCGGCCTCGATGAACAGGACGTCACCGCCCGCGCCGGTCACGGCCATGCCGGTCGCGACGCCGGGGACCGCGGTCCGCTCGACGGCCTCGGTGAAGAACCGCTGCCGGCCGAGGTGCTCGCGCACGACGTCGGTGTCGACGACGACCGGGCCCGAGCCGGAGGCGATCCGCGTGGCGATCTTGCGGGTCAGCTTGCCCAGCGAGCGGTCGAGCTGCCGGACGCCGGACTCGCGGGTGTACTCCGACACCACGAGACGCAGCGCCGCCTCGTCGGCGGTCACGTCGTCGGCGGTGAGGCCGGCGCTCGTGACCTGCCGCGGCAGCAGGTGGTCGCGGGCGATGGCGACCTTCTCCTCGACGGTGTAGCCGTCGAAGGAGATGACCTCCATGCGGTCGAGCAGCGGCCCCGGGATCGTGTCGAGCTGGTTGGCCGTGGCCAGGAACACCACCTGCGAGAGGTCGATCTCGACGTCGAGGTAGTGGTCGCGGAACGCGTGGTTCTGCGCCGGGTCCAGCACCTCCAGCAGCGCGGCGGACGGGTCGCCGCGCCAGTCGGCGCCGACCTTGTCCACCTCGTCGAGCAGGATCACCGGGTTCATCGTGCCCGCGTCCCGCAGCGCCCGCACCAGGCGGCCGGGCAGGGCGCCCACGTAGGTCCGCCGGTGGCCGCGGATCTCGGCCTCGTCGCGGATGCCGCCCAGCGACATCCGGACGAACTCGCGGTTCATCGCGCGGGCGACCGACTCGCCGACCGAGGTCTTGCCGGTGCCGGGCGGCCCCACCAGCGTGAGGATCGTGCCCGACTTCTTGTCGCCCTCGCTGAGCCCCAATTCCTGGCTCCGGTCGCGGCGCAGCTTGCGGACGGCCAGGTACTCGACGATGCGGTCCTTCACGTCCTCGAGGCCGGTGTGGTCGGCGTCGAGCACGCCCCGGGCCGCGAGCGGGTCGAGCTGCTCCTCCGAGGCCTTCGCCCACGGCAGGGCCAGCAACCAGTCGAGGTAGGTCCGGATCATCGAGGACTCGCCGGACTGCTCGCCGGTGCGCTCCAGGCGGGAGAGCTCGCGCTCGGCCTGTTCGCGCACGTGGTCGGGCATGCCGGCCTCGGCGATCTTCGCGCGGTAGTCGTCGCCGCCCCCGTCGCCGTCGCCCTCGCCGAGCTCCTTGCGGATCGCCTCGAGCTGGCGGCGCAGCACGTACTCGCGCTGCTGCTTCGCCGCGCCGGACTCGACGTCCTCGCGCAGCGACTTGCGCACCTGCAGCTCCGCGAGCCGCTCGCGCTGCACGCGCACGGCCAACTCCAGGCGCTCGCGCACGTCGAGCGTCTCGAGCAGGCCGACCTTCTCGTCGTAGGGAACCTCCGGCGCCCAGCCGGCGGTGTCCGCCAGCGCGCCGGGCTCGTCGATGCCGCGCAGGAACGCGGCCACGCGGCCGTCGTCCTCCCGCAGCTCGAGGATCTCGTCCACCACCGCGCGGTAGGTGGCTTCCAGCTCCCGGATGCGCCCGTCGCGCTCGGTGCTGTCCGGGTGGGGCGTCACGTCGACGCGCAGGTGCCCTGCGTCGTCGGCGCTGCCCGTCCCGGCCTTCCCGCGGTGCACGCCGGTCAGCTGCACGGCGGTCACGCCGTTCGGCAGCCGGGTGCGGCCCGTGAGGTCGGCGACGGTGCCGACGGCGGCGAACTGCCCCTCGTGGCGCGGGACGAGCAGCACCTGCTCGCCCTCCTCGGCGCCGACCTCGGCGGCCGGGACCACGACGGTCATGCCCGGGAAGATCACGTTGTCGTCGACGGGGACCAGCAGCAGGTCGGTCATCTCGTCACCCCATCACTCGCACTCGGTAGCAGCTACAAGCATTGAAGTGGCTACGGTATTCCGGGCGCCATCGACCGCTACCGTCACGGCCATGCCGGCAGGGCTCCCCCTCGAGGGCATCACCGTCGTCGCGCTCGAGCAGGCCGTGGCCGGCCCGCTGGCCACGCGCCACCTCGCCGACCTCGGCGCGCGCGTCATCAAGATCGAGAAGCCGGGCGAGGGCGACTTCGCGCGCCGCTACGACGAGGCCGTACGCGGACTGGCCACGCACTTCGTGTGGCTCAACCGCGGGAAGGAGTCGCTCGCGGTGGACCTCAAGACCGACCACGGCCGCGAGGTCGTCGCCGCCCTGCTCGCCCGCGCCGACGTCTTCCTGCACAACACCGCGCCCGGCGCCGTCGCCCGCCTCGGCCTCGAGCCCGCCACCCTGCGGCACGCCGACCCGCGCCTGGTCACGCTCGCCATCTCCGGCTACGGCACCAGCGGGCCGCGCCACGACCGCAAGGCCTACGACATGCTCGTGCAGGCCGAGTCGGGGATGGTCGCGGTCACCGGCACCCCGGACACCCCCACCAAGACCGGCGTCCCCAACGCCGACATCGCGGCCGGCTGCTACGCCGCGATGTCGGCGCTCTCCGCCCTGTTCCGTCGCGAGCGCACCGGCGAGGGCGCGGAGATCGACGTGTCGATGTTCGACGCCGCGGTGGAGTGGATGGGCCACCCGCTGCTCATGCAGCTCTACGGCGGCCGGCCGGTCCCGCGGATGGGCCTGTCCCACGCCGCCATCGCCCCGTACGACGCCTACCCCACCCGCGACGGCCAGGTGCTGATCGGCGTGCAGAACGACCGGGGCTGGCGGGCGCTGGTCACCGACGTCTTCGGCGCGCCGGAGCACGCCGACGACCCGCGCTTCGCCACCAACGTCGCCCGCGTCGGGCACCGCGCCGAGCTCGACGAGCTCGTCGCCGCCCACACCCGCCGCCACACGACCGCCGACCTCGACGACCGCCTCGCCGCCGCCGGCATCCCCGCCGCGCAGGTCAACGCGACCGCCGACGTCCTCGACCACCCCCAGCTCGTCGAGCGCGACCGCTGGCGCCCGGTGGCCAGCGAGGTCGGCGAGCTGCGCGGCACCCTGCCCCCGATGACCTTCGGCGACGTCGAGCTGCCCATGGGCGCGATCCCCGCGCTCGGCGAGCACACGTCCGCGATCGTCGCCGAGCTCGGCCTCACCGACCCCGGGGCCTGAAACCTCCGCGCCGCGGGTCTGCACGCCCGGCACAGCGCCGTGCACGCACGGAACACCCGGACGCCCGCAGCCGTGCCAACTTCTGATCGCCGGTCCGCACGGGGCCGGTCCGATCGGAGGCTCGATGCCCTACGTCACCGCCGGGGACGGCGCACGGATCCACGACAAGGACTGGGGCGCGGGACGCCCGGTGGTCCTGAGCCACGGCTGGCCGCTCGACGCGGACAGCTGGGAGACCCAGCAGCTGTTCCTCGCCACGCACGGCTACCGGGCCGTCGCGCACGACCGCCGCGGGCACGGCCGGTCGACCCAGACCTGGTCCGGCAACGAGATGGACACCTACGCCGCCGACCTCGCGGCCCTGATCGAGCAGCTCGACCTGCGCGACGTGACGCTGGTCGGGTTCTCCACCGGCGGCGGCGAGGTCACCCGCTACATCGGCAACCACGGCACCGGGCGGGTCGCGCAGCTCGTGCTGGTCTCGGCCGTGCCGCCGCTGATGGTCCGGCGCGAGGACAACCCGGGCGGCGTGCCGATCGAGGCGTTCGACGGCATCCGCGCCGGCTCGCTCGCCGACCGCTCGCAGACCTACCGCGACCTCGCCGACGGGCCGTTCTTCGGGAACAACCGGGACGGTGCGGAGGTCTCGCAGGGTATCCGTGACGCGTTCTGGCTGCAGGGCCTGCGCTCGGGCGCCCGCAACGCCTACGAGTGCATCGCCGCGTTCTCCGAGACCGACTTCCGCGGCGACCTCGCCCGCGTCGACGTGCCCACCCTGGTGATCCACGGCGACGACGACCAGGTCGTGCCGTACGCGGTCGGCGGCGAGTCATCCGCGCGCCTCGTCGCGGGCGCGCAGCTCATCACCTACGCCGGCGCCCCGCACGGGATCACGGACACGCACCCCGAACGGCTCTCGCACGACCTGCTCGAGTTCCTCAAGACGGTCTGAGGAAGGACCCCGTCATGACGCACGCCGCCCGCCCGGCCCCCGACACCATCGTCCTCGTCCACGGCTTCTGGGTGACCCCGCGCTCCTGGGAGCAGTGGGTCGCCCGGTACGAGGCCCAGGGGTACCGGGTCATCGCCCCGGCCTACCCCGGCTTCGAGGTGGAGGTCGAGTCCCTCAACGCCGACCCCTCGCCGGTCGAGGCGATCACGATCTCGTCGATCGTGGAGCACCTCGAGTCGGTCCTCCGCGAGCTCGAGTCCCCGCCGATCATCATCGGCCACTCCGCGGGCGGGGCGTTCACCCAGATCCTGCTCGACCACGGCTTCGGCGCCGCCGGCGTCGCGCTGAACTCGGCGCCCACCGAGGGCGTGCCGATCATCCCGCTCACCCAGGCCCGAGCGACGTTCCCGGTGCTGAAGAACCCGGCGAACCGGCACCGGGCGATCCGGTACGACTTCGAGCACTGGAACTACGCGTTCACCAACACGTTCCCGGAGGCCGAGGCCCGCGCGCTCTACGAGCGCTACGCCGTGCCGGTGTCCGGGAGCATCATCTTCGAGAGCGCCCTGGCCAACCTGACCCCGGGACACAGCGGGACCTGGGTGGACTACCACAACGAGGACCGGGCGCCGCTGTTGCTCGTCGCCGGCAGCTGCGACAACATCATGCCGCCGAAGATCCAGTGGTCGAACGGCGCGCACTACAAGGGCCAGAAGACGATCACCGAGGTGGTGGAGTTCGGCAGCAAGCCCCACCTGCTGCCCGCCGCGCCGGGCTGGGAGGAGATCGCCGACTACGTGCTGGCCTGGGCCGTGCGCCACGCGACCACCCCGCCGCCGGTCGTCGAGCCCGCCGCCGTCCCCGCGGAGCCCGTGACCGCCTGAACCCCGTCGACCGCGGGGCGTCACCACGGCGGTGACGTCCCGTCGTCGCCCGTCAGCGGTCCGTGGTGGTCGTTGACCAGCGGTGCCGCCGCGCCGGAGGCTGGGTGCCGTGGCCGTCGTCCTGGACGCCCTGACCCACCCGCCCGGCGACCGCGCCGAGCTGGTGCACGACGTCATCGCGCGCAGCGGCGCGCGTCGGCGCGTGGAGCTGCGGGCCCCGCCCGAGGCCGTCGACGTCCGGGCGGAGGCCTGGGAAGTGGGCGCCACCCGGGTCCTGCGCACGACGGGGACCCCGATGACGCTCGCGCGCACGGCGCGGGACGTGCGGGCCGACGCGCCCGAGCTGGTCGCGATCGCCCTGGTGCCCGGCGGGTGCCGGTACGCGGCGCGCGGCGCCGAGCGCGAGGTGGGCCGCGACGCCGTGGTCATCGTCGACTTCACCACCCCGTACACGTTCGCCCACACCGGCACCCGGACGTCCTCGTTCGTCACGCACTTCTCGCGCGCCGACCTCGGGCTCGACGTCGACGACGTGCGCGCGGCGATCCCCCGGCTGCACGCCAGCGACCTGCTGCCGCTGGTCCGCGGCCACCTGGTGGCGATGTCGGGCGCGATGGACGCGGCGACGGCGAGCCCCGCGGTCGCGGCGGACCTGGGGCGAGCGACGATCGACCTCACGCGCGCCCTCGTCGCGTCGGCCGCCGGCGGCGCCCGCGCGCGCGACGTGCGGCACGAGACGCTGCGCGCCCGCGTCGTCGCGCACGTGCGCGCCCACCTGCGCGAGCACGACCTCACCCCCGCCCGCATCGCGGCCGAGCACCACGTCTCGCTGCGCACGCTCTACAACGCCTGGGGCGACCGGGACGGCCGGCTGACCGACTGGATCGTGCGGGAGCGGCTGGAGCACGTGCGGCGCGAGCTGGCGGTGCGCGCGCCGGGCACGAGCACGTTCGCGGTCGCGCGGCGGTGGGGCTTCGTCAACGCGGCCCACTTCTCGCGCCGCTTCCGCGACGCCTACGGGGTCACGCCCACGGAGTGGGTCGCCCTCGTCACGAGGGGGTGAGGAGGCCCGGCCGACTCACCGCTCCGGGCCCGGGCCCGACGGCGCGTCGACGTCCTCGGCCACGGCCGGCAGGGCGACCCGGCTCAGGACGATCGTCCCCGCCACGATCGCCGCGGCGCCGGCCGCGGCGCCGAGGAGCCACACGTCGACCGCGACGCGCTCGCCGAACACCACGAACCCCCACACGATCGCGACCAGGGGGTTGGCGAGCGTGATCCCGGGCTGGGCCCAGAGGAGGTCCCCGGCCTGCAACGCCTGCTGGAGGACCACGAAGGACACGGTGCCGCCGACGAGGACGCCATAGGTCGGCCACGCCGTCAGCAGGCCCGACCAGCCCTGGGCCCAGACCGGGCCCAGCGCGGCCAGCAGCGCGGCGTTGTAGCCGTAGGTGACCCCGGTGGCGATACCGAACCACAGGGCGCGCTGCCGCGCTCTCCCGGTGCGGCCGAGGAGCACGAGCACGGCGAGGAGCACCAGCACGACGGCGGTACCGACGAGCCACGCCGTCGCGGTGGTCCCCGCCGGGTCGCCGCCCTCGGGCACCAGACAGACGAGGAACACCGCCACGCCGCCCGCCATCGCCGCGACCGCCACCCAGGCGCGGCGACTCATCGGCGTCCGCAGCACCAGCGCACTCAGGACCAGGGTGAACGGCAGCTCGACGACCAGGACGGGCTGCACCACCGTCAGCAGCGTCAGACCGAGCGCCACCCCCTGCAGGACGAACCCCAGGACGTGCGCGGCGATGCCCGCCGACCACGCCGGGCGCCGCAGGAGGGCCACGAGCGCCTGCCGCCGGCCCGCCGCCGGATCGTGGTGACGCGACGCCGACCGCATGAGGACCGAGCCGACCGCGTTGCTCGCCGCGGCGGCGACCGCCACCAGCACGCCGGTCACGAGCACGTCGGTGCCTCAGCCCAGGTCGTTCGTGCGGAAGGTGTCGCAGCGGGTGGGGTCGCCGCTGGTGAAGCCCGTGGTCAGCCACCGCTTGCGCTGGGCCGACGTGCCGTGGGTGAACGAGTCCGGGTCGACGGTGCCGCCGCCGAGCCGGCCCTGGATGTAGTCGTCGCCGATGCGCTGGGCGGCGTCGACGGCGGTGTCGAGGTCGGCCTGCGAGACGTCCGTGATGAACGGGCGGCGCCCGTTCACCGGCTCCGACGCGTGGTTCATCCACACCCCGGCGTAGCAGTCGGCCTGCAGCTCGAGGCGCACCGCGTCCGACGCCGCCCCCTGCCGCGAGCGCACGGCCGCCTCGGTGCCCAGCAGGTCCTGCACGTGGTGGCCGTACTCGTGGGCGAGCACGTAGGCGTTGGCCAGCGGCCCGCCCTGCGCCCCGAACTGCTGGCGCAGCTGGTCGTAGAAGGTCAGGTCGATGTAGACGAGGTCGTCGGCCGGGCAGTAGAAGGGCCCGGCGCTGGAGTCGGCGCTGCCGCAGCGGGTGTTCACCGCGCCGGTGAAGAAGACGGTGTCGACGTTGGTGTACCGCGGCTGCGCCCCGCGGACGGTGCGGGCGACCGTGGCGTACCCGCCGCCCGACCAGTACGCCTGGATCGAGTTGATGTCCGCGACGATCGCGCAGTCGGGGTTGGTGTTGGCGTCCGCGCCGGTGCGGCACTCGCTCGCGAGCTCCGAGGTCCCCGCCACCACCGGCCCGCCGGGCTCGCCGAACCCGCCCGCCACCGGCGCCGACGTGCCGCCGCCGAGGAACTGCACGGCGAGGAACCCGACGACCACCACGAGGACGACGACCCAGCTGACCTTGCCGCTGCGCCCCCGGAAGAGCAGCCCGAGGAGCAGGGGCAGCAGGCCGCCGAGCCCACCGCCTCCACCGCCGCCGAAGCCGCCGGACCCGCCGCCCTGCCCCCGCTGATCGGTGACCTCGGACGTGTCGAGCTGGGCGTCGTCGTCGTAGCGCATCCGCTGCCTCTCGGGTGGGCGTGTCCCGGAGCATGCTTGCCCGACGGCGGGCCCGCCACACCTCTGCGAGGCCTCGAGGACCGGGCCTACGGTGCTCCGATGACCGCGAGCACGGACGACACGGCGGCGTTCGCGGCGTCGCTGAGCGCGGACCAGGCGGCGGTCCTCGACGAGGTGCACCGGACCATCGCGGCGGTGGCGCCCACCCTGCTGCCCCCGGTGCGCGACGGCGCGGTGCTGGGCTACGGCCCCTTCCACTACCGCTACGCCTCCGGGCGCGAGGGCGACGCCTTCCTGGTCACGGTGCGCGGCGGCAGCAGGCACCTCAGCGTGTACGTCACCGCGGCCGAGGGCGACGCCTACGTGCCCGAGGCGTACGCGAGCACCCTGGGGAAGGTCTCGGTCGGCCGCAGCTGCATCCGGGTGCGGCGGGCCGGTGAGCTGGACCTGGCGGTGTTCGGCGAGGTCGTGCGCCGCGCGGTCGAGCTCGGCGGTGCCGGAGCCGTCTGACCGGTCAGGCGACGTGCAGCCGCATCGGCAGCGAGCCCCAGGCGCGCAGGGTGTTGTTGTGGTGGCGCTCGGGCTCGCCGGCGAGCTCGAGGCGCTCGACACGGCGCGCCAGGGCGCCCAGCAGGGCCTCCGCCTCGAGCCGGGCGACGTGCTGGCCGATGCACTGGTGCAGGCCCATGCCGAAGCCGACGTGCCCCGACGGGTCGCGGGCGAGGTCGAAGGTGTCCGGGTCGTCCCAGTGGCGCGGGTCGCGGTTGGCGGCGCCCAGCAGCATAAGGATCTTGTGGCCCTCGGGGACCACCGTGTCCCCGATCGGTACGTCGACGTCGGCCGTGCGGAAGAACGTCTGCACCGGTGACTCCCACCGCACGGCCTCGTCGAACGCCACCCGGGCGAGGTCGGGGCGGGCGCGCAGCCGGTCCCACTGCGCGGGGTTCGAGGCCAGCGCGTAGAGGCAGGCGCCGAGCCCGTGGACGGTGGTGTCGACGCCCGCGGTGAGCAGCGAGCGCACGATCAGCGGGGCCTGCGCCGGGGTGATGTCGCCGCGGTCGGACGCCGCCCAGATCGCCGCGCCGAACCCGTCGTCGGTGAGCACGTCGCGGGCGCACTGCGACGCGACCCACGCCGAGAGCTCCGCGACGCGCGGCGCGCCCTTCGCCACGAGGTCGTTGGCGGGGCCGAAGGCGTTGAACGCGTGGTCGCCGTAGGGCAGCAGGTTCTCGCGGCCCTCGGGCGGCAGGCCCACGGCGTCGGGGAACACGCGCAGCGGGAACGCCTCGGCCAGCGCGGCGACGGCGTCGAGGTCGACCACGTCGCCGGCGCCGGCTCCGGCACCATCGAGCAGGTCCGCGACGAGGTCGTCGGCGTCGGCGCACCACCGCTCGCGCAGCCGGCGCAGCGCCCGCGGCGACAGGATCGGGGCGAGGACCGCGCGCGGCGCGTCGTGGTGCGGCGGGTCGGCCTCGAGCAGCAGCGACGGCGGGCGCCACGGTTCCTCGTAGCGGAAGTTCGACAGGCCCACCCCGGCGCTGGAGGGGAAGCGCTGCCAGTCGACGAGCGTCGCGCGGACCTCGTCGTAGCGGGCCACGGCGTACAGGTCGTAGCGCGGGATCCACGCCACCGGGCCCGCGTCGCGCAGCGCGGCCTGCATCGGCAGCGGGTCGGCGAGGACCTCGTGGGAGAAGGGGTCGACGTCGACGGTGGGGACGGTCGGGGCTGCGGCGGTCGTCGGGGTGGTCATGGCGGATCTCCTAGAGGTCCAGCACGAGGCGGTCGGTGCACGACCGGGAGAGCGCTCGTGGTCGGCGAGGATCGAGTCGCGGTGGTCGGGCACCCCGGCGAGCACCGACGTCTCGCACGTGCCGCAGACGCCCTGCTCGCACGAGGACAGCGCCGTCGCGCCGACGCTCCGGGCGGCGGCGAGCACCGAGAGCTGCGGCGGCACGGTGATGGTGGTGCCGGTGCGCGCCAGCTCGACCTCGAACGGCTCGTCGCGCACGGGCGCCCCCAGCTCGGCGGCGGCGAAGCGCTCGGTGCGCAGCCGGTGCGGCGGCCAGTGCGCGGTCGCGTCGGCGATCGCGTCGAGCAGGGGCCCGGGCCCGCAGCAGTAGACGACGGTGTCCTCGCGGGGTTCCGCCAGCCAGGCCGCGAGGGGCAGCAGGCCGGCCTCGTCCTGCGGGTGCAGGTGCACGCGGTCGCCGTGGTGGGCGAGCTCGTCGACGAACGCCATCGACGAGCGGCAGCGGCCGCCGTAGAGCAGCGCCCAGTCCGCCCCGACCAGGTCGGCCTGCTGCACCATCGGCAGCAGCGGCGTGATGCCGATCCCGCCGGCGACGAACAGGTACCGCGGCGAGGGCACCATCGCGAAGTCGTTGCGCGGCCCGCCGAACGCCACCACGTCGCCCACCGCGAGCTCGTCGTGCACGTACGCCGACCCGCCGCGGCCGTCGATCTCGCGCAGCACGCCGACCCGGTAGGAGTGCGCGTCCCAGCGGTCCCCGCACAGCGAGTACTGCCGCGTCGCGCCGTGGGCCAGGGTCACGTCGATGTGCGCCCCCGGTGCCCAGTCCGGGAGGCGACCCCCGCCGGGCCGGACCAGCTCCAGCGTCACCACGCCGTCGGCGACGACCTCCTTGGCCGTCACCACCAGCTGGTCGCCCTGCGCGTCACCCACGTCGGCCTCCTCGCGTCCCGGGTGTCACCGAGCATGCGGAGCCGGGTGGCACCGGCGGAACGGCGTTCTCACCCAATGGGACGGTCGTCGAGGCGGCGGCCGATCCGGCGGGAGGCGGCGGTGAGGGCGGGGAGGTGCCCGCGGGCGCGGTCGTCGTTCGGGACGATCACCGAGACGGCCGCGACGACCTGGCGACCGGCGTCGCGGACCGGCACCGCGATGCCCGTCGCGTCGGGGTGGATGTGCCCGGGGCAGAACGCGAAGCCCTGCTTGCGCACGTCGGCGAGCAGCTCCCGCAGCGGGCCGGGCTCGACCACCGTCGCCGCCGTGTAGCGGTGCCGCGGCGCGGCGAGGACCCGTTCCTGCAGCACCGCCGACCCGTAGGCCAGCAGCACCAGGCCCGACGACGACGCGTGCAGGGGCAGGCGCATCGCGATGCGGGTGTAGTTGATGACGGCGCGCTCCGCGCTGAGGCGTTCGACGAACAGCACCTCGTCGCCGTCGAGGATGCCGAGCTGGGTGTGGTGGCCGACCGCCTGCTGCAGCTCCTCCATCACCGGCATCGCGGTCTCGCGCAGCGACAGCGTCGGCGACGCCCGCGAGCCCAGCTCCCACAGCCGCGTGCCGACGCGCACCCGCCGGTCGGCGTCGCGGGCGAGCAGGCCCTGCTCGACGAGGTCGGCGATCAGCCGCGACGCGGTGGCCACCGGCAGGCCGGCGCGGCGCGCGACCTCGGAGACCTGCAGGACCGGCGACTCCGGGGTGAACGCCTCGAGGATGCGGACCACGCGCTCGAGCACCGACTCGCCCGACGTCGACCGCGCCACGCGCCGAGTGTGCGCCGTTTCCGGCACGCGCGGTCCGGGAAACGCCGCCAGGTCCCCCGCAGCCCCGCCCGAGGAGCGGCATGACCCGCACCGACCCGCCGCACGGTCCCGTCGACCGCTTCCTCGACGCGACCGCGGGACGACTGGTCGGGCCGGCGTTCGGTGCCGGGTCGTTCGTCCGGCGCGCTCGGGTGTTCCACCCGCGCGGGCGGACCTTCGCGGTGACGGTCGACGTGCCCGGCGACGACCGCTGCGAAGGCACCGTGTTCGGGGAGCGCGGGACCCACCACGGCCTCCTGCGGCTCTCCCGCCGGCGCGGGCGTGCCGGAGCCGCTGCCCGACCTGCTCGGCCTCGCCCTGCGCCTCGACCTCCCCGCCGGGCCCCAGGACCTCCTGCTGATCTCCTCGGCCGAGGCGCCCGGGGCGCGCCACGTCCTCGTGCCCGCCCGCGACCACGCCGGCACCCCCTACTCCTCGATCAGCGTGTTCCGCCTCGCCGGGCGGACCGTGGTGCTCGACGCGCGCCTCGCCGACGGGCACGGGCCGCTCGCCCGCCTCGACGCCGCGCCTACGCCGACAGCCAGGCCGCGCGCCCGTCCTGAGGGAGCGAACGCGCTGTTCGTTGCGCTAGAAGCAGCGAACGGCGCGTTCGTTGCGTATCCGGGACCATGCGTCAGAGACGCGGCAGGGTCTGCGCCCGGCCGACGAGCGGGCGCATCGGGTCCCCGGCCTCGTGCAGGCGGTCGAGAGCGGTGCGCACCGTCCAGCGGTCGGGCGCCAGGTCGGGGTCGTCGAGCTCGTCCCACGTCAACGTCATCGACACCGGCGCGTCCGGGGCCGGCCGCGGGCTGAACGGGGCGACGAGGGTCTTGTTGATCGCGTTCTGGGTGTAGTCGAGCCGGGCCAGGCCGCGCCGCCGGTCGGTGTGCCACTCCCACGACACGAGCTCCGGGCGGATCTGGCCGACCGCGCGCGAGAGCTTCTCCACCCACGCGCGGGTGTCGTCGAAGGTGTAGCCGTCGGCGATCGGCACCCAGATCTGGACGCCGCGCTTGCCGGTGACCTTGGGCGCCGCCTCGACCTCCAGGTGCGCCAGCGCCGCGCGGTAGAGCCGGGCCAGGGCCAGCACGTCGGCGAACCCCACGGCCGGCCCGGGGTCGATGTCGATGAGCGCCCAGGTGGGCTGGTGCACGTCGGGCAATCGCGAGGTCCAGGGGTGCAGCTCGATCGCCCCGTAGTTGGCCATCCACACCAGCGACGCGGTGCTGTCGAGCACGAAGTAGTTCTGGGTGTCGTCCGGCTCGGCCTCGGGGTCGTGCCAGCGGCGCAGCCAGGTCGCCGCGTGGCCGGGCACCTCCTTCTGCCAGAACCCGGCGCGGGCCGTCCCGTCGGGGAAGCGGTGCAGGTTCACGGGGCGCCCCGCCAGGTACGGCAGCAGGTACGGGGCGACGCAGGCGTGGTAGCGGACGAGGTCCCGCTTGGTCACCGGCGGCCCGGCCGCGCCGGGGAAGAGCACCTTGTCGAGGTTGGTCAGCACCAGCTCGCGCCCGCCCAGCACCCAGGTGCCCTTGGCGCCGAGGGCGTCCAGGGCCGCCAGCTCCTCCGCGGTGGCGGCGGCCTGCTGCTCGGTGTCGGCGCCGGCCAGCGGCACCTCGGCGGTCGCGGCCGGGGCGCCGCTCTGCCACATGGCCGCGGGCGATGCGGCCACCTCGTCGTTGGTGCGCCCGGAGATCACCGAGCGGGGGTGCTCCTCGGGGTCCCAGCCCTCGACGGCGTGGTCGTCGTGCTTGTGCACGAGCATCCACTCCTCCTTCGAGGATCCGTCCCGCGACCGGCGCCGGACCAGCGCGAAGCGACCGGCGAGCTTCTCGCCGACCAGGTCGAAGTGCAGCTCCCCCGCGGCAACGGCGGCCGCCGGGTCGTCGGTCTTGGCGGGCGTCCAGGTCCCCCGGTCCCAGACGATCACGTCGCCGCCGCCGTACTGGCCCTTCGGGATCACGCCCTCGAACCAGGCGTAGTCCATGGGGTGGTCCTCGGTGTGCACGGCCATGTGCCGCGCCGACGGGTCGAGGGTCGGGCCGCGGGGCACCGCCCAGCTGGCGAGCGCGCCGTCGATCTCCAGGCGGAAGTCGTAGTGCAGCCGCCGGGCCCGGTGCCGCTGCACGACGAAGATCTTCTCGCCGGTACTGGGGTCGCCGCCGGCGGGCTCCGGGGTGGCCGTGAAGTCGCGCATGGCCTGGTACTGCACGAGCCGGTCGGCCGGGTGGGCGGGCGACCGCGACGCCGCGAGTTCCGCGGCCAGCTCCGGCAGCTCGATGCGGACCTCGTCGGGCTCCCGGTCGGGCCGCAGCCCCCGCCACGACGCGTGCCGCAGCCGCCCGTCGGGGGTGACGTTGCGGTACTCGACCTCGCCGACCAGCTGCGGCGCGACCCAGCGCGCGTCGCGCGAGTGCTCCCGGGGCACGGTCTCGTCGAAAGGGCTGTCCGGGCAGCGCAGCGGCTCGAGCCGCTCCTGCAGCGTGCGCAGCATCGCGTCGGTGAACCCGGTGCCGACGTGGCCCAGGTAGCGCAGCCGTCCCTCGCCGTCCCGGGCGCCGAGCAGCAGCGACCCCACCGTCGAGCCCCGCCGGCCGCGCCCGGGGGTCCAGCCGCCCAGCACGACCTCCTGGGTGTTCATGACCGCCGTCTTCACCCACGCCGAGGAGCGCCGGCCGGTCTCGTAGCGCGCGCTGCGGCGCTTGGCGACGATGCCCTCCAGGCCCTGGGACCGCGCCACCTCGAGCACGGTGGCGGGCGGGACGTCGGTGAACGACGGCGACACCGCGACGCGGGGCCAGGCGTCCGCACCGAGCGCCTCGAGCCGCGCGCGCCGGACGTCCCACGGCTGGTCGCGCAGGTCCTCGCCGTCCTCGACCAGCAGGTCGAACAGGTACAGCGACACCGGCACCGAGGTGATCAGCCGTCGGTTCGGGGCGCGCACGTGCATGCGCTGCTGGAGCCGGCCGAAGCTCGGGCGCCCCTGGGCGTCCATCGCGACGATCTCGCCGTCGAGCAGCAGGGAGCGCCCGTCGCCGGTGTGGGCGAGCTCGGGGTAGGACGCGGTGACGTCGTTGCCGTTGCGGCTGGTGATGCGCACGCCGTCCGTGCCGGTCGTGAGCAGGGCCCGCACCCCGTCCCACTTGAACTCCACCGCCCAGCCCGGCCCCGTCGGCGGGTCGCCGGCGACGGCGAGCATCGGGAGCACTGCGTCCACCACGTCACCCTCCCCTGCGCCACCGCGGAGTCCGGAGTGCAGCACTCCCCGTCCCGGGCCGCACGGCGACGCGGCGCGCCCCCTGGTCCGGTCCCGGACGTGTGACGCGCCGGACCGCGGGAGACGATGTCCCCATGCCGCCCGAGGACCCCGTCGAGCACCCGGCGGGCGCCACCGACGACGTCGTCGCCGCGTTCGAGGACATCCCGGCCGTGCTCTGGGCCTTCGAGGGCCCGGAGCACCGCGTCGTCGCCGCGAACCGCGCCGCCCGCGCGAGCATGGGCTTCCGCCCCGGCATCGTCGGGCGCCCCATCCGCGAGGTCGCGCCCGAGCTCGACGGCCAGCAGGTGTTCGAGACCCTCGACGAGGTGTGGGCCCGCGGCGAGCCGGTGATCGGCGACGAGCGCCGCATCCTCGTCGACCGCGACGGCGACGGCCGCCTCGAGGAGGACTGGTACTCCTACACGTTCGTCCCCACCCACCACCCCGACGGCTCGGTGCGCGGCATGACCGTGCACATCGCGCGCGTGACCGACGAGGTGCTGCGCCGCCGGCAGGCCGAGCTCTCGGCCGCCGAGTCGGAGGAGCGCCGGCAGGCCGCGCAGGACGTCGTGCTCACCCTGCAGCGCTCGCTGCTGCCCTCCGGGGTCCCGGTGCTGCCGCAGGCACGCCTGGCCGCCCGCTACGTGGTGGCCGAGCGCGAGCACGCGGCCGGCGGCGACTGGTTCGACGCGGTGCCGCTGCCCGACGGGCGGGTGGCGCTGGTGGTGGGCGACGTCGTGGGCCACGGCGCCGCGGCGTCGGCGGCGATGGGCCGGCTGCGCGCCGTCGCCGCGAACGCGCTCGAGGGCGGCCGGGGCGTGCTCGACACGCTCGCCGAGCTCGACCGCTTCGCCGGCCGCGAGCGCGCCACCCGCGCGAGCACCGTCTGCCTCGCGCTGCTCGACCCCGCCACCGGCGACCTCGAGCTCGCGTCCGCCGCCCACCCGCCGCCGCTGGTGGTCACCGCGCAGGGCAGCGCCCGCTGGGTCGACGTCGACGCGGGCGGGCCGCTGGGCACCGGGGCGGGCGCCCCGGCGCCGGCCCGGGACGTGCTGGCGCCCGGCGACGTGCTGGTGCTCTACACCGACGGCCTCGTGGAGCGCTCCGGCAGCACCCTCGACGAGGGGCTCGAGGCGCTGGCCCGCACCGCCGTCGCGGCCGGCCACGAGCACGTCGAGGACGACACCACGGTGCCGACCGCGCAGGTCGACCGCGTCGCCGCGCTGACCGTCGAGCGGATGGGGTGGACCGGCGGCGGCCACACCGACGACGTCACCCTCCTCGCGGTGCAGCGCACCGCCGCCCCGGTGCCGCCGCTCACCCTCACGATCCCGCCCGACGCCCGGCGCCTCGGGCGCCTGCGCCGCGGGCTGGCGGCGTGGCTCGACGAGGCGGGTGTGGGCGACGACGACGCGATGGCGCTGGTGCACGCCGTGGGCGAGGCCGCCACCAACGCCGTCGAGCACGCGTACCCCGAGCCGCCCGCCGACGGCGTCGGCGTCCGCCTCGACGCGGTGCTCGACGCGGGCGGGCGGGTGCGCGTGACCGTGGCCGACACCGGCCGCTGGCTGCCGGCCGCCGACGAGGCGGGCGGGCGGGGACGCGGGCTGATGATGATGCGCGGCATGGTCGAGCACGTCGACGTCGACACCGGGCCCGGCGGCACCGTCGTGACGCTCGCGTCGCCGGTGCACCGGGAGGCGACCGTCGGGACCTTCGGCGACGAGGCCGCGGTGACATCGGTGCGCGGGGTCGTCGAGGAGCTGACCACCGAGCTGACCGAGCCGCACGTGCTGACGCTGGCCGGACCGGTCGACGCCCAGACCGTCGAGCGGTTCCGGCACCGCGTCCTCGAGGCCGGCCGCGGCGGCGCCCGGGAGCTGGGTCTCGACCTCGACCGCGTCACGGTGTTCTCCAGCTCCGCGGTGCAGGCCGTGCACGAGCTGCGCCACGAGTTGCCGGGCCTGCGGCTGCGGGCGGGGCACACGAGCGTCGCCCGCCGGGTCCTCGCGCTCACCGGGCTCGACGACCTCCTCGACGAGGTGCCGGCCCGGCGGTGACCGCCACGTCGCGGCCGCCGGCGGTGTTCCCCCGGGCATGGAGACGCTGACGTCCCTCGACCACCTGCCCTGGGACGCGCTGGCCGACCGGCTCGACCGCGACGGCTTCGCGACGACGGCTCCGCTGCTCACGCCGGACCAGTGCCGGCGGGTCATCGACCTCTTCGACGACGACACCGCGTTCCGCTCGACCGTGGACATGGCCCGGCTCTCGTTCGGCGCGGGCCGCTACCGGTACTTCGCCGACCCGCTGCCCGCGCTGGTCCGGGAGCTGCGGACCCGCCTCTACCCGCCGCTGGCCGCGATCGCGAACCGGTGGGCGGGGCTCCTCGGGGAGGACCCGTTCCCCGAGGACCACGCCGGCCTCGTCGCGGCGTGCGCCGCGGCCGGTCAGCACCGGCCGACACCGTTGCTGCTGCGCTACGGCCCCGCGGGCTACAACTGCCTGCACCAGGACGTCTACGGCGACCTGACGTTCCCGCTGCAGGTGCTGGTCATGCTCAACACCCCCGACGTCGACTTCACCGGCGGCGAGAGCGTGTTCGTCGAGCAGCGTCCCCGGCAGCAGTCGCGCGCGATGGTCGCCCGCCCCGGGCTCGGCGAGGCGGTCGTCTTCCCGGTGCGCCACCGCCCGAAGCAGGGGGCGCGGGGCCACCACCGCGTCCAGATGCGCCACGGCGTGTCCGCGGTGCACAGCGGCGAGCGCCACGTCCTGGGCGTGATCTTCCACGACGCGCGCTAGCCGTCGAGGTCGAAGGACCGCCTGCGGGCGCCAGCGGCCCCGCAGGCCGTCGATCACCAGCAGGTCCAGGCGTCGGACGCGGGCGCGGATCGGCAGGGTGCGGCCGAGCCGGGCCGCGGCGATCGCACGCCCTTCGTCGTGCCCTCGCCATCGACGCGGACGGATCAGTCGGTGCGTCCGAGGGCCGGCAATCCCGTCGCCGCGACGTGGCGCAGCGCCGCGAGGCCCGCCGCGATCGTCGGCTGGTGCCGCGAGCCCGCCCGCACCGCGACGATGACGCGACGGGTGGGCACCGGCGGCCGGGAGACCGGGAGGCGCCGGGTGTCGTGGTGGGCGGGCAGGTCCGCCAGCCGGGGCACGAGGGCGACGCCGAAACCGCGGGAGACCAGCGCCGCGCCGGTGTCCCACTCGTCCGCGAAGTGCGCGATCTCGGGCGCGAAGCCGGCCGTCGTGCACGCCAGCGTGACCAGCTGGTGATACGCGCGGCCCACGTTGCCGCAGATCCACGGCTCGGCCGCGAGGTCGCTCAGCCCGACGTCGTCGCTGCTCACGAGCGGGTGGTCGGGGCCGACGAGGACGTCGAGCGGCTCGTCGTAGAGCGGCTGCTGCTCGAACGCGGCGTCCGAGGCGGGCGGGATGCTCGGCGTCGCGACCACCACGGCGATGTCGGCGTCGTCGGCGGCGAGCAGGTCGAAGGAGTGCGCCGGCTCGCTCTCGCGGAGGTGCACGCGCAGCACGGGGTGCTCGCGGCGCAGCATCTCGAGGGCCTGGGGCACGACCACCGCCGCGGCGCTGGAGAACCCGCAGTACCGCAACGTGCCGCCCACGTCGCCGGCGCGGTGGGCGGCGAGGTCGGCCCGGGCGTGCTCCCACTGCGCGGTCAGCGTCTCGGCGTGGGCGAGCAGCGTGCGTGCCGCGGGCGTGAGCCGCACGGTGCGCCCGACGGGCTCGAGGAGCACGACGTCGAGCTCGCGCGCGAGGGCCTGCATCTGGTGCGAGACCGCCGACGGCGTCAGCCGGCAGACCTCCGCGGCGGCGGTCACGGTGCCGTGCCGGGCGACCGCCTGGAGCACCCGCAACCGCCGATCGATCATGTACAGATCGTACAAGATCATAGGTCTGACGATTCGATGGACGTGGACGGTGATCGCCGCTGACACTGCCCTGGAGCCCTCGCATCCGATCGACGCCCGACCCGCGGAGCTTCCATGTCCGAGACGACGGTCCACCCCGATCCCGTCCCCGGGGACCCCTACGCGGCGCTCCCGGCCCGCCCCGTCGATCCGGCGCTGTTCACGCAGGAGAGCACCTACCGGGCCACCCGCCTGCCCGTCGAGCTGGCCTCGACGCTGCTGCCCGACGCCTACACCTCGGCGGAGTTCTTCGCCCTCGAGCAGGACCGGCTGTTCACCACGGGCTGGGTCGCGGTCGGCATCACGAGCGACGTCGACCGGCCCGGCGCGTGCATCGTCGTCGAGGTCGCGGGCCGGTCGATCTTCGTGACCCGCAACCGCCACGGCGAGCTGCGCGCGTTCCACAACCTGTGCCGGCACCGCGCGACGAAGCTGCTCGACGCCGACGCCCGCGACGTCGGCAGGCGCGGCCGCATCCGCTGCCCGTACCACTCCTGGACCTACGACACCGACGGCACGTGCCTCGGGACGCCGCTGTTCGAGGGCTCCGACATCCCCGAGGGGCAGGAGGCGGTCTTCGACACGACGGTGGCCAAGGGCTTCGACCGCGCCGACTACGGGCTGCTCGAGGTCGCGGTCGACAGCTGGGGCCTGTTCCTGTTCGTCAGCCTCGACCCGGACCCGGCGCCGTTGGCCACCCAGCTCGGTGACCTGCCGCAGCGCTTCGCGGAGTACCGCCTCGACGAGTGGGTCGCGCAGCGCCGGCGCACCTACGACGTCGCCGCCAACTTCAAGCTCGTCGGCGAGAACTTCATGGAGTACTACCACCTGCCCTGGGTCCACCCGGAGCTCAACCAGGTCTCCAAGTTCTCCGACCACTACCGGTGGCAGGGCCCCGGGATGTACACGGGCATGTGCACCACGCCGGTGTCGCGCAACTCCGACGCCGGCGGCTGGGACGGGCTGAAGCCGTTGAGCACCCTCGGCGCGCAGGACGCCGACAGCGGCCGATTCGTGTGGCTGTTCCCCGGGACCGCCCTCGTGGTGCTGCCCAACCACGCCTTCGTGCTGTTCAACCGGCCCGTCGCGCCGGACCGCACCGTCGAGACCGCCGTGCTGCTCGCGCACCCCGAGTCGCTCGACGACCCGGGCGCCGAGGAGGGCGTCGAGCAGCTCTGGAAGTTCTGGGACCTGGTCAACCGCCAGGACCTCGAGATCGTCGAGCGCGTGCAGGAGGGCCTGGAGAACCCGGCCTACCGGGGCGGGCGGATGTGCTTCCGCTTCGAGGAGCCGCTGCACCGGTTCCAGAACATGGTGATCGACAAGATGGTGGGCGTCGACCGGGTCCCCGGGGGTGACGAGGACACCATGACGCGGATGTTCCCGGACCCGTGAGCAGCGCGACGCTGGGCGGCACAGCGCTGAGCGGGGGCGCCACCCTGGCCGTCGAGGACCCCTCCACCGGCGCCACGATCGGCCACGTCCCGCGGGGCGGCGCGCACGACGTCGACCTCGCGGTGGCGGCGGCGCGGGCCTGCGCGCCCACGCTGCGCGCCGCGGCCTCGGTCGAGCGCGGACGCCGGCTGCGGGCCCTCGCCGGCGCCCTCGACGCGGCGGGCGACGAGCTCGCCCGCCTCGAGACCCTCGACACCGGCAAGCCGCTCTCGCTCGCCCGCGGCGAGGTCGCCGGGTGCGTCGCCTACCTCGACTACTACGCGGGCGCGGCCGACAAGCTGCACGGCGAGACGATCCCGATCGGCCCCGGATCCCTGGCGTACACGGTGCGCGAGCCCGTCGGGGTCACCGCGCACATCGTGCCGTGGAACGCACCGCTGTCGATGCTCTGCCGCAGCGTCGCCCCGGCCCTGGCCGCCGGGAACGCGGCCGTGGTCAAGCCCGCGGAGCAGACGCCGCTGACCGCGCGGCGCTTCGCCGAGCTCGTCGAGGCAGTCGGCTACCCGGCCGGCACGGTCGGCGTCGTCACCGGGCTGGGCGCGGAGGCCGGCGCCGCGCTCGCCGCCCACCCGGGCATCGGCTCGCTGACCTTCACCGGCTCGGTCGCCACCGGCCGGGCGGTGCTGCGGGCGGCCGCGGAGCACGTCACCCCGGTGGTCACCGAGCTGGGCGGCAAGTCCCCGCAGATCGTGTTCGCCGACGCCGACCTCGATGACGTGGCCCGGCAGGTGGTCACCGGGTTCACCGCCAACAGCGGCCAGTACTGCGACGCGGGCTCCCGCCTGCTCGTCGACCGCGCGGTGCACGACGAGCTGGTCGCTCTCGTCGCGGCGCGGGCGGGCGCGCTCACCCTCGGCCCCGGGATCGACGACCCGGACCTGGGCCCGCTGGTCTCCGCCGAGCACCACCGCCGCGTGGCGGGCTACGTCGCGCTGGGCCGCCGGGAGGGCGCGACCGTCGTCGGGGAGCCCGCGGCCGTCCCCGAGGCCGGGCACTTCCTCGCGCCGACGGTGTTCACCGGCGTCACCCCGGCGATGCGGATCGCCCAGGAGGAGATCTTCGGCCCGGTCCTCGCCGTGACGCCGTTCGACGACGAGGACCAGGCGGTCGCGCTCGCGAACGGCACCGACTACGGCCTCGGCGTCGGCATCCACACCCGCGACGTCGACCGGGCGCTGCGTGTGGCCGACCGCGTCGACGCCGGCTACGTGATGGTCAACGAGTACTTCGGCGGCAGCGTCGCCGTCCCGTTCGGCGGCACCAAGCTCAGCGGCACCGGCCGCGAACGGGGGCTCGTCGCCCTCGACAGCTACCTGAGGACCAAGACGGTCGTCGCGCGCGTCGGCCGGCGAGGAGGAACGTGAACACGGATGCGGCCGAGGTCGTCGTCGTCGGGGGTGGCCTCGAGGGCTGCGCCACCGCCTGGGCCCTGACACAGCGGGGCGTCGGCGACGTCGTGCTCGTCGAGCGGGCGACCGTCGGCTCCGGCGGCACCGGCAAGTCGTCGGGCGTCGTGCGCTGCCACTACGGGGTCTCGTCGCTGGCGGCGATGGCGACCCGCAGCCTGGAGACGTTCGAGCACGCCCACGACGTGCTCGGCGCGGACGTCGGATTCCACCGGACCGGCTACGTCGTCGGCGTCGGTCCCGAGAACGTCGGGGCGCTGCACGCCTCGATGGCCGACCAGCGGGCCGTCGGCGTGCAGACCGAGGACATCGACCACACCGAGGTGCGCAAGCTCTGGCCGGTGGCCGACCTCGAGCCCTTCGGCGCCTTCGCGTGGGAGGAGCGCGGCGGGTACGGCGACGCGTACCAGACCGCGCAGGCGTTCGCGGTCGCCGCACGACGGGCCGGAGCCCGCCTGCGCCAGGGCACCACGGTCCGCGCGATCCGCACCGACGGCGGGCGCGTCACCGGCGTCGAGCTGGCCGACGGCACCGCGATCGCCACCGGGCACGTCGTGCTCGCCGCGGGCCCCTGGTCGGTCCCGCTGCTCGCCGCGCACGGCGTCGACCTGCCGATCACCGTGCACCGCGAGCAGATCGTGCTCGTCGACCCCGGCCAGGACCTCGGGCCGGTGCCGGTGTTCTCCGACCTGGTCTCGCTGCAGTACCTCCGCGGAGAGGGCGCCGGGCAGCTGCTCGTCGGCAACTCCGACCTCGCGGTGCTCGAGGCGGCCGACCCCGACCGCTACTCGAACCAGGCCTCCCCCGACGCGGTCGACGTCGCGGTGGAGAAGGTCGGCACCCGGCTGCCCGGCCTGGCGGAGCCGGCGATCGCGTCGACCTACGCCGGCTGCTACGACGTCACGCCCGACTTCAACCCGGTGATCTCCCTGGTCGACGGGCTCGACGGGCTCGTCGTCGCCGCCGGGTTCTCCGGCCACGGCTACAAGATCTCACCCGCTGTCGGGCGGCTCGCCGCCGACCTCGTCGTCGGCGGCGAGAGCTCCGCACCTGACGTGCCCGCCGCGGACTTCC
Organism: Actinomycetospora sp.; assembly: GCA_029266415.1. Taxonomy (GTDB): domain Bacteria; phylum Actinomycetota; class Actinomycetes; order Mycobacteriales; family Pseudonocardiaceae; genus Actinomycetospora. Next base: position 9,074 of record JAQSWW010000054.1, on the reverse strand, counting down.
GGCTCTCGCGGTTCGCCGAGGGCGCCCTGCTCACCAGCCCCCACCCCTACGTCGGCGCCGGCCAGATGCGCTGAGGAGACCCCGATGGACCCGGTCGACGTGCGGGAGCTGGGCGCCCAGCGCCTCGCCCGGGCCCGGCAGGCGCTGCGCGACCACGACCTGCCCGCCGCGGTGCTGTTCGACCCCGCCGACGTCCGCTACGTCACCTGCGACGGGCCCTACCTCATCGCGAACCTGCACTGCTCGTACCGCTGGGCGCTCGTGTTCGCCGAGCACGACCCGATCCTGTGGGAGCCGGCCGAGTCGATCGGTCTCGCCCGCGCGCGGTTCGCCGGCGAGATCCGCCCGACGACCTCGTTCACCTTCTTCGGCTCCGGCGACCACAGCGCCGAGCACGCCCGGGCGGCGATGGCCGAGGTGCACGACGAGCTGCGCGTCCGCGGCCTCGCCGACGGTCCGGTGGGGATCGACCGGGCCGAGGCCGTGGTGTTCCTCGCCCTGACCGGCCTCGGGGTGCGCCTGGTGGACGCCACGCCGGTGCTCGAGGTCGCGCGCGCGCTCAAGACCGACCTCGAGCTCGACGTCCACCGGGACAACGCCCGCCTGGTGGACGAGGCGGTGCGCCGGTTCCTCGACCACCTGGTCCCCGGCCGCACCGAGCACGAGCTCTGGGCCCGGTTGATGTACGAGGCCTTCGCCACCGGCGCGCTGCACTCCGAGAGCCGGCTGCTGTCCTCGGGCCCGCGCACCAACCCCTGGATGCAGGAGGCCTCGGGCCGCGTCGTGCAGGACGGGGACCCGGTCGCGTTCGACACCGACCTGGTCGGGCCGCACGGCTACCTCACCGACGTCTCGCGGACCTACGTCTGCGGCGACGCGGACCCCGGCCGCGAGCTGCGCGACGCGTACCGGACGGCCCACGGGTTCGTGCACGAGGCCATCCCCGAGTTCCGGGCCGGCCGTGAGTTCCGGGAGCTCGGCGAGCTCCTCGGTCCCCGGCTGCCCGCCGCGTACCGGGCCCAGCGCTACCCGTTCCTCGCCCACGGTTGCGGCGCGGCCGACGAGTACCCCGCGATCGTCGTCGACGGCCACCACGACGGGGCGCTCGAGCCCGGCATGGTGATCAGCGTCGAGGCCTACTGCGGGCGCGAGGGCGGCACGGTGGGCGCCAAGTTCGAGGAGCAGGTCGTCGTCACGGCCGGGGCGCCGGAGCTCATCTCCCACGCTCCGGTCGAGGACCGCCTGCTGTGAGGGCTCCGGCCTCGTACCGCCACGCTGATCGGCCGCCCCACGACCCCGCTGCGCGACGTCCTCGCCGACCACCTGGCGCCCGCCCGCGGAGCGCGCGTTCGCCCGGCCCGGGGCGACGGGTACCTCCGGCCATGACCGAACAGCAGCAGAGTCCCCAGGCCGGCATCGCGGGCGCGTTGACCGACCTCTCGGAGCAGACGCGGATCCTCGTCCGCGGCGAGATCGCCGCCGCCCAGCAGGAGACCTGGGGCAAGCTCAAGGCGACCGCGCCCGCTCTCGGCCTCCTCGGCGGCGCGGGGGTGCTCGGGCTGGCCGCCTCGGCCTCGGCCTACCGCGCGAGCCTGCGCCTGCTGGAGCGGTGGCTCCCGCCGTCCGGCGCCGCCCTCGTCGCCACGGCCCTCTACGGCGGCGGGGCGGCCGCCGCGGGCGCCCTCGGTGTGCAGCAGCTCCGGGCACTGCCCGTGCCCTTCCCCACCGACACCGTCGCCGAGACCGGGGCGCTGGTCGAGGAGACCGCCGCCGAGGTGCGCGGCGGGGTCGACACCGCCGCGGCCCGGGGCGTCCCCGGGCCGACGCTCCCCACACCCCACGACGTCCCGCGCCCCTGACCGACAGGGGACGCGGTGCTCAGCAGGTCGCGTACCCCGCGTCCGTCGGCACCGCGCCGGCGATGACGGCGTCGAGCCCCTCGCGGGCGGCGGCGAGCTCGTCGATCATCGCGGTCAGCCGGTCGCGTTCGCGGTGCAGGTCGTCGAGCAGCTCCGGGCAGCTCGCGACGAGCCGCGGGCCGTCGGCGCCCATGCAGGGCAGCAGGTCGGCGATGGTGGCCGTCGAGAGCCCGGCCGCGAGGAGCGTTCGGACGTGGTGGACGACGTCGAGGTCCGCCTCGACGTACTCGCGGTAGCCCGCGGCGGTGCGCTGCGGGCTCAGCAGGCCCTGCTCCTCGTAGTAGCGCAGCAGGCGGGGCGCCACCCCCGCACGACGGGCCAGCTCGCCGATCCGCACGCGTCCGCCCTCCGGGGCTTGACCTTCACACCGGTGTGAGACTTTAGCGTCCCCGTCATGGACATCGAGAACGAACCGGTCACCGTCCTGGGCCTCGGCGGGATGGGCACCGCCCTCGCCCGCGCCCTGCTGCGGGCCGGCCACCCCGTCACCATCTGGAACCGCACCGCCGCCCGCGCCGAGGCCCTCGTGCCCGAAGGCGCCCGCGTGGCCCCCGACCCCGCGGCGGCCGTGGCCGCGAGCCCGCTGACCGTCGTCTGCCTGCTCGACGACGCCGCCGTCGCGACCGTCCTGGACCCGCTCGGCGACGCGCTGGCCGGCGCGGCGCTGGTCGACCTGACCTCCGGCACCCCCGAGCAGGCCCGGGCCACGGCGGCGCGGCTGACCGCCCGCGGCGCGCAGGTCCTGTCCGGCACGATCATGGTGCCGACGCCGCTGGTGGGGACGCCCGACGCGCTGGTCCTCTACAGCGGGGCGACGGCGGTGCACGCGCGCCACCGCGCCACGCTCGAGGCGTTCGGGCGCACCGACCTCCTGGGCGCCGACCCGGGCCGCGCCGCCCTGTTCGACCTCGGCATGCTCGACGTCTTCTTCGCCGGCCTGGCCTCGTTCCTGCACGCCACCGCGCTCCTGGGCACCGACGGCATCACCGGTGCCGAGTTCGCGCCCTACGCCGAGCAGGTCGTCGCCATCCTGCCCGAGGCCTTCCGCGGGCTGGCCGCGGACGTCGACGCGGCCCGGTACCCCGGCCACGAGGACAACCTCGTGATGGACGCGGCCGCGCTCGGGCACATCGTCGCCACCAGCCGGGCCCGGGGCGTCGACCCGGCGCTGCCCGACCTGGTCCGGCGGCTCGCGCAGCGGGCGATCGACCGGGGTCACGGCGCGGACGGGTTCTCGCGGATCGTCGAGGAGTTCGGCGCGGCGACGGTGGCCCGCGCGTCCTGACCTGCGCTGACGGGGGTTTGCGGGAGAGCGCGTACCGGGGACCGAGAAGAGGCGGTCGACCACGGGGCCGCGACCCGGTCGCACTGACCGTCTGCGCGTTCCTCCGCGCCCCGCCGGCCCGGGCGACGACTCCGTTCGGGCCGCGCGACGCGCGCGGCGAGGAGGGCAGTGCCGTGCAGGTACGAGCAGCGGTGCTCCACGAGCACGCGGCGCCGATGAAGGTCACCGAGCTGACGTTGGACGACCCCCGCGAGGACGAGGTCCTGGTCCGCATCGCGGCGACGGGGGTGTGCGCCAGCGACGCCCACACGCGGTCCGGCCGCATCCCGTCCCCCCTGCCCGCGGTGCTCGGGCACGAGGGCGCCGGGGTCGTCGCCGCGGTGGGATCGAGGGTCACCCACGTCGCGCCGGGGGACCACGTGGCGCTGTCGTGGCTGCCCCAGTGCGGACGGTGCCGCCACTGCCTGGCGGGGCGGCCCGTGCTCTGCACCGGGACCGCTCCGGCCCTGCTGGCCGGGACCCTGCTCGACGGGAGCGTGCGGTGGCACGACGGCGACCGGGACGTGCACCACTACTCGTTCCTGTCGACCTTCGCCGAGTACAGCGTCGTGCCGGCCGTGAGCGCCGTCCCCATCCCCGCGGACGTCCCGTTCGCCGTCGCCGCGCTCGCCGGCTGCGGCGTGCTCACCGGCTACGGCGCGGTGGTGAACCGCGCGCGCGTCGCCCCGGGGGACACCGTGCTCGTCTACGGGGCCGGCGGCGTCGGGCTCAGCGCCGTCATGGCCGCGCGGCTCTCCGGCGCGCGGCAGATCGTCGTGTGCGAGCCTCACCCCGCCAAGCGCGACGGGGCCCGCACCTTCGGCGCCACCCACACCGTCGCGCCCGACGACGACGTGGCCGGTCTCCTGCGGTCGCTGACCGGCGGACACGGCGCGGACGTCACGATCGACGCGGTCGGCCAGGAGGGGCTGCTGGACCAGGCTTTCGACGCCACCGTGCCGGGCGGCACCATCGTCTGCGTGGGCGTGCCCGCGCCCACGGCGTCGGCCCGGGTGCCGGCGGCCCGCTTCGTCCGCGAGGAGAAGTACCTGACCGGGAGCCTCTACGGCTCCAGCCGCCCCACCACCGACATCCCGAACCTGCTCGCCCTCTACGCCGCCGACCGCCTGCCGATCGATCGGCTCATCACCCGCACGTACACGCTCGACCAGCTCGACGACGCCTTCGACGACCTCGGGGCCGGCCGCCTGCGCCGGGGTGTCGTCCTGGTGGGCACCGACTGATCGACCCGGGAGGAGCACCGTGGACGCTCGCGCGCTCGACGGCCGTGTCAGCCAGGGCTGGGGCGGCACCCCGCCGGACGGGGTGCACGTCAACGTCGTCCTCGCCGCCCGGGGGACGCCGACCGCCGCGTCGGTGACCTCGGCGTTCGCCGCGCCGACGGCGGGCTTCGCGCCGATCGTTGTCAGTCTCGGTCCGGACCAGCCGTCGTATGAGACCCTGCAGCCCCCGACGATCATGCTCAACAAGATGCCGATCGCCTCGGCGGCGCACGAGGGCCTCGTGTTCGGCGCCTGTCAGGTCGGCATCGCGCGGGGCGTCCTCGACGCGGTCGCGGAGGGCCTGGTGCGGGCCGACCAGGAGACGCTGGTCCTCGTGTCGCTGTGGCTGGGCGAGGACGCGGGCGACGGCCAGGCGGTGTGCGCGGCCGCGCGGGAGGCGACGGGCCGGGCGGTGCGGGAGGCCGTGACCGGCCGCGCGGAGACCGAGGTCCAGGACCTCGTCGCCCGCCGCGACACCGCCACCCACCCGTTCTTCGACGCCGAGGGGTAGGCGGGCCGCGCGTCAGTCCTGCTGCGCGGCCTTCTCCAGCGGCTGCTCGACGGTCGTGCGGTCGCGGTGCTCCCGCTCGTGCTCGAGGGCCTGCTGGGCGGTGGCGGGGTCCATGGCGCGAGCGGCCTTCTTCGCCTCGTCGGCCTTCATCTCGTCGAGCTCCGCGACCTTGCGCGCGGTCCTCGCCGCGCCGGTGTTGGGGACGTCGCCCCGCCCCTCCTTCGAGGCCTCCCGCTTCCGCTTCCGGGTCTCCTCCTTCTCCTCGTCCGACATCTGCTCCCACGCCTTCTTCGGCAGGTAGCGGTCGGTCTCGCCGTCCCCGCGGGCCTCGGTCGAGCCGTCGGCGGTCTGCCACTGCTCGTCGGTCCACTGCTCCAGGCTGCGCTGGTCCTCGGTCGGCTGGTTGGGGTGCTCGTAGCCGCCGCCCTGCTTCTCGTACTCCTGGGTGAGCAGCTGGCTCTTGCGCGCCGACCACTTGCCCGGCGCCCCGCCCTTGTCGGACTGCTTGATCTCCTCCTTGAGCCGTTCCCGCAGCTCCGGATGGGTGTAGTCCTTCTCGTAGTCCTTCGCGCCCTTGGCCATGGGTGCGGATACCCGCCGACCGGCCCGACAGCCCACCGCGCTGCACCAGACGGCGCACGATGACGGTGCTCCGGATCCGCCCCGAGGATCAGGGCTCGATCATCGGCTCCGGCGCGTCCGGGAGGGCCGCCGTGCGCCGCGGGGTCGGGCGGTGACCCAGGAACGCCGCCCGGTGCGCGTGCCCGAGCAGCAGCGGGAGGAGGTCGCGTGCGGTCACCGCGCCGTACCAGCCGGCGTGGGCGGGCGCCTCGCCGAAGGACGTGACACCGTCCGGGCGCACGGTCGGCCCGGCGACGACGAGCGGGGTCGGGTCGCCGGTGTGCAGCACCCCGCCGGTCGAGGGCGTGGCGTGGTCGCCCGTCACAGCGACGACGGCGTGCTCCGCGAGGGCGAGGAGCCCGGCGAGTCCCGGGTCGGCGGCCTCCAGCACCGCGAGCTTCGCCCGCGGGTCCTTCGTGTGGCCGGCGTCGTCCGTGGCCTTGGTGTGCACGTGCACGACGGCGGCGCCCTCGGTCAGCAGGCCGCGCGCCGCGGCCAGGCGCGCCGCCAGGTCGGCACCGTGGTCGGGGTCGGGCGCGAGGTGGTGCGCCCGCATCCCGAGCAGGGCCGCGAGCCCCCGGTACAGCCGGGTGCTCGTGACGGCCGCCCCGTCGGTGCCCACGTGCTCGGCGAACCGCGGAACGGCCCCGAGCGCGCCCGACCACTTCGTCGTCAGGACGTCGAGCGCCGGGAGGCCCCGGCGGCGACGGTCGTCGTTCACCGGGTGCGCCACCAGCGCCGCCCGGGCCTCGCGCAGCAGCGCCGTGAGCGTCTCGGCCGTCGGCGCGGCCTCCGGCGCCTCCGCGCACGGGAGCACCCGCAGCCAGGGGTGGCGGTCCTCGAAGAAGGGGTCGGAGTCGGTGACCGCGCCGGCGGCGCAGCCCGGCAGGACCAGCACCGCCTCGCCGCGTCCGCCGAGCGGCACGAGCCGGTGACCGTGCGCCGCGGCGAGGGCGCCCACGACCTCGAGCAGGACCGCGGCCTCGTCGGCGTCCTCCCGCCCCGTCCGGCCCGTGATCCACACGCGGCCCTCGGCGTCGGCCGACGACGTCCGCAGCGCCGCGTGGGTGACCGCCACGCCGGGCGGCACGTCGACGCCCGCCCCGAGCGCCTCGAGCACCGCGCGGCCGGGGAAGGGCACGTCGGCGTAGCCGAACAGTGCCCAGTGCGCGAGCTCGGAGGAGGCCGCGCGGCCCCAGCCGAACGGCAGGTGCCAGCCGGAGGCCCCGCGGGCGGCGAGGGCGTCGAGCACCGGGGTGTGCGCCGCCTCGGACGGTGTCCGGTGGCCGAGCTCGGGGATCGGCCGGTCGCCCAGGCCGTCAAGGACGACGAGCACCGCCGGGAGGCGGTCGTCGTCGAGCCGGGGCTGCGTCTCGCCGTGGCCGGGGGGCCTCATCGTGCGGCGAGGAGGTCGGTCAGCACCGGCACCGTCGCCGGCGGCACGTGCCCGGTCCACGTTCCGTCGGCGAACCGGGCCCGGATGGCGGACGCGTCCAGCTTCGTGGCGGGTTCGCCGTCGAGCACGACCACGGCGTAGCCGCCGGCCTCGAGCCGTCCCGCCTTCTCCTCCTCCCACGGCGAGTAGGCCCGCACGTACTGCACGGCCGAGCGGGGCACGTACTCCGGCCACAGGTGCGGGCGGGTGAGGTCGAACGGGACGACGGTGGCCCGGTCGGCCAGCCCCGCGCCGGTGAGAGCCGCCTCGAGCAGCCGCGCGCGTTCGTAGAAGGTGAACGGGTTGGCCTCGTCGGTGTGGCGGTGGGCCGAGGTGGTGGCCGTGTGCCGGGCGCCGGTGTCGGGGTTCGTGACGGCCACGACGAGGTGGTCGTGCGCGGCGAGAGCGAGCGCGAAGAGCTCCAGGTGCTGGGCGTGGACGGGCTGGAAGCGCCCGGTGACCGCGGCGAGGCTCACCGGGAGGCGCTCCGGCGCAGCAGCCCGCGCGCGATGGCGTTGCGCTGGATCTCGACGGTGCCCGCCGGGATCTTGAGGTTGCGGGCGAGGCGGAACAGCTTCTCCTCCGGCGAGCCGATCCGCAGCCCCGTGCCGCCGTGCACCTGGACCGCGCGGTCGGCGACGCGGAAGAAGGCCTCGTCGTTGACGACCTTCACGAGGCTCGTGAGGCGCGGCGCGTCGGGGTGCAGCGGGATGCCGAACGCCCCGCCGGGCAGCGCGTCGATCTCGGCCTGGGCCTGCAGCGAGGCCGCCCGCGCCGTGTACACGTCGGCGTCCATGTCGGCGAGCATGTGCTGCACCGACTGCAGCTCGGCGATCGGCGCACCGCCCGAGGTGCGGCGCTGCGCCCGCTCCAGGGCGCGCTCGAGCAGCCACTCCCCCCAGCCCGCGCACATGCCGCCCCGGCACAGCCGCCGCCAGTTGATCCACGCCATGGCCAGCGCAAAGCCGTCACCGACCTCCCCGACGACGTCCTCGGCCGGCACCCGGACGCCGTCGAGGTGCAGCTCGCCGGTGAGCCCGTCGTCGAGCATCGTCGGGATGTCGCGGCCGCGGGTGAAACCGGGTGCGGACGCGTCGACGAGGAACATCGACAGCGAGCGGGTGCCGGCCCCCGGCTCGGTGACGGCGACGAGCTGGACGACGTCGGCGAAGTGCGCGTTGGTGATCCAGGCCTTGGTGCCGTCGAGGACCCAGTCGCTCCCGTCGCGGCGGGCCCGCGTCTCCATCGCCAGCACGTCGGTGCCCACCGCCGTCTCGGTGTTGGCGAAGGCGGCGGTGATCTCGCCGGCCATCAGCGGCTCGAGCCAGCGGGCCCGGGCCGCGTCGGAGCAGTGCTCGACGGCGGGGTTGGCGCCCTCGGTCCACGCCAGTGCCGCGAGCCCCAGCCCCAGACCCGAGCGCCGGTACACGAACTCCTCGACGTGCTGCATCTCGGCGCGGCCGAACCCACCGCCGCCGAGCGGGGCGGCGACGTGCGGGTTGTAGAGCCCGGCCGCCGCCGAGCGCCGCTGCACCTCGCGCCGGGCCTCCCACACCGCGGGGTGCATCCGGCCGGCCTCGTCGAGCCGCGGGTTCGCCGGGGTGCCGACGTCCCGCGCGGCGAGGTCGGCCTCGCGGGGCGCGACCTCGTCGTCGAGGAAGGCGGCGAAGCGCTGCACGTAGTCGGCGACGCGGTCGGTGCGCCCGGGCAGGGCGGGGCCGGGCCGGGAGGGAGCGGTGGTCACCCGCCAGCCCTACGGGGCCGGGCGACCCCCCGTCAACCTCGCGCCGACCGCCCACGGGCACCTACGGTCGGCCTGTGCCGCTGCTCTCCGTCGAGTCCTCGGTCCTGCTCGTCGTCGACCTGCAGGAACGGCTCATGCCCGCGATCGCCGACGGGCCGGCGGTGCTCGAGAACGCGGGCCGCCTCGTGCGGGCCGCGGCCCGGCTCGGCGTGGACGTGTGCGCCACCGAGCAGAACC
>JAQSWW010000229.1 GCA_029266415.1 Actinomycetospora sp. | reverse complement strand
GCGACCCCCGCGCGGCGCTGGAGGTCACCACGTCCGACGGCTGGTCCTGGGCCACCGCCGAGGGCCCGGTGACGCTCACCGGGCCCGGCGACGACCCGCACGGCCCGGAGGTCGAGACGCTCGTCGCCTAATACCGCGCCGCGGCGGGCGAGCACCCGGACTGGGACGACTACCGGGCGACGATGGTGGCCGACCGCCGGGTGCTCATGGTCATGACCGTCGAACGGGTGTACGGGGAACGGTTGCGGTAGGTCAGCCGAGCGAGTCGAGCGCCCGGCGCACGTCGTCGACGAGGTCCTCGACGTCCTCGAGACCCACCGACAGGCGCACGAGGTCGGCGGGCACCTCGAGCAGCGAGCCGGCCGCGGAGGCGTGGGTCATGGCGCCCGGGTGCTCGACGAGCGACTCCACCCCGCCCAGCGACTCGGCGAGCGTGAACACCCGGGTGGCCGCGCAGAACGCGCGTGCGGCCTCCTCGCCGCCCGCGACGCGCGCCGAGATCATCCCGCCGAACCGGCGCATCTGCTTCGCCGCGACCTCGTGGCCCGGGTGGTCGGCGCGGCCCGGGTAGAGCACGGTCGTGATCGCGGGGTGCGCGGCGAGGGCGTCGGCCACGCGCTCGGCGTTGTCGCTGTGGCGCTCCATGCGTACCGCGAGCGTCTTGAGCCCGCGCTGGGTGAGGAACGCGTCGAACGGGGAGGGCACCGCGCCCATGCCGTTCTGCATCTTGCCGAGCGTCTCGTGCAGCGCGTCGTCGTCGGTGACCACCGCGCCGCCGATGACGTCGGAGTGCCCGCCGAGGTACTTCGTCGTCGAGTGCACGACCGCGTGCGCGCCGAGGGCGAGCGGGGTCTGCAGGTAGGGCGTCGCGAAGGTGTTGTCCACGACCAGCAGCAGGTCGTGCTCGCGCGCCACCGCGGCGAGCCCCGCGATGTCGGCGATGCCGAGCAGCGGGTTGGTCGGCGTCTCGCACCACAGGATCCTGGTGTTCGGGCGGATCGCGTCGCGCACGGCGTCGAGGTCGGCGGTGTCGACGGCGGTGTACTCGACGCCCCAGTCGCAGTAGACCGTCGAGATCAGCCGGTAGGTGCCGCCGTAGGCGTCCAGCGGCATCAGCACGTGGTCGCCGGGGCGCAGCACGCCGCGCAGCAGCGCGTCCTCGGCGGCCATGCCGGAGGCGAACGCGCGGGCGTGGCGCGCGCCCTCCAGCGAGCCCAGCGTCGTCTCCAGCGCCGTGCGCGTGGGGTTGCCGGTGCGCGCGTACTCGTAGCCCCCGCGCAGCCCGCCCACGCCGTCCTGGGCGAAGGTCGACGTCGCGAAGATCGGCACCACGACCGCCCCGGTGGTGGGGTCGGGGTCCTGGCCGTCGTGCAGGGCGCGCGTGGAGAAACCGTTCACCTCGTCCACCCTAGGCCGGTCCACCGACGTCGTAGCGGCTGCCCGTCGCCAGGAACGCCAGGATGTCCGCGCGGGTCACGATGCCGGCGGGCCGGCCGTCCACCAGCACCAGCGCGCCGTCGCCGCCGCGCAGCGCCTCGACCGCCTTCGAGATCGGCTCGGTGCTGCCGAGGCTCGGCAGGGGCTTCGAGAGGTGGCTCTCCACCGGGTCGGTGAGCGAGGCCTGCTCGTTGAACAGCCGGTCGAGCAGGTCGCGCACGGTCACCGCGCCGCGGACCTCGGCCGCCATGACCGGCGGCTCGGCCTTGACGATCGGCATCTGCGAGACGCCGAACTCGCGCATGATCGACACGGCGTCCGCGACGGTCTCGTTGGGGTGCCCGTGCACGAGGTCGGGGATCGACCCGTCCTTGCGCCGCAGCACGTCGCCGACGGTCCACTCGGTGGTGTCGGGGGTGAGGAACCCGTAGGAGGACATCCACCCGTCGTTGAACACCGTCGAGAGGTAGCCGCGCCCGCCGTCGGGCAGGAGCACGACGATCACGTCGTCGGGCCCGGCCGTGGCGGCGACCTGCGCGGCCGCGCACACCGCCATCCCGCACGAGCCGCCGACGAGCAGCGCCTCCTCGCGGGCCAGCCGCCGCGTCATGTGGAAGGACTCGCCGTCGGGCACCGCGATGATCTCGTCCGGGACGCCGCGGTCGTAGGTGGTGGGCCAGAAGTCCTCGCCGACGCCCTCGACGAGGTAGGGACGGCCGTCGCCGCCGGAGTAGACCGAGCCGACCGGGTCGGCGCCGACGATGCGCACGCGGCCGTCGGAGACGTCCTTGAGGTAGTGCCCGGTGCCCGTGATCGTGCCGCCGGTGCCCACGCCCGCGACGAAGTGCGTGATGCGCCCCTCGGTCTGCTCCCAGATCTCCGGGCCGGTCGACGCGACGTGCGAGGCGGGGTTGGCCTGGTTCTGGTACTGGTTCGGCTTCCAGCCGCCCTCGGTCTCGCGGGCGAGCCGGTCGGACACCGAGTAGTACGACTCCGGGCTCTCGGGCTCGACGGCCGCCGGGCACACGACGACCTCGGCACCGTAGGCGCGCAGCGCGTCCTGCTTGGCCACGCTCACCTTGTCGGGCACGACGAAGATGCAGTGGTAGCCGCGCTGCTGGGCGATGATCGCCAGCCCGATCCCGGTGTTGCCCGAGGTCGGCTCGACGATCGTCCCGCCCGGCTTCAGCTCGCCGGAGGCCTCGGCGGCGTCGATCATGCGCTCGGCGATGCGGTCCTTCACGCTGCCGCCGGGATTGAAGTACTCGACCTTCGCCAGCACCAGCGGCGCGTCCGGCCCCGTCGGCACCACGTGGTTGAGGCGCACCAGCGGCGTGTGCCCGATGAGGTCCGCGACGTGCTCGACGTACTGCATACCTCCATCTTCCGCACTCCGGGCGCGGAGCGCCGCCCGCCCCCACGGTCGTGCGCCGGATCACGTCTCCGGCAGGTGCGTGTCGGCGAAGTGTGCTCGGCAGACGATCAGTGTCCGCAACGCCACTCCGTCGTAGGGTCGCGACATGGTCGACCCTGGCCGCGAGGCCGTCATCGTGTCCGCCGTCCGCTCGCCGATCGGCCGCGCCCGCAAGGGCTCGCTGGCCGGCATGCGACCCGATGACCTCGCGGCGCAGGTCGTGCGCGCCGCCCTCGACGCGGTGCCCGCGCTCGACCCGGCCGAGGTCGAGGACCTGATGCTCGGCTGCGGCCTGCCCGGCGGCGAGCAGGGGTTCAACATGGGGCGGATCGTCGCCGTCGAGCTCGGGATGGACACGCTGCCCGGCACGACCATCACGCGGTACTGCGCGTCGTCGCTGCAGACCACCCGCATGGCCGCGCACGCGATCCGCGCGGGCGAGGGCGACGTGTTCGTCGCCGCGGGCGTCGAGACCGTGTCGCGGTTCGAGAAGGGCAGCTCCGACTCCTGGCCCGACACCCACAACCCGTACTTCGCCGACGCGGAGGCCCGCACCGCCGAGGTGGCCGCGGCCGGCGCGTCGGAGTGGCACGACCCGCGCGAGGACGGACTGGTGCCCGACGCCTACATCGCCATGGGCCAGACCGCGGAGAACGTCGCGCTGCTCGAGGGCGTCACGCGCGAGGAGATGGACCGGTACGCGTTCCGCTGCCAGCAGCTCGCGCAGGAGGGCTGGCAGAACGGGTTCTGGGAGCGCGAGATCACCCCGGTGCGCCTGCCCGACGGCTCGGTCGTCTCGCGCGACGACAGCCCCCGCCCGGACACCACGCTCGAGGGGCTGGCCGACCTCAAGCCCGCGTTCCGCCCCGACGGCCGGATCACCGCGGGCAACGCCTGCCCGCTGAACGACGGCGCCGCCGCGCTGGTGGTCATGTCCGCGGAGCGGGCCTCGTCGCTGGGGATCACGCCGCTCGCGCGCATCGTCTCGACGGGCGTCAGCGCCCTGTCGCCCGAGGTCATGGGCCTGGGGCCGATCGAGTCCTCCGCCCGCGCCCTCGCGCGCGCCGGCCTCACGGTCCACGACGTCGACCTGGTGGAGATCAACGAGGCCTTCGCCGCCCAGGTGATCCCGTCGGCGCGCGGGCTGGGGATGGACGACGACGAGATGGAGGCCAAGCTCAATCGCCACGGCGGCTCCATCGCCGTCGGCCACCCGTTCGGCATGACCGGCGCGCGCATCGCCACGACGCTCATCAACGGCCTGCGCACCGGCGACGCGACCCTGGGCCTCGAGAGCATGTGCGTCGGCGGCGGGCAGGGCATGGCGATGGTGCTCGAGCGCCTGAGCTGACCCCCTGGGCGAGCGTGGGCGCCCCACCCCCACCCCGACACACGCCGCATCCCCGAACGCACGACGGCCCCTCCGGGAGCACCGGGAGGGGCCGTCGTGGCGTCGGGCGTCTACTCGCGGAAGTAGCTGAGCAGGCGCAGGATCTCGATGTAGAGCCAGACCAGCGTGGTCATGAAGCCGAAGGCGAGGTACCACGCGAACTTCGCGGGAACGCCGGCCTTGACCGCCTGGTCGGCCTGGTCGAAGTCGAGCAGCAGCATGAACGCGCCGATGCCGATGCAGACCAGGCTGAAGATGATCGCCAGCGGGCCGCCGGTGCGCAGGCCCAGGCCGCCCTCGACGAAGAAGCTGATCAGCATGTTGGCGATCATGAGCACCAGGACGCCGATGGCGGCACCGATGATCATCTTGGTCAGGCGCGGGGTCACCCGGATGGCGCCGGTCTTGTACACGACCAGCATCCCGATGAACACGCCGAGCACGCCGAGGATGGCCTGGAAGCCGATGCCGGCGTACTGGCTGCCGGAGCCCTCGAGGAGCCCGGTCAGCGAGCCGAGGGCGACGCCCTCGGCGGCCGAGTAGCCGAGGACCAGGAACTTGTTGGTGCTCTGCTTGAAGATGATGACCAGGGCGAGCACGAGCCCGACGACGAGGCCGCCGATGATCCCGATGCCGCCGAGACCCAGCACGGCACTCGCGATGCCCAGGACGATCGCCAGGACGACGTTGATGCCGGTCTTCATGACCACGTCGTCGACGGTCAACGGGCGGTCGGTGGCCCCCGCCGCCGGCATCGGGCTGCCGCCCGTGCCACCGCCGAACATGCCGCCGGCCATGCCTGCCGGGGCGTCGCCGAACCGCGCGTACCCACCGGGTGAGGTGGGCAGGTTGCGGAACGCCGGGTTGCTGCTGGTGCGCACCTCTCGTCCTCCTCCGTAGCGGAGCCGGGCCCGGTGGCGGATGCCACTGGCCGGGTCGACCGCGGACTGCTCGTCCACCCGGTGCAACGACCGGCCGGGTGGATCGGTTCCCGCCGAGTAAAAGGAACTTTACCGGAAGCGGTGGCGACCGAGCGTGTCCACTTCGCCCCGGGGTGGGGCTCCGCGTCCCACTCTATCCGCCCGTTCGGGGGCACCGGTGAGGCGCGCGTCGTCGCGGACGTGTCGTCGCGCGCGCAACGGGAATTCCCGTGCCGCACGCCACCGACGCACCCGGAGGAGGTCCTCGACAGTGGACTTCGGCAGCATGGCGGACAAGGCCAAGGACTGGGCCGGCAAGAACCCGGACAAGGCCGACGCGTACGTCGAGAAGGGCGAGGACTTCGCCGACAGCCGCTTCGGCGGGCACGAGGCGCAGGTCGACCAGGCCGGGCAGCGGGCCAAGGACTTCCTGCACGGCGGACAGGAGCAGCCGGGCGAGCAGGCCCCGCCGCCCCCGCCCCC
>JAQSWW010000053.1 GCA_029266415.1 Actinomycetospora sp. | reverse complement strand
CCACGTCGCCGCCGAGCTGGGGCCACGTGGTCAGGGTGCGGCCGACCTCGACCATCGAGGCCGCCAAGCGCGGGGACAGCTCCCCGGCGCCGAGGATCCGCAGGACGTGGGGCACCTTGTCCTCGGTCGAGAGCTCGGCGAGGTCGGCCGAGTCGACCTCGCCCAGCAGGCCGTGGAACAGCGGCCGGTGCGGCTCGAGGTCGAAGCGCTCGACGTCGAGCAGACCGCGGTCGCTGGTCTCCATCAGCACCGGGATGCCGCGGCGCCGAGCCTCCTCGCGCAGCCTGACCTTGACGTCGAGCGAGTCGCACTCCTCGACGAGCACGTCCAGCCCGTCGAGGAACTCCGCGAGGCCCGCGTCCGTCACGCCCTGCGGGAACACCCGCGTGGGCAGGTAGGGGTCGAGCTCGGCGATCCGCCGGGCGGCGACCACCGCCTTGTTGACGCCCAGGTCGATCAGGGTGGCCGACACGCGGTTGAGGTTGGACACCTCGACCGTGTCGAAGTCCGCCAGCCGGAGCTCGCCGCACAGCCCCTCCAGGGCGAGCGTGTGGGCCACGGCGTGCCCGACGCTCAGCCCCACCACCCCGATCCGGAGGCGACCCAGCCGGTCCTGCTCGGCCTCGGTGATCTTGTTGCGGTTGCGGTCGAGCGGACCCCGACCAGCCCCCGCCGCCGGGGGTAGTACGCCCACCTGCCCCCCCGGACGCCCGGCCGGGCGCCGACCCGGGTGGCGGCCAGATCGGCCTGCTGGGCCTCCCGGCGGTCGACGACGGCGACCGCCGGATCGGCGCGCAGGTCGCGCAGGACCTCGGCGTCCTCGGCGACGGTCTCCTCGAGGAGGACCGCCCGCGACGGGCCGTCGTCCTCCGCCCCGGCGCGGGTCACCCCGCGCCCGACGGGACGACGGGCGACAGGAGCTTGAGCCGCCTCGAGATCGAGGGCGCGCCGGACACCCTCGGGGACCGTGTCGGGCAGCGTCCAGCGGTCCCACCACAGGAGGTGGGTGCGGTAGCGGGCGTCGGGATAGCCGACGGTGGTCACGCCGTCCGTCGCGACGGCACCGGTCGACGTCCACATCGGCAACACTTGGGCCCCCGCGGTCCCGAACGCGTACCGGGCCCCGAGGATCATCGACGCGTGCATCGGGGCCCGCGCGAAGCAGGCCACCAGCTCGCGACGGTCGGGGATGTCCCGCGCCACCCACACCGTCTTCGACTCCACCACCCCGTACCGCAGACGGTCCTCGATCGCGGCGCGCACGAGCGACCGGCCCGGCTCCCGGTCCCACTCCGCGAGCGCGTGCGCCTCGTCGACGTCGCTGGAGGGCCCCTGGGCGCGCAGGCCGCCGACCACGTCGCCCGCGGGCGAGAACGCCGCGAGGAAGAGCGACGTCGAGTGCCCCTCCCGCACGCTGTCGAGCTCGAGGACGCCGGTCACGCCGTAGGCGCCGTAGGTCTGCGCGCCGCCAGGTACTCCTGCCACAGGCCCGGTTCGGCCGTGGGCGTGCTCACGACGATGCGGTACCGGGAACCCGGCGGGCGATAGCTGAGCGGTCGGGACCCGGAACGCCCGTCCAGGGTGATGACCGCCGTCATGGCCGCTTCCGATCCTCGACGCCGGACACGACCCCGACGACCACGACCGGCACGATCGATCGTGCGCGAACGATCCGGCGCGCAGCACCGCTGGGGAGGTGTTGCCGGGCGCACAAGGAGATCCCTCGTCCGCCCCTTTCTCGATCACGGGGCGTCGTGGCCTGCTCCCCGACGGTGATCGCCACCCCGGGCGTTGGGCCGATCCGTGGGCGCGGGCCATAGTGGGCGGCGTGGCTGTGACGACGCTGACGGCGGCGACCCTGTCGGATCTCCCCCCGGAGGTGCCGGGCCCGGTCTACGACCGCCGGGAGGTGTCGGTCGGGATCGTGCACTTCGGGGTGGGCGGCTTCCACCGCGCCCACCAGGCGATGTACCTCGACGCGCTGATGGCGCAGGGCAAGGCGCTGGACTGGGGCATCTGCGGGGTGGGCGTGCTCGAGGCCGACCGCCGGATGGCCGAGGTCACCGAGGCGCAGGACGACCTCTACACGCTCGTGCTCAAGCACGCCGACGGGTCGCGCGACGCCCGGGTGATCGGCTCGATCGTCGACTACCTCTACGCGCCGGACGACCCGGACACGGTCCTCGACCGCATGACCGACCCCGCCACCCGCATCGTCAGCCTCACCGTCACCGAGGGCGGCTACCACAAGAACGCCAGCACCGGGGAGTTCGACGACCGGGACCCGGCGATCCGCGCCGACATCGACGCCGCCGAGGGCGCGGCCCCGCACACCACGTTCGGCTACGTCGTCGAGGCCCTGCGTCGCCGTCGCGCGGAGGGCACCGGGCCGTTCACGGTCATGTCCTGCGACAACATCCAGGGCAACGGCCACGTCGCCCAGGCGATGATCACGGCCTACGCGCGCCGGAAGGACCCCGACCTCGGCGACTGGATCGCCGCCGAGGTCCCGTTCCCGAACTCGATGGTCGACCGGATCACCCCGCGGACGACGGACGAGGACCGGGAGGAGCTCGAGGCCCGCTCCGGCATCCACGACGCCTGGCCTGTGGTGTGCGAGCCGTTCACGCAGTGGGTGCTCGAGGACCGGTTCGCCGCCGGCCGCCCGCCGTTCGAGGACGTCGGGGTCCAGGTGGTCGACGACGTCGAGCCCTACGAGCTGATGAAGCTGCGCCTGCTCAACGCGAGCCACCAGGCCATCGCCTACCTCGGCTACCTCGCCGGGTACCGCTACGCCCACGAGGTGGCGGGCGACGAGCTGTTCGCCGGCTTCACCCGCGCCTACATGGATCGCGAGGGCACACCGACCCTCGCGCCGGTGCCGGGCGTGGACCTCGACGACTACAAGGCCACGCTGATCGAGCGGTTCGCCAACCCCGAGATCCGGGACACCCTGGCGCGGCTCGCGGCGGAGAGCTCCGACCGCATCCCCACCTGGCTCGTGCCGGTCATCCGGATCAACCTGGCGAACGGCGGCGAGATCGAGCGGTCGGCGCTGGTCGTCGCGGCGTGGGCCCGCTACGCCGAGGGCGTCGACGAGTCCGGCGAGCCGATCGAGGTCGTCGACACCGGTCGCGCCGAGGACCGCATCGCGGCGGCGCGCCGCTACCCGGACGAGCCGCTGGCGTTCCTCGCCGACCGGGACCTCTTCGGCGACCTCGTCGACGACGAGCGCTTCACGACGGCCTACCGCGCCCACCTCGACACCCTGCACGCCGACGGCGCGCGGGCCACGGTGCAGGCGCTGGAGCAACGGCTGGGCCGTTGAGCACGCCCTGACTTCGCACATCGGGCGTGCTGCGGCAGACGCCTGGCCCCGCTCCCGTCCCCGGAGGACCCTGGTGTCCCCACCCCGCGAGTCCTGCACCCGACCGGACCTGCGGCCGTCGTCCTCGGACCAGTGCGCTGACCGGTGCGGCTGACTACGAGCCGGCCGTCGCGGTGATCGGTCGCCGCGGGTCGCGCCCGGCGAGCGCGAGCACGCGGTCGAGGTCGGTGGTCGTCTCGGCGTGCACCACCGGCCCGTAGAGCCCGGTGCGCTGCTCCTGCGGGGCGTGCTCGAAGGTCCCGACGAACTCCGCGACCACCGCGAGGTCCTCGTCGCGGACCGCGAACTCCGCGCCGACCGCCCGCGCCAGGTCCCAGCCGTGGAGCACGAGCTCCTCCACCGCGACGATGCCGAGCTGCGCCCGCGGCATCGTCAGCCCGCCCGCCGAGCCCTCGCCCTCCCACGCCGAAGGCTGCGCCCAGACGGCCGCGAGGTCGGCGAGGCGCGCGTCGAGATCGGCGCGCCAGTCGGGCGGCAGCTCCGCCGGCGGGCCACCGGCGTCCCCGGGCTCGTGCCGGGCGACGCCGACGAAGTGGCCGGTGAACGCGAGGAGGTGGCCGAGCAGGTCCCGGACCGACCACTCCCCGCACGGCGTCGGACGGTCGAGGTCGGCGTCGGTCACCTGCGCGGCGACACGGGCGACCTCACGGACGGCGGGTCCGAGATCGTGCACGACGATCACTCCTCAGGACGGCATGGTCCTGGAACCGTATCAGCGTCCGCGGCCGCCGCGCTTCCCCTTCTCGCGGACCCGCACGTTGATCTGGATCGGCGTGCCGGTCAGCGGGAACGTCTCGCGCAGCTTGCGCTCGAGGAAGCGGCGGTAGCCGGCCTCGAGGAAGCCCGAGGTGAACAGCACGAACGTCGGCGGCCGGTTCTGCGCCTGCGTGGCGTAGAGGATCTTCGGCTGCTTCCCGCCGCGCACCGGGGGCGGCGTGGCGGCGACGACGTCGGCGAGCCACTGGTTGAGCTGGCCGGTGGGCACGCGCCGGTCCCAGTTCTCCAGCGCCGTGCGCATGGCCGGGGCCAGCTTCTGCACCGCGCGGCCCGTGCGCGCGGAGATGTTGACCCGCTCCACCCAGGGGAAGCGCACGAGCGCCCGCTCGAGCTCGCGGACCATCGCGTAGCGGCGGTCCTCGTCGACCAGGTCCCACTTGTTCATGGCCAGCACCAGCGCCCGGCCGGCGTCGGCGACCTGGGACGCGACGCGCAGGTCCTGCTCGCTGATCGGCTCGGAGGCGTCCAGCAGCAGCACCGTGACCTCGGCGGCCTCGATGGCGGCCTTGGTGCGCAGCGAGGCGTAGTACTCGGTGCCCGACGCCTGGCCGACCTTGCGGCGCAGCCCGGCGGTGTCGACGATCTTCCAGAGCTCGCCGTCGATCTCGACCAGCGAGTCCACCGGGTCGGTGGTCGTGCCCGCGGTCGGGTCGACCACCGCGCGCGTCTCGCCGGTGAGCTGGTTGAGCAGGCTCGACTTGCCGACGTTGGGCTTGCCGACCAGCGCCACGCGCCGCGGTCCGCCCTCGAGGTCCACGTCGTCGCGGGGGCTCTGCGGCATCGCGTCGATCACGAGGTCGAGCAGGTCGCCGGACCCGCGCCCGTGCAGCCCGGACACCGGGTGGGGCTCGCCGAGCCCGAGGCGCCACAGCGCCGAGAGCTCGTTCTCGCCGCGGGCGTCGTCGACCTTCGTGGCCGCCAGGATCACCGGGCGGTCGGAGCGGCGCAGGGTGCGCGCGACGGCCTCGTCGACCGCCGTCGCACCGACCTGGCCGTCGACCACCAGCAGGATCACGTCCGCGGTGGCCATCGCCGTCTCGGCCTGCGCCGAGATCGCGGCCTGCATGCCCTTCGCGCCCGGCTCCCAGCCGCCGGTGTCGAGCAGCGTGAACCGCCGCCCGTTCCACAGCGCGTCGTAGGCCACCCGGTCGCGCGTCACGCCCGAGACGTCCTGGACCACGGCCTCACGCCGTCCCAGGATGCGGTTCACCAGCGTCGACTTGCCGACGTTGGGGCGCCCGACGACGGCGAGCACCGGCTCTGCGTCACGTCATCCTCCTGTCGTGCCGACTCCCACGTCGGCGAGGCCGCTGGACGCGGAGCGCAGCGGAGCCGGACCATCGACTCCGACCATCTCGCGGTCCTCGGCCAGGTGCTGCAGGCGTGCGAGCACGCCGTCGATGTCCAGGGTCGAGGTGTCGACCTCGACCGCGTCGTGGGCCGGGCGCAGCGGGGACGCCGCGCGCGACGAGTCCAGCGTGTCGCGCCGAGCCAGGTCGGCGCGGGTGCTTTCCGTACCGGCGGCCCCGGCGCGCCCGGCCGCGGTGTTCTCGGCGTCCCGGCGGCCGGCGCGGACCAGCTCCGAGGCCGTGAGGAACACCTTCAGCCCGGCGTCGGGGACGACGACCGTGCCGATGTCGCGGCCTTCGACGACGATGCCGGCGCCGTCGTCGAGCGCCTGGCGCACGATCCGGCGCTGCAGGTCCACGAGGTGGGCGCGCACCGCGGTCAGCGCCGAGACCGCCGACACCGCCGCGGTGACCTCGCTGCCCCGGATCTCGGCGTCGACGTCGTCGCCGTCGAGGCGCACGCGGGGCTCGGCCGGGTCGGTCGAGACCTCCAGCCGCGCGCCCAGCGCCACGGCCACCACCTCGTCGTGGCCGTCGGCGGCCGTCGCGGCGACGTCGACGGGCACCCCGGCGCGCAGCACGGCCAGCGTCACCGCCCGGTACATCGCGCCCGTGTCGAGGTAGCGCGCGTCCAGGCGCAGGGCCAGGCCCCGCGCCGTGGTCGACTTGCCGGTGCCGGACGGCCCGTCGACGGCGACCACCCCGCGCAGTGTCCCGCCCATGCCGTACCGCCTCCCGAACGTCGCCCGCACCCCGTTCGGGTCTCCATTGTGCCCTGGACGGACGTGTGACGTCCGCCCCGTCCCGGGTGACCTACAGCCCGACGGCCTTGTAGAGCGAGCCGACCTCGTCGCGACCGAGCTTGCGCAGGGTCCCGGGCCGCTGCTCACCGAGGCGGACGTCGCCCACCGCGGTGCGCACGAGGCGCTCGACGGGCTTGTCGACGGCCTCGAGCAGGCGCCGCACGATGTGCTTGCGGCCCTCGTGCAGCACGACCTCGACCATCACCCGCGCGCCCGACCGGTCGATCACCCGGAAGCTGTCGACCGCGACCGGCCCGTCGTCCAGCTCGACGCCGTCACGCAGCCGGCGCCCCAGGTCCTTGGGGATCGGCGCGCGGACCTCGGCGAGGTAGGTCTTGGGCACCTCGTAGGACGGGTGCATCAGCCGGTTGGCCAGCTCGCCGTCGTTGGTCAGCAGCAGCAGGCCCTCGGTGGCGGCGTCGAGGCGCCCGACGTGGAACAGCCGCTGCCCCTCGGCCTTCTCCAGGACGACGTCGCCGACGCAGCGGCGGCCCTGCTCGTCCCACATCGTCGAGAGCATCCCCTCGGGCTTGTTCAGCGCGAGGTGCACGGTCTCGGTGTCGGTGACGATCCGTGAGCCGTCGACGTGGATCACCGCGTGCTCCGGGTCGACCCGGATGCCCATCTCCTTGACGACCTTGCCGTCGACCTCGACGCGGCCCTGCCGCATGAGGATCTCCGCCTGGCGCCGCGAGGCGACGCCCGCCTCGGCCAGCACCTTCTGCAGGCGCACACCCTCGCCCGACCCGTCCACACCGCTCCCCTGCTCGACCGGAACCCAGCGTACGCAGGAGCCGGGCCCGCTCAGCGGACCCCGTCCCAGACGGCCTGCTCCGGTCCGTCCGGGGTGTCGGTGAGGGCGTCGGTCGCGTCGAAGCACTGCGTGGTCGGCGCGTCGGCGGTGTAGCCCGGCCAGCCGGGGTCGCCGTCGCGGGCGAAGGCCACCCACGCGGTGCGCATGCGCGCGGCGAGGGCGCGGGTCTCCTCGGTGTCGACGGTGACGAAGGCGCCGGTGTCCACGCGCCCGATGACGTCGAAGACGAACGGCAGCTCCAGCGCGTGGCACGCGCCGAGCCGGCCCTCCCAGCCCGGCGAGCGCCAGCCGAACACGTAGCGCCAGGTGCGCCCGGTGTGGGCGTCGGCCAGGCGCCGGGTGGGGACGCCGAACATCCAGTCGGTGCGCACGGCGTCGTGGACCTCGGCGGCGGTGGTGCCACGGCCCGCGGACCGGTAGGCGGCGATCACCGCGCCGGGGTCGTCGTGGAGGCGGGCGACGGCGGCGTGCAGGGCGTCCTCGTCGGGCTGCGGGACCCCGACCGCCTCGCCGAACACCACGCTGTAGAGCGCCATCTCGTCGGTGTTGCTGCCGACCAGCAGGTCGACGCCCGCCGCGGCTCCGGCGGCGACGGCGTCCACCGGCTGGCGGTCGAGCAGGTCGTCGTCGATCACCGGCCCGACCGCGGCGAGGCCCATGAGCGGGTCGCGCAGCCCACCGACGGCGAGGTCGGGCGGGTTCTCCCCCAGCCGGCCGAGGGCGGCGGTGAGGCCCTCGTCGGGCACGTCGACCAGCCCGGCCGGGGTCACGCCGAGGTCCTCGGCGAGCGCGGCGGTGGTGACGGCCGCCTGCTGCGGGGCCAGCGCGTGCGACCCGCCCCCGCTCTGCACGATCGCGCGCCGGAGGAGTCCCGGCGGGGCGGCGGCGAGCAGGTCGGCGACGCCGATCGCGCCCGCGGACTCGCCGAACAGCGTGATGCGGTCGGAGTCGCCGCCGAAGGCCGCGGCGTTGTCGTGCACCCAGCGCAGCGCGGCGATCAGGTCGTGCAGGCCGCGGTTGGCCACGACGCCCGGGATCGCGGCGAAGCCGGGGACGCCGAGCCGGTAGTTGACGGTCACGACGACCGCGCCCTCGCGCGCCAGCTGCGTGCCGTCGTACACCGTGGCCCGCGAGGCCCCGCCGGCGAACGAGCCGCCGTGCACGAACACCATGACCGGGAGCCCCGAGCCCCCTGCGCCGCCGGTGTCCGGCGTGTAGACGTCGGCGGTCAGGTACTCCGAGCCGGGCACCCATCCGGGGCCGACGATCGGGGTGACGTCGGGCATCCCCGGGGCCTCCGTGGGCCCCTGCGGCGCGGTCGGGCCCGGCGCGGTGGTGTCGCGCTCGCCGTCCCAGCTCGTCGGCTCGGGACGCGCGAAGCGCCGCGGGCCCACCGGGGAGGCCGCGTAGGGCACGCCCTGGAAGCTCGCGACGCCGTCGGCGACGGTGCCGCGGATCGTGCCGCCGGTGGTCTTCCGCGTCTCGTCCACGGGCACGAGGGTGCCCCACTCGCTACTCGTCGATGTCGTCCACGTCGGGCAGCAGCGGGGCGATCGGCGGCAGGTCGTCGAGCGAGTCCAGACCCAGGCGCTCGAGGAACATCTCGGTGGTGCGGTACAGCGTGCCCCCGCCGACGTCGGTGCCCGCCTCGATGATCAGCCCGCGGGCCGAGAGCGTGCGCATGACCCCGTCGACGTTCACCCCGCGCACGGCGGCGACCCGCGAGCGCGTGACGGGCTGGCGGTAGGCGACGACGGCGAGGGTCTCCAGCGCCGCCCGCGTCAGGCGGGTGCGCTGCCCGTCGAGGACGAAGCGCTCGACGTAGGGGGCGAAGCGATCGCGGCTGTAGAGCCGCCACCCCTCCCCCGTCGCGCGCAGCTCCATCCCGCGCCCGCGCTCGGTGTACTCGGCGGCCAGGCCCTCGAGCGCCTCGGTGACCCGCGGGATCGGCTGACCCAGGACGTCGGCGAGCTGGTCGGTCGGCGCGGGCGTGTCGACGACGAGCAGCACGGCCTCGAGGGCGGCGACCAGCTCGGCGTCGGAGACCAGGGCCTCCTCGACCTCCTCGAGGGGATCGGTCACGCGTCCTCCCCGTCGGGTGGCCCGTCCACCAGGCCGGCTGTGTCTGCCGAGCTCCGCTCCGCTTCGTCGGTGGCGCTGCCCGCGTCACCACCCGGCGCCCAGCGCACCCGCAGCTCGGCGAACGCCTCGGGCTGGTCGAGCGCGACGTCGCGGGCGCGGTACATCTCCAGCACGGCGAGGAAGCGTCCCACGACCTCGATGCCGTGCTCGCAGTCGGCGACCAGCTCGGCGAACGTCGCCGCGCCCTGCTCGCGCAGGCGGCCGGAGAGGATCGCGACCTGCTCGGGCACCGACACCGTCGAGGCGTGGAGGTGGTCGAGGCCCACCGTCGGCGGCGGTTTCGGCCGGAAGACGGCGGCCGCGAGCTCCGCGAACCCGGCGGCGTCCACGCCGAGCTGCACCGGCGGCAGGAGCTCGGCGAAGCGCGGCTCGAGCGTGACCGCCCGCGGGTAGCGCAGGCGCGCCGATGCCTCGAGCTCGCGGAAGAGCGCCGCGACCTGCTGGAAGGCGCGGTACTGCAGCAGCCGCGCGAAGAGCACGTCGCGGGCCTCGAGCAGCGCGAGGTCGTCGGTGTCCTCCACCTCGGCCTGCGGCAGCAGCCGCGCCGTCTTGAGGTCGAGCAGCGTCGCGGCGACGACGAGGAAACCGGTGGTCTCCTCGAGGTCGGCGTCGTCGCCCAGGGCCGCGGTGTAGGCGATGAAGTCGTCGGTGACGCGGGAGAGCGCGACCTCGGTGACGTCGAGCTCGTGGCGCCCGATGAGCGCGAGCAGCAGGTCGAACGGGCCGGTGAAGTTGTGCAGGCTGACCTGGAACCGGACCCGGTCGGGGGCCTGGGGTGCCTCCGGCGCGAGGGTCACCGGGCGATGACCTCGCGAGCCAGGGCCCGGTAGGCCTCGGCGCCGGCCGACTTCGACGCCCACCGGGTGATCGGCTCGCCGACCACGGTGGTCTCGGGGAAGCGGACCGTGCGGTTGATCACCGCGTCGAAGACGAGCTCGCCGAACGCCTCGACGACGCGCGTCATCACCTCGCGGGTGTGCAGCGTGCGCGGGTCGTACATGGTGGCCAGGATGCCGGTGATCTCCAGCTTGGGGTTCAGCCGGTCCTGCACCTTCTCGATCGTGTCCATGAGCAGCGCCACGCCGCGCAGGCTGAAGAACTCGCACTCCAGCGGGATCAGCACGCCGTCCGCGCAGGCCAGCGCGTTGACCGTCAGCAGGCCGAGCGAGGGCTGGCAGTCGACGAGGACGTAGTCGTAGCGGTCGAGCACCGGGTTGATCGTGCGCCCGAGGGCCTGCTCGCGGCCGACCTCGGTGACCAGCTGGACCTCGGCGGCCGACAGGTCGATGTTCGAGGGCAGCAGGTCCATGCCCTCGACGGTGGTCGGGCGGATGACGTCGTCGATCCCGACGTTCCGCTCCATGATCAGGTTGTAGATCGTGGTGTCGAGCTGGTGGGGCTGGACGCCCAGCCCGACCGACAGCGCGCCCTGCGGGTCGAAGTCGACCAGCAGCACGCGGCGGCCGTACTCGGCGAGCGCGGCGCCGAGGTTGATCGTCGACGTGGTCTTGCCGACCCCGCCCTTCTGGTTGCACATCGCCAGGACCGTGGCGGGGCCGTGCCCGTCGAGCGGGCCGGGCACCGGGACGTGGCGCTTCGGGCGTCCCGGGGGGACCGTGCCGGTGCCCTCGGCGGCGGCGCCCGGCTCGGGGGTGTCGGTGGCGGACCAGAGGACCGGCCGGGGGTTCGACATCGCGGTCCCCTCCCTCGCGTGCCCGGTGCTCGTACTCGTGCGATCAGCCTAGGAGGCGTGCGACGCGTGTCGGCGCGCGACTCGCCGGGCCGGACGTCGGTGAGCTGTGCGACGTCGGGCGTCGTCACCGAGCGCGAGCACGATCCTCCCGATCCGTCACGTTCTTCCGGTCAGCGGAAGGCGACCGTGACGTCATCGCGTGACCGCTCGCATACTGCGCGCTTCCGTCGACCCCACGAGGACGTGTGCGATGACGACCAGCCCGAGCTCCGTGACCTCCGGCCGCGCCACGTACGCCGGCTGGGTCCGCCCGTTGTGCTGGGCGGCCGTGGCCCTGGAGGGCTTCGACCTCGTGGTCCTCGGGGTCGTGCTGCCGGTGCTGCTGCGCGACCCCGGCTGGGATCTCGACCCCGCCGGCGCCTCGGTCGTGGTCACCGTCGGCCTGCTGGGCGTCATGGTCGGCGCGCTGGCCGTCGGGCCCGTCGCCGACGTCATCGGCCGCCGGGCGACGATGCTCGCGACCGTCACGGCCTTCTCGGTCCTGACGCTGGCCTGCGCGTTCGCCCCGAACCCCGAGGTGCTCGGCGTGCTGCGCTTCCTCGCCGGCCTCGGGCTCGGCGGGGTGCTGCCCGTCGCGCTCGCGCTCGTCGCCGAGTACGCCCCGCCCGGGCGCGGCAGCAGCTCGACGACGATCCTCATGACCGGCTACCACGTCGGCGCGGTGGCGACGGCCCTGCTCGGTATTCTGCTCATCAGCCCGCTCGGGTGGCCGGCGATGTTCGTGGCCGGCGCGCTCCCGGCAGTGATCCTGATTCCGCTGCTCTGGGCGCGGCTGCCGGAGTCGGCGCAGTTCCTGGAGCGGCGCGGGCGCGACTCGAGCTGGCGCAGCGAGCGCCGCGCGCGGCCCAACCCGCTCAAGACCCTCTTCCGCGACGGCTTCGCCCGCCCGACGATCGCCTTCTGGATCGCGTCGTTCATGGGCCTGCTGCTGGTCTACGGCCTCAACACCTGGCTCCCGGAGATCATGCGCTCGGCCGGCTACGAGCTGGGCGCGGCGCTCGCGCTGCTGCTCGTGCTCAACGTCGGCGCCATCCTCGGCCTGCTGCTCGCCGGCACCGTGGCCAACCGCATCGGCGTGCGCCCGGCGACGATGGCCTGGTTCGCCGCCGCGACGCTCTTCCTCGCGCTGCTCTCGATCCGCCTGCCCGGGATCGGCGTGTACCTCAGCGTCCTGCTCGCGGGGATCTTCGTGTTCTCGGCGCAGGTGCTGGTGTACGCCTACGTCTCGCAGCTCTACCCCGCCGAGGCGCGGGGCACGGCGCTCGGCACGGCCAGCGGGGTCGGGCGCCTCGGCGCCATCACCGGCCCGATCGTCGGCGGCGCCCTGCTCCAGGCCGGCATCGCCTACCCCTGGGGCTTCTACGTCTTCGCCCTCGTGGCCGCTCTGGGCGCCGTCGCCGTCGCGATCGTGGGCCGGGCTCCCGCTCGTATGTGAGTGATCTTCCCGGCTATCGCCGGGAAGATCACTCACATGCGCCGGCGAGGAAACGCACGACCGTCGTCGCGATCTGGTCGGCGACCTCGTCGGGCGGGTGCAGGGGCAGCACCACGTGGCTGATCGTCAGCCGCGCCGCGATCTCGGCCGCCGCGCTACCGGTGGCCGCGTCGAGCTCCGGGCGCCGGCGCGCCACGAACGCCGCGCCCCGGTCGCGGGCGGCGACCACCAGCGGCTCGGCCTCCGTGGTCAGCAGGGGCAGCAGGTCCGCGGCGCCCTGGCCGGTGAGCAGCACCCGCAGGAGCGGGTCGCGGGCCACGGTGTCCAGGGTCGTGCGCACCGCCTCCCTCCACGCCCGGTACAGGTCGTCCTCGCCCTCGAGCGCCGCGTCGAGCCCGGCCAGGAACTCCTCGGTCCGCCGCAGCACCAGCGCCGCGGCCAGGCCCTGCTTGCTCGTGAACTCGTTGTAGAGCGTCTGCCGGCTCACGCCGATGCCGTCGGCGACGTCCTGCAGCCGCAGCCCGCGCCAGCCCCCGGCCACGAGCAGCTCGGCCGCGCGCTCCAGGGCCTCGTCGCGGACGAGGCCGCGGGCGCGGTCGGTGAACGATCGGGGCGGCGAGGCGGGCACGGCGTCGAGGGTAGCGGAACGCTGGACGCGTCCTCCGTCCGCGTCTCCTTCGTGGACACAGACGCGATCTGTGTCTACGGTCCGGAGTACCGACTCCGGAGGTGGCCGTGTCCGCTGTCCGCACCGTGACGGGCGAGCGCCTGTCGTCCGTCGTGCTCACACCCATGCCGCGGACCGTCGACCGCCGGCTGCTCGAGCGGACGCGCCCGCGCCGGGTCCGGCCGCTGGCCGAGCCGCCCGCGGGCAGCGGTCTGCTCCCGGTGCCGGGCGACGCGGGGCCGCCGGTCCTGGGGCACACGCTGTCCTACATCCGCTACGGCCACGCCTTCACCCGCGCCCGGCACGCGGCGCTCGGTCCGGTGTCGTGGTGCGGGTTCGTGGGCGAGCACGTGGTCATCGCCGCCGGCCCCGACGCCACCCACGCGGTGCTCACCAACCCGGAGAAGGCCTACTCCCAGGACGGGTGGCGCTTCCTCGTCGACGACTTCTTCCACCGCGGGCTGATGCTGCTCGACGGCGACGACCACCGCGTGCACCGCCGCGTCATGCAGGAGGCGTTCACCGCCGACCGGGTCCGCGGCTACGTCGACCGCACCGTCCCCGTCCTGCGCGAGACGATCCCGGCGTGGCCGACGGGCCGCCAGGTGCGGATCCATCCGATGCTCAAGCGACTGACCCTCGACGTCGCCACCCGGGTGTTCATGGACGGGCGGTCCGGGCCGGAGGCCGAGGCGGTCAACGACGCCTTCATGGCGTGCGTGCAGGCGGCCAGCGCCATCGTGCGGCGCGACCTGCCCGGCACCCGCTACCGCGCGGGGCTGCGCGGGCGCGCCCTGCTCGAGCGGTACTTCACCGCGGCGCTGCCGGCCAAGCGGGCGGGCGACGGCGACGACCTGTTCTCCGCGCTCTGCCGGGCCCGCACCCCCGAGGGCGAGGCGTTCTCGGACGCCGACGTCGTCAACCACATGATCTTCCTGATGATGGCCGCGCACGACACGTCGACGATCACCAGCGCGGCGGCCGCGCACTACCTGGCGGCGAACCCGGAGTGGCAGGAGCGCGCCCGCGAGGAGTCGCTCGCCCTCGGCGACGCCCCGCCGGACGCGGCGGCGCTGCAGTCGCTGCGCACGCTGGACCTGGTGATGAAGGAGTCGCTGCGCCTCGCCGCGCCCGTGCCGGTCGTGATGCGCCGGACGGTCCGTGACACCGCGCTCCTGGGTCACCACCTGCCCGCCGGGCAGCTCGTCATGGTCGCGGGCGCGGTGAACCACCACGACCCGGCGATCTGGACCGACCCCGACACCTTCGACCCCGAGCGCTTCGCGGAGCCGCGCCGCGAGGACCGCGCCCACCGCGACGCGTGGATCCCCTTCGGCGGCGGCGTGCACAAGTGCCTGGGCATGCTGTTCGGGTCGCTGGAGGTGACCGCGATCCTCCACGAGCTGCTGCGCCACCACAGGATCACCGTGGCGCCCGGCTACGAGCCGCGCTGGGACAACACCTCGCTGCCCGTCCCCGCCGACGGCCTCCCGCTCCGCCTCGAACCCCTGCACATGTGAGCGATCTCTGGGCCTGTAGGCCCAGAGATCGCTCACATACGGGCGCGGGGGTGGGCCATCGCGAAGACCTCGCGCAGGGTGTCGACGGTGACCTGGGTGTAGATCTGCGTCGTGGTCACCGAGGCGTGGCCCAGCAGCTCCTGCACGACGCGCAGGTCGGCGCCGCCGTCGAGCAGGTGGGTGGCGAACGAGTGGCGCAGGGTGTGCGGCGAGACGTCGCCGGCGACCCCCGCGAGGTCGGCGGCCGCCCGCAGCGACGCCCACGCGCTCTGCCGCGACAGCCGGGCCCCGCGCGCGTTGAGGAACAGCGCCGGCGTCCCCCGCCCCCGCGCCGCCAGCCCCGGGCGCGCGCGCACCCGGTAGGCGTCGAGCGCGGCCAGCGCCGGGCGCCCGATCGGCACGATCCGCTCCTTGCCGCCCTTGCCCGCGAGGCGCACCGAGCGCTCCGTGGCGTCGACGTCGTCGACGTCCAGCCCGACGGCCTCGGAGATCCGTGCGCCGGTGGAGTACAGCAGCTCGAGCAGCGCGCGGTCGCGGATCCCGCCCAGGTCGTCGGCGTCGCCGCCCCGGGCCGTGAGCAGCCGGTCGACGGTCGCGACGTCGAGCGCCTTCGGCAGCCGGCGCGGCGGCGAGGGCGGGTGCACCTCGCGCGCCACGTCCACCGCGACGATCCCCTCGGCCAGCGCGAACCGGTGCAGCCCGCGCACCGCCACCACCGCGCGGGTCGCCGACGCCGTGGCCAGCGGCGCCCGCCCCCCGGCCCCGGTGCGCAGGCCCACGAGGAAGTCGCCGACATGGCGCTCGGTGACCTCGGCGAGGTCGGTGACCCCGGCCGCCTCGAGGTGCTCGAGGTAGCGCGTCAGGTCCCGCCGGTAGGACGCCAGCGTGTTCTCCGCCGTGCCCCGCTCGACGAGCAGGTGGTCGAGGTAGAGACGGACGGCCGAGGCCGGGGTCGTCACCCCGCGACCTCGGGCAGCACCTCGGGCAGCACCTCCGACAGCGCCCGCACCGGGATCCCGTGCGCCTCGCCGACCGCGTCGGTGACCAGCTCCCCGTCGACGACGTTGACGCCCTTCGCGAGCGCCGGGTCCGCCGCCGCCGCGGCCCCCAGGCCCTTGTCGGCCAGGGCCAGCACGTAGGGCAGCGTGACGCCGGTCAGCGCCCGCGTCGACGTGGTCGGCACGGCGCCGGGGACGTTGGCGACGCAGTAGAACACCGAGTCGTGTACGCGGTAGGTCGGGTCCGCGTGGGTGGTCGGGTGCGTGTCGGCGAAGCAGCCGCCCTGGTCGACGGCCAGGTCGACCAGCACCGAGCCGCTGCGCATCTCGGCGACCAGCTCGGTCGACACCAGCACCGGTGCCCGCGCGCCCGGCACGAGCACCGCCCCGATGACGAGGTCGGCCTCCCGGCACGCGCGCTCGATCTCCGGGGCGCTCGAGAGCACCGTGCGCACGCCGCCGGAGAACACCTCGTCGACCCGGCGCAGCGCGCGCACGTCGACGTCGAGCACCTCCACCGACGCGCGCAGCCCCACCGCGATCGTCGTCGCGGCCATCCCCGAGGTCCCGGCCCCGATCACCGCGACCCGTCCGGGACGCACGCCCGGCACGCCGCCGAGCAGCACGCCGCGCCCGCCCTGCGCGTTCTCCAGGTGGTGCGCCCCGACCTGCGGCGCCATGCGCCCGGCGATCTCGCTCATCGGCGCCAGCAGCGGCAGCGCGCCGTCGACGGTCTGCACGGTCTCGTAGGCGACGGCCGTGGCGCCGGCGTCGAGCAGCGCCGTCGTGCACTCCTTCGACGCCGCGAGGTGCAGGTACGTGAACAGCACCTGCCCGCGGCGCAGCCGGTGATACTCCTCGGGCACCGGCTCCTTGACCTTGAGCAGCAGGTCGGACGCGCCCCACACCTCGTCGGCGGAGTCGACGATCGACGCGCCGGCGTCGCGGAAGGCGTCGTCGGAGATCACCGACCCGACGCCTGCGCCCGTCTCCACCAGCACCTCGTGCCCCCGGCGCACCAGCTCGGTGACGCCGATGGCGGTCAGCGCCACCCGGTCCTCGTGATCCTTGACCTCGCGCGGAACGCCGACCCGCATGCCCGCACCTCCCTCGCCGGAGGGGACTCTAGCCCCGCCGCGGGGCCCCTCGTCGATCTCCGGCCCGCCTGTCGCCGCGCGCTGGCACGATGCCGCGATGGGCACGACGCCGCGTCCCGACGATCTCGCCGACGTCATCCCCCTCGTCCGGGCGCCGCGGTGGGACTGGGTGCCGCGCACGAAGCTCTTCCGCCCACCGCCGTCCGAGGACACGGTGCTGGACGCGGACCTGCTCGCGCGGACCACCCGCGCCGTCGGGGAGGTCCCCGTGACGGTGGTCGTGGCGGCCGCGGGCGCGGGGAAGAGCACGCTGGCCTCGGCCGTGGTCGAGCACGGTGCTCGCCGTGCGGGGTGGCTCCGGTTCGACGAGCTCGACGACGACCCGGCGAGCGTCGTCGAGCTCCTGGTCCGGGCCCTCGACCCGCTCGTCGACGGCGGCTGCCCCGGCTCGCGCCAGCTGCTCGACACCGGACTGCCCGCCGCGGCGGACCCCCGGCGTGCGGTCGGGGTCCTGGTCAACGACCTGGTCGTCGCCGACCCGCCACCGCTGCTGCTCGTGCTCGACGACCTCCACACCGTCGGCGCGCCGGGTGTGGCCGCGGTCCTCGACTACCTCGTCGCCAACCTCCCGCCGGCCCTGCACCTGCTGGTCACGGCTCGCCGGGACCCGCCGCTGCCGATGCCGCGCCTGCGGGCCCGGGGGCAGGTCCACGAGGTGCACGACGCCGACCTCAGGATCTCCCCCGAGCGCGCCGCGGTCCTGCTCAACGACCGGCTCGGCCTGGACCTGCCCCGCGAGCGGGTGCTCGCGGTGGTGGAGGCGGCCCGCGGATGGACGACGGGCGTGCGTCTGCTCGGCACCGCGCCGGACGCGCTCGACGACTACGTCGACGCCGAGGTCCTCGGCGCGGAGACGCCCGAGCTGCGCCGCTTCCTGCTCGACACCGCCGTGCTCGACGTCCTCGACCCCGGGGTGTGCGCCGCGGTCACCGGGCGCGACGACGCGCCCGCCCTGCTCGCCACCGCGCGCGGCCGGCTCGGCCCGCTCGTGCTGGTCGCCGACCGGGGTGAGGGCGACCTCGGGCCCCCGGTCCTGCGCTACCACGACCTGCTGGCCGCGGCCCTGCGCCGCCGGCTGGCCGTCGAGGACCCCGCGCGCGTGCCCGCGCTGCACCGGGCCGCCGCGGCCGCCGTCGCCGACCCGGCCGCGCGGGTGGAGCACCTGCTGGCCGCCGGCGCCGGGGCCGAGGCGGCCGACGCGGTCCTCGCCCTCGCCGGCGCCGACTTCCCCCGGCCGGCCGAGCTCCACCACCTCGAGACCTGGATCCGCCGCCTGCCACCGGCCGAGGTCATGGCCCGGCCCCGCCTGGGGGTCCTGGCGGGCTTCGCCGCGGTGCAGCGTGGACGGCTGGCGGAGGCGACGGCCCTGCTCGAGCCGGCGCTGGCGGGCGCCACCGCCGCCGGACCCGCCGCCGGACCCGTCGAGCGGGTGACGCAGTGGCTCGCGGCCCGGGCGCTGCACGTCGCGACCGCCGACCACGCCCGCCTCGTGCCGATCCTCGCCGCGCTCGAGGACGGACCGGTCTTCGCCGAGCTCTCCCCCACCGCCCGCGTCGAGCACCACCTCTCGCGGGCCTACGCCGCGGCCCACACCGGGGACCGCGAGGCGTGCGCCGCGCGCACCCGGACCGCCGTCGCGCTGGCGGCGTCGTCGGGGGACGACGGCGTCCTCGAGGTCCTGGCCCGGCACCTGGGTCCCCTGCTGATCGGCCACGAGGGCGGTGCCGACCTCGTGGCCGAGCACCTGGCGCGCACCGAGGCGCACCCGCACCCGTCGCCGCTGATCCGCCTGGGCACGCAGGTGCAGCGGGCGTACCTCGGGCTGCTCACCGTGCGGTGGGACGAGGCCGTCGCCGCCGTGACCGAGGCCGCCGACCTGCCCGAGCGCCTGGGCGGCCTGCCGTACCTGCGTGCCACCCTCGACTGGGTCCGGGCGGCCGTCGCCTTCGCGCGCGGCGACCTCGCCCTCGCGGAGACCCGCTGCCGCCTCGACACCGCGATCGCCACCGACCTGGACCGCGAGCTCGTCCCCGTGCGCCACGCGCTCCTCGCCCGGGTCCTGCGCCGCCAGGGGCGGACCGCCGAGCTGGACGGGCTGGCGCGGAGCACGTCGACCGGCCACCCGCTCGCCGCCGTCGCGGCCGTCGCCGTCCGGGCCCAGGCGGCCCTGGGCGCCGGCGACCCGGCCGGGGCGGCGGCGCACCTGGAGCGGGGTGGCCCGGTGGTGCTCGCGCCGTTCCTCGCCCCCTCGTCCCTCGACCGGGCTCTGGTGCTGGCCGCGGCCGGCCGTCGCGCCGAGGCGGTCGCGGCGACCCGGGAGGTCGTGGAGACCGCCCGGCGGTGGCGGATGCCCGGCCTGCTCACGCTGGCCGGTGACGAGGTGCGGCCGCTGCTGGAGGAGGTCGGCGGCCGCACCGTCGACGCGGCCCTCGCCGCCCTCGACGGCCCGGCCGGACCGAGCCCCGTCCCGGTGCCGGGCGGGGCCGAGGTGCTCTCCGGGCGCGAGGTGGAGGTGCTGCGCCTGCTCGCCGACGGCGCCTCCAACCGCGCCGTCGCCGCGCGCCTGGTGGTCAGCGAGAACACCATCAAGACCCACGTCCGGCACGTGCTGACCAAGCTCGGCGCGGGCTCGCGCGGCGAGGCGGTCGCCCTCGCCCGGCGGCACCACCTCATCTGACGGGTCACCCGCGGGTCATCACCCCAGTCACCCCGGATCACCACGACGGATGACGGCCCGGGGGCGCGCGGCCGGTGGACTGATCGCCATGACCACGACACCCCTCGAGCGCGTGAGCGCCTCCGCCACGATCCTCGCCCCCGTCCTCCTGCTCACCAGCACCGTCGCCTACGGCACCCTCGGAGAAGGTCACGGCGTCGGCGCGGTCGGCGGGCTCCTCCAGATCCCCGCGATGATCGCGTTCGCGGTCGCGGTGGTGGGCCTCGTCCGGTGGGCCGAGCCGGCCGCACCGCGGGCCGCGGCCGCCCTCACCGTCCTGTGCCTCGCCGGTACCGCGGGCGGTGTCGCCTTCGGTGTCGACGGCGTCCAGGCCGGCCTGTTCGGGACCCCCGGGCTCGACGAGGTGAACCTGATCGGGGCCCTGGCCCTGCGGGGCCCCGGGCTGCTGTTCCCGCCGTCGATGGTCGCGCTCGCGGTGCTGCTGGGGGTCACCGGGCGGGCCTCCCGCCCCGTGGCCGCGGCGTTCGCCCTGGGCGCGCTGCTCTTCCCGGTCGGGCGGATCTTCAGCCTGCTGCCGGTCGCGGTCGCCACCGACCTGGTCCTCGTCGCCGCGATGGGCGCCCTCGGCCTGCGGCTCCTGCGCGGGACCACGTCCCGGCCGGTCCGGACCCGCCGGGAGACCGTCCCCGCCTGAGCCACCGACCGTCACGGCCGGCACGCCCTCTCTGGGCGTGCCGGCCCTGCGTCGTGCGCGGGCTCAGTGCCGAGCGGCGCGGCGCGCGGCGAACTCGCCCGGCTTGTGGTCCCACGGCGCGTCGACGGGCCGCGGCGTGTACTTCCCGTCGCGCACCGCCGCCGCGGCGAACACCCCGGCCACGCACGGCCCGTTGACCAGAGCGCCGGCCATCGCGCCGGCGACGAGGTCGTCGAGCGGCACCCGGCGGATCACGAGGTCCGCCTCCTCGTCGTCGCCGGCGGCAGGGCGGTCCACCGCCCGCAGGCCGCGGGCCAGGAACACGCGCACCGACTCGTCGGCGAAGCCCGGGCACCCGACGATGTCGACCAGCGTCGACCACTCGTCGGCCTCGATCCCGACCTCCTCGACCAGCTCGCGCCGTGCCGCGAGCACGGGCTCCTCGGAGGGGTCGTCGAGCAGCCCGGCCGGCATCTCCCAGATGCGCCGGCCGAGGGCCGGCCGGTACTGGTAGATCATCACCATCCGGTCGTCCTCGTCGAGGGCGGCGACCGCCACCGCGCCCAAGTGCTCGACCTTCTCGCGGCCCGCGACGCGCCCGCCCGGCATGCGCACGCGGTCGCGCCGCAGCGCGAAGATCGGCCCGTCGTAGAGGATCTCGGAGTCCTCGACGATGAAGGTGTGCGGCGACTGTCCCCCGTGGGGGTCGGCGAGGCTGTCCGGCGTGCGCGGGGCGGTCACGAGGACACCGGCTCGGCGGCCGGGATGTCGACGCCGTCGACGCGCGCAGTGCCCCCGTCGGTCTCGGCGCCGTCCGGCACGTCCGGCGTGTCGTCGAGGTCCAGGCGCCCGGACGTCAGGTGCCGCAGCGACGCCGCGACGAACGCCCGGAACAGCGGGTGCGCGCGGGTGGGCCGGCTCTTGAGCTCCGGGTGGGCCTGGGTGCCGACGAAGAAGGGGTGCTCGTCGCGGCGCAGCTCGACGAACTCGACGAGCGTCCCGTCCGGCGAGGTCCCCGAGAACACGAGACCGGCCTCGGCCAGCCGATCGCGGTAGGCGTTGTTGACCTCGTAGCGGTGCCGGTGCCGCTCGGTGACCCGGCCGGTGCCGTAGGCCGCGCGCGTGATCGTCTCGGGCGCGAGCACCGCCGGCCACGAGCCCAGGCGCATCGTGCCGCCCATGTCCCGCTCGCCGGCGACGACGTCGTGCTGGTCGGCCATCGTCGAGATCACCGGGTGCGGGGTGGTCTCGTCGAACTCGGCGGAGTTGGCGCCCTCCAGCCCGGCCATGGTGCGGGCGGCGTGGATGACCATGCACTGCAGCCCCAGGCACAGCCCGAGAGCCGGGATGCCGTAGCGGTGGGCGTGCGCCAGGGCCCCGACCTTGCCCTCGATGCCGCGGATGCCGAAGCCGCCGGGCACCAGCACCCCGTCGACGCCCTTGAGCGCCGCCGCCGCGCCCGCCGGCGTCTCGCACTCGTCGGAGGGGACCCAGCGCACCGCGACGCGGGCCCGGTGCGCGAACCCGCCGGCGCGCAGCGCCTCGGTGACCGAGAGGTAGGCGTCGGGGAGGTCGACGTACTTGCCGACGATCGCGACCTCGACGGTCTCCTTCGGGTGGTGGACGCGGTCGAGCAGGTCGCCCCACACCGTCCAGTCGACGTCGCGGAACGGCAGGCCCAGCCGGCGCACCACGTAGGCGTCGAGGCCCTCGCCGTGCAGCACCTTGGGGATGTCGTAGATCGAGCGGGCGTCGGGGCAGGCGACGACGCCGTCCTCCTCGACGTCGCACATCAGGCTGATCTTGCGCGTCATGTCCTCGGGGATGTCCCGGTCGGCGCGCAGCACCAGCCCGTCGGGCTGGATGCCGATGTTGCGCAGCGCGGCCACCGAGTGCTGCGTCGGCTTGGTCTTCAGCTCCCCGGACGGCGCGAGGAACGGCACCAGCGAGACGTGCAGGAAGAAGCAGTTGTCGCGGCCGACCTCGTGGCGCAGCTGCCGCGCGGCCTCGAGGAAAGGCAGCGACTCGATGTCGCCGACCGTGCCGCCGACCTCGGTGACGACGACGTCGGGCGCCGGGTCGTCCCCGGTGCCCGTGCGCATCGCCAGCACCCGCGCCTTGATCTCGTCGGTGATGTGCGGGATGACCTGCACCGTGTCGCCGAGGTACTCGCCGCGGCGCTCCTTGGCGATCACCGTCGAGTACACCTGGCCGGTGGTGACGTTCGCCCGGGCCGAGAGGTCGCGGTCGAGGAAGCGCTCGTAGTGCCCGATGTCGAGGTCGGTCTCGGCCCCGTCCTCGGTCACGAAGACCTCACCGTGCTGGAACGGGTTCATCGTCCCGGGGTCGACGTTGAGGTACGGGTCCAGCTTCTGCATCGTCACGCGCAGCCCGCGCGCGGTGAGCAGCTGGCCCAGGCTCGACGCGGTCAGCCCCTTGCCCAGTGAGGAGGCGACGCCGCCGGTGACGAAGACGTGCTTGGTGGTGCGTGCCGGATGCATCAGACCCCCGGCTCGATCGAGAGGGCCGTTCGGGCGATGTAGCGGTCGGACTCTCCGCGATCCACGGGGCTTCACGGTAACACCGTGTCGCCCTCGCGCCCGGGCGGGTCAGCGGTCTCGTCGGGGGTCCCGTCAGCCGGCGGCGGGCTGCGGCGTGAACGTCCCCGCCAGTGGTCCGTAGGTGCCGGCGCGCCCGTCGGCCTGCTCGCGCAGGGCCAGCACGGTCGCGACCCGCGACGCGGGCCCCTCGAGGGCGTCCACGGTGGACAGGCCGCTGCGCAGGGCCGGGTCGGCGCGCACGGCGGACACCGCGCCCGAGCCCGTGCGGCCCGCGACCACCGCGCCGGCGCCGACGCGGTCCACCTCGCCGGCGAGGCGGGCGAGCGTGGCGTCGCGCGCGGGGTCGGCGCGCCCCCCGGTGACGACGAGCGCGACCTCGGCGGGCGCCGGGTCGAGGGCGTCGGGCACCCGCAGGAAGCCGCCGTCCGCCAGCGCGCGCAAGGCCGTCGTCGCCTCCGGGCCGGTGGCCTGCTCCTCCGCATCGCCGGGACGGGCGACGAGCAGCGACCCGAGCAGCGAGCCCGTGAGCGACCCGGTGTCGGTGGTGGTCGGCAGCTGCGCGCCGGCGGGCAGCAGGCGCGGCACGAGCGCCCGCAGCGCCTCGGCCTGGTCGGGCGCCAGGGCGGCGTCGGTGAGGGCCAGCCGGCTGGTGACCCGTCCGCCGCCGGACTCGACGAGGCCCGCGACCGCGTCGACGTCGGCGGGATCGGCGTCCGGCGCGGCGAGCACGGCGACGCCGCGTCCGGGGAGGACGCCGGCGACGGTGGACGGCCCGCCCGCGGCGACGAGCCCCTCGGTGGCCCGCAGGCGGGCGTCGGCGGCGTCGCGCTCGCCGCGCAGCGCCACGACCTGTCCGGCGAGCTGGTCACG
This sequence comes from Actinomycetospora sp., assembly GCA_029266415.1. Lineage (GTDB taxonomy): Bacteria > Actinomycetota > Actinomycetes > Mycobacteriales > Pseudonocardiaceae > Actinomycetospora. Next base: position 4,697 of record JAQSWW010000053.1, on the reverse strand, counting down.
GTCGGAGGTCAGAGCCCCGAGCACGCGCCCGGACAGCGCCGACGCCCCGAGGACGACCCCCAGGGCCAGCGCGAGCAGGACCGCCGCGATCGACACCACGTGGTAGCGCAGCGACATCAGGTCCCCACCCCCTGCACGGCGGCCACGGCGGCGGCCCAGCCCTCGCGCACGAGCAGCACGATCGCCTCGGCGGCCCCGCTGGCCAGCAGCGCCGCCGCGCCGACCGCGACCACGGCCAGCAGCAGGAGCAGCACGGCCCCGCTGGTGACGCGGTGGCGGTGCAGGGCGGCGACGGCCGAGCCGTCCACCAGGGCCGGGCCCAGCCGCAGCCGCGTGAGCACGGTGGACGGGTTGCTGCCCGTGCGCCCGCGGTCGAGGAAGCCGGTGAGCGTGGCGTCGAACCCGCACGCCACCACCAGCGACGCGCCGTGGCGGTGCGCCAGCAGCAGCGCCATGTCCTCGGGGTTCGCCGACGACGGGAAGCCGAACGGGTCGACGCCCGCGTCCTGCAGGCGCGCGAGGCCCGTGATGTGCCCGTCGAGATCGGCGGGGATGACGACGTCGACGGCCTTGCGCGCGAGCTCCGGGTCGATCTCCAGCGCGGTCCCGACGATCACGGCCGGCGTGTGCCCGGCCTCGCGCAGCGCAACGGCCCCGCTGCCGACGCCCACGAGCACCGGCCGCTCCTCACGGATGAAGTGCCGCAGGCGCCGCAGCTCGGCCACGCGGTCGTGCCCCGGCGCGACGACCAGCACCGTCCGGCCGTGCAGCGCGGTCTCCAGCCCCGGCACCCCGACGCCGTCGAGCAGCATCGCCCGCTCGCGGTGCATGAACTCGGTGGTGTTCGCCGAGAACGCCTCCAGCTGAGCGGCCAGCCCCGAGCGGGCTTCCGCGAGCTGGTCGGCGACCGTCTCGGCGGTCTGCGAGAACCCGCGGGCGACCTCCTCGTCGCCGACGAAGACCCCGCCGTCGTCCAGCCGGATCGCCGCGCCGTCGCGCACCCGGCGCAGCACGCCCTCGCCGACGTCGTCGAGCAGCGCGATCCCGGCGTCGGTGAGGATCTCGGGGCCGAGGTTCGGGTAGCGCCCCGAGATCGACGGCGAGACGTTGACGACCCCGGCGACGCCGGCGTCGACGAGCGCGTGGGCGGTGGACCGGTCGAGGTCCACCTGGTCGATCACCGCGATGTCTCCGCGACCGACGCGGCGCAGCAGCTCCGGCGACACCGCTCCGCCCGAGCGTCCCCCGAGGCGCGCCGTGCCGACGACGCCGGCCGGCGCCTCCGTCGTCGTGCGCCCTCGTGGCCACTTCATGCCCGCCCACCCCGCACCCGTGCCACGACCCATGTCCCGATCGTCGCCGGACGGGCGCGCGCGGCGGGGCCGACGCGCCGGACGGGCGGCGTCCGGTCACCCGGCCCGGCGACCTCGACGGGATCCGCTACGCCGCGTGGCGGCACCCCGGGTGATCGGTGTGGGCCCCTCGGTGCCACCGCCCGCGGACCGGTCGGCGGCGGCCGCGCCGAGCAGCTCCTCGGCGTGGGCGCGCCCGGTCTCGGTCTCCTCGGTACCCGCGAGCATCCGCGCGAGCTCGACGACCCGCTCGTCGTCGCCCAGCGTACGCACCGCACTGCGGGTGACCCCGTCGGTGCCGACTCCCCCGTCCACCGCCTGCAGCCCGCCCTTGTCGACCACGAGGTGCCGGTCGGCGTACGCCGCCACCTGCGCGAGGTGGGTGACGACCACGACCTGGTGCGTCGCGGCGAGGCGCGCCAGCCGGCGCCCCACCTCCACCGCGGCGCGCCCGCCGACCCCGGCGTCGACCTCGTCGAACACCAGCGTCGGCGTGGTGTCGGCACCGGCGAGGACCACCTCGACGGCCAGCATCACCCGCGAGAGCTCGCCGCCCGAGGCGCCCTTGTGCACCGCCAGCGCCGGGGCACCCGCGTGCGGGGTGAGCAGCAGCTCGACGTCGTCGACGCCGTCGGGGCCGGCCACCACACGCCGGCCGTCGACGTCCAGCGCGTCCGCCGCCCCGGGCGCGGCCTCCTTCGCCCCCACGGCGAGCTGCACCGACGCCGCGCCCATCGCGAGGCCGTCGAGCTCGGCGGACACCGCCGCCCCGAACCGCTCCGCGGCCTCGCGCCGCGCGGCCGACACCGCCGCGGCGTGCCCGGCGAGCTCGCCCGCGAGCGCCTCGGCCTCCGCCGCCAGCGCGGCGAGGGCCGCGTCGGAGGTGTCGAGGCCGGCCAGGCGCTCGCGCGCGCTGTCGGCCCAGGCCAGCACGCCGTCGACGTCGGCGGCGTACTTGCGGGTGAGGCTCTTGAGCTCGGCCTGGCGTGCGAGCACGTGCTCGAGGCGCTGCGGGTCGGCCTGGAGGCGCTCGAGGTAGTCGGTGAGCTCGGCGGCGGCGTCGCCGATCAGGGCCGCGGCCTCGGCCAGGCGCGGGTCGAGGCCGGCGAGCACCGGGTCGTCACCGCCCTGGAGCCGTCGGCGCGCCTCGCCGAGCAGGGCGACCGCGTCCGGCTCCTCGCCCGTGCCCTCCGGCGGGCCCGCGAGCGCGCTGAGCGCGCCCGTGGCCGCGGCCCGCAGGTCGTCGGCGTCGGCCAGCCGGCGGGCCTCGGCCACCAGGGCCGCGTCCTCCCCCGGCTGTGGGGCCACGCCCTCGATCTCGCCGAGGCCGTGGCGCAGCATGTCCGCCTCGCGGGTGAGCTCGCGCGCCTGGTCGCGGCGGCGGGCCAGCTCGGCGACGGCGTGGCGCCACGCCGTGCGCGTACGCCGGTAGGCGGCCAGGGGCTCGGCCACCGCGGCGCCCGCGAACCGGTCGAGCACCGCGCGCTGCTCGGAAGCGCGCAGCAGGCGCAGGGCCTCGTGCTGGCCGTGGACCGCGAGCGCGGCGGCGGTGACGTCGCCGAGCACGGCCATCGGCACCGAGCGTCCGCCCAGGTGCGCCCGCGATCGGCCGTCGGCCGAGACGGTGCGCGCGGCGATGAGGCTGCCGTCGTCGTCCAGCGCGGCGCCGGCGTCGGCGGCCAGGTGCAGCGCGGAGCGCTCCTCGCCCTCGGCGTCCTCCGCGTCGGGAGTGCCGGGCAGCAGGAACCGGCCCTCGACGGTGGCCCGCCCGGCGCCGCGGCGCACCCGCGAGGAGTCGGCGCGGCCGCCCCCGAGCAGGTGCAGCCCCGTGACCACCATCGTCTTGCCCGCGCCGGTCTCCCCGGTGACCACGGTGAGTCCCGGGTGCAGGTCGAGGGTCGCGTCCTCGATGACTCCGAGGCCCTGGATCCTCAGCTCGCTGAGCACGGGCCTCACGATAACCACGCCCCCCGACACCCCGGGGGCGAACACGCCGACCCGGTTCGAACAGGTGGTCGAACGGTCGCCGGGACGCGGCCGGCGGGACGATCACCGCCGGCGGCCGCGCCACCCCTGCACCGGCAGCCCGAACTTGCGCACCAGCCGGTCGGTGAACGGCTGGACGCGCAGCCGCGCGAGCAGCACGGGGTTGCGCCCGCGCACCACCTCCACCCGCGAGCCCGGCGGCAGCTCGATGGTCCGGCGCCCGTCGCACACCAGCACGCCGGCGTCACCGCTGTCGGACACCTCGAGCGCCACCCGCGACTCCGGCGAGATCACCAGGGGGCGGGCGAAGAGCGCGTGGGCGTTGCTCGGCACCAGCAGCATCGCCTGCACCTCGGGCCACACCACCGGCCCGCCGGCGGAGAACGCGTAGGCCGTCGACCCGGTCGGCGTCGCGCACAGCACGCCGTCGCACGCGAACTCCGACACCGGTCGGCCGTCGACCTCGAGCACGATGTCGAGCAGCCGCGCCCAGTTCATCTTCTCGACGATCGCCTCGTTGAGTGCCCACGTGTGGCCCAGCTCGGTGCCGTTCTGGTGCGCGAAGACGTCGACGGTCATCCGCTCCTCGACCCGGTAGGTCTTGTTGACCACCGCGTCGAGGACCTCGTCGAGGTCGTCGATGTCGGCCTCGGCGAGGAACCCGACGCGGCCGAGGTTGATCCCGAGCATCGGCACCCGGGCGTGGCGGGCGAGCTCGGCGGCGCGCAGCAGGGTCCCGTCGCCCCCGAGCACCATCACGATCTCCATGCCGAGCGCGGCGTCCGAGCCGGCGTCCACCGTCTGCGGGCACAGCTCCGGGGGCAGCTCGTCGAACAGCCCCTCGTCGGTGGAGTACTCGTCGGGCAGCACCCGCAGCGCGAACCCCGCCTCGGCGAGGCGCCGCGCCGCCTGGGCCGCCACCCGCCGGGGGGCCGCGCGACCCGTGTGCACCACGAGCAGGGCGTCGCGCGTCGTGCCGTCGCCGACCGGCCGGTCGGCGGCCGGGTGCGTCTCGACCGAGTCCACGCTGTGCTCCCCCGGCGGCGGTCCGGCGGCCCCGTTGCCCCGTGCGTCGGCGCCGAGCCCGGTCACCGAGCCCCTGTCGTCACTCACGCCGGTCCCCGTTCCACGGCCCGCCGCACGAGCGCCTCGTCGTCGGTGCTGGCGCCGTCCGCGCGGCGCAGCCAGCAGAAGTACTCCACGTTGCCCGACGGCCCCGGCAGCGGGCTCGCGACGACGTCGCGCAGCGCCAGCCCGCGCGCGCGGGCGGCCGCGACCACGCCGAGGACGGCCGCCGCGCGCAGCTCGGGGTCGCGGACGACCCCGCCGCTGCCGAGTCGCTCGCGCCCGACCTCGAAC
>JAQSWW010000228.1 GCA_029266415.1 Actinomycetospora sp. | reverse complement strand
CTCGGGCACCGGGCGGTCGGCCCACACCCCGACCGCGGCGACCACGGCCGCGACGGCGGCGACCGCCGCGAGCGCGAGCGCGCCGGTGCGACCCGGGTCCCACCGCGCGCCCGCCCACGACGCGGGCAGCCACCGCTCCGCCCACCGGCGCACCCGCGTGCCGCGCTCGGGCGGGTCCCACGCGCTGCCGCGGGCACGTGGCGACGGCTCGTCGTCCTCGTCGTCCTCGTCGTCCCACCAGGCGTCGCGATCCCGCGCACGCCGCACGGGCTCGCGCGCCGGCATCCGCAGCCGCGCCGCCGGCGTGCCGGGCGGCGCGTCCGGCCAGCCGACCCGCGCGCCGTCCCCCGGCTCCGGCGCCGGGTCGAGCGCCGGGTCGAGCTCCACCTCCTCCGGCCCGCCCCACTCGGCGTCCGGCGACGGCGCCGGTTCCGGATCCCGTCGCGCCCCGCCCAGGGACCGGAGGCGGACGCGGGCACCGTCGTCGACCGAGGGGGCGCGGAGCATGCGCGGGACGCTAGGAACGCCCGCGCCCGCCCGGACAGCACGGACGTCGCTCCTGGGGACAACCGCGCGGGGTGGGGACAGCCGCCGGCGACGCCCGCGACGAGGAGGCTCCGAGCGGCCGAGGGCGCCTCGTCCGGTCAGACGCCGGGCATCGTGAGGAGTCGCCCGAGTCGGCGCATGGTGGCAAGTCCCGCGACCCGCAGCCCCAGCGCGAGCACTGGCAGCAGCGGGCGCAGGACCCCGCGGGCCGCGACGTCCAGGGTGAGCGTGAGGTGGCTGTGGCCGTCCCGGGGCACCACGTCGCCGACGAGGTCGACCTCCAGGCCGCGGAAGTGCAGGCGGGTGCGCCAGTGCCGCGGGCGGTCGAACGCGACCACCTCGGCGTCCGCGCTCCCCAGCCCGCGCCACGTGCCCCGGAACCGCGAGCCGACGGCGACGGGGTCGCCGGTCAGCAGGTCGACGCGGTGGGCGGCCGGGTTCCACACGGGCTCGGTGCGCAGGTCGACGACGTGGTCGAACACGGTCTCCGGGGCGGCGTCGACGTCCAGCCGGTGCACCACGGTCGCCATGCGGGCCACCTCCCGCAGGTCAGGGTCGCGCGTCAGCCCCCGTGGGGGCAACGCCGGTGCAGCGCGTCGGCGACCGCGCCGCCCACGGCCTCGCCCACGGCGGCGTGGCCCGCCCAGCCCCAGTGCAGGCCGTCGGGGTTGCCGTGACCGCCGAGGACGTGGTCGGCGACGAGCGGCGCCGGGTCGACCAGCGGGACGTCGTGCGCGTCCGCCCAGGCCCTCATGGCCGCGACGTGGCGCTCGCGCCCGGCGTGCACGCCGGCGTAGAACGGCGCGCGGTGCACGGCGGGCAGCATGCCCACCACCGGCAGCCCCGGGATCAGCGTCGTCACCGCGACCCGCAGCCGCTCGAGGTGCCGCACCGTCTCCCCGGGCGGCAGCGCCACCGGCCCCGCGGCGCCCAGCACCCGCGCGGCCCGGGGCGTCAGCCACGCGTGGCCGTCGCGCAGCGCCCGCCGTAGCGCCGTCGGGCGCACCGCGGGGATCAGCTCGCGCAGGGCGGTCGGCACGGGCGAGGGCAGCGTGTCCATCCCGCCGACACCGAGCACCACCGCGTCGGCACGGCGCAGCGACGCCCAGATCCGCGGGTCGCCGACCATCGCCCGCCACGCGTGCCGCGCGGTCCAGCCGAGGCCGGCGTGCAGCTCCGCGCGTCCGCCCACCGCGCGGGCGGCCACGTGCGGCCACAGGCGCGGCTCGTCGGCCGGTTCGGCGCGGTCCGGCCCGTGGAACGCCAGCGAGTCGGCGACGACGACGAGGACCGGGCCGGGACTCACGCCCGCAGGCCCCAGGCCCGCAGCCGCCACCGGTCGACGCGGTGCTCGAGGATCGCCCACGCGCAGTTGCCCAGCGGCTGCAGCGACGGCCACGCCGAGGTGGGCCAGCCGAGCATCGACGCGGTCAGGGCGATGATCGTGCCGCCGTGCGCGACCAGCATCGCGGTGTGCGGCTCCTCGGTGCCGGCCAGTTCTCCGACCAGGTCGTCGACCACGGGGACCGCGCGCCGCGCGACGTCGACGCGGGACTCCCCGCCCGGCGGCGCCCACGCCGGGTCGGTGCGCCACGCCTCCAGCCCGCCGGGCCAGCCGGCCTCGACCTCGCCGCCGGTCAGGCCCTCCCACTCGCCCACCGACGTCTCGCGCAGCCGCGGTTCCGGGCGCGGGACGAGCGCGGCCTCCTTGGCCACGGCCTCCGCGGTGCGCCACGCCCGGACCTGGTCGGACGCGACGAGCAGCACCGGCTCGTAGGCGGCGAGCAGCGGGGCGGCGGCGAGGGCCTGGGCGCGGCCGCTGTCGTCGAGGTCGGGGTCGAGGCGCCCCTGCATGCGGCTCTCGGCGTTCCAGGTCGTCCGTCCGTGGCGGGCCAGGACGAGGCGCTGCAGGCTCACTCCCCGGCGGAACTTCCGTCGCGGGCCTCGGACGCCTGCGCCGGGCCGTACACCTCGGCGGGCAGCGGCACCGACGGGCAGTCCTTCCACAGGCGCTCGAGCCCGTAGTACTCGCGCTCCTCGGTGTGCAGGACGTGCACGACGATGTCGGCGAAGTCCAGCAGCACCCACCGCGCCTCCTGGGTGCCCTCGCGGCGCACCGGCTTGGCGTCGAGCTCGCGCAGCTTCTCCTCGACGCTGTCCACGACGGCCTGCACCTGGCGCTCGTTGGGCGCCGAGGCGATGACGAAGCAGTCGGTGAGCGGGAGGCGCTCGGACACGTCGATCGCGACCACGTCACGGGCGAGCTTGTCGGCGGCGGCGAGCGCAGCGGTCTCGGCGAGACGGCGCGCGCGATCGGTGACGGTCACGAAACCTCGAGGGTCGGGGATGGGAGCGCACCGATCCTACGCGACGGCCACGAGGGGTCGGCGGGCTCGCGGCGGCCCTATCCTGAGGCGATGCCGGACTTCGGGGACGGACTGGCCCAGGACGCCGACCTCCTGGCCGCCGCCGAGAACGCCGTCGCGCAGGCCACCGCTCCGTTGGGCGGGCGCCGACCCGACCTGCTCGCCGTGTTCGTCTGCCATCCCGACCCCGACGAGGCCGGGCGTGCGGGCGCTCGCGCGATGGAGGTGGCCGGCGCGCGGGTGGCCGTCGGCTGCAGCGCCGGCGGCGTGATCGGCGACGGGCGCGGCGTCGAGGCGCGCCCGGCGGTCGCGGTGTGGGCGGCCGCGCTGCCCGACGCGACGCTGACCCCGTTCCGCCTCGACGCGACGCGCACCGAAACCGGCATGGTCGTCGGGGGCATGCCGCACCGGGGCGAGGACGACGCGGTCGCCCTCCTGCTCGCCGACCCCTACACCTTCCCCATCCAGGGCTTCGTCGAGCAGTCCGGCGACGTGCTGCGCGGCCTGCCCCTGGTCGGCGGGCTCGCGTCCGGACCCGGCGGCCCCGGGGCGGCGCGGTTGTTCCTCGACGGCGTCGTGCACGATCGCGGGGTCGTCGGCGTGACGATCGGCGGCGACGTCCGGGTCCGCACCCTGGTCAGCCAGGGCTGCCGCCCCGTGGGCCCGACGATGACGGTGACCGCCGCCGACGGTCCGCACCTGCAGGGACTCGCCGGGGTGCCGGCCTACCGCAAGCTCGAGCAGATCCTGCGCGACCTCGACGAGACCGAGCAGCAGATGGTGGCGCAGGGCCTGCACCTCGGGGTCGCGATGAACGAGTACGCCGACGACCACCGCCAGGGTGACTTCCTCATCCGCGGCGTCGTCGGCGCCGACCCCGAGGAGGGCACGATCACGGTCGGCGACGTCGTCGAGGTCGGGCGCACGGTGCGGTTCCAGGTGCGCGACGCCACGAGCGCCGACGCCGACCTCGACTGGCTGATGACGCGCTTCCGCGGCGAGGGCGGGACGGCCGGGGCCTTGCTGTTCTCCTGCAACGGGCGCGGCCGGGCCATGTTCCCCGACGCCGACCACGACGTGCTCGCCCTGCAGCGGGGCCTCGCGCCGCAGGGCGTCGCCGGGTTCTTCGCCGCCGGCGAGATCGGCCCCGTCGCGGCGCGCAACCACCTGCACGCCTTCACGGCCTCGGTGCTCGCGTTCGGGGAGGAGGGCGGCACGCAGCGCAGCGGGGCTGACGCGCCGGAGGCCGGTCACTGACCCGCCGGCGACCCGCGCGGGAGCCGCTCCTACCGTGGTCGGGCCCACCCGCCCGCCCCCGGAGGTCCGAGACCCCATGACGATCGCGCCTCCGCCCGACGTGCGGCTCCCGGACGACGTCGTCTCGCTGCTGCGCGGGCCGAACCGCGGGTTCGTGGCGACGGTGCGGCCGGACGGGTCGGCCGCGACCACCGAGACCTGGGTGGACACCGACGGCAGACACGTGGTGATCAACGCGGTGGAGGGCCTGCAGGAGGTCGACAACGTGCGCCGCGACCCCCGCGTCTCGGTCGCGGTGGCCCACCCCGGCCGGCCCGACCGCTACGTCTCGGTGCGCGGCCGCGTCGTCGAGGTCACCCCGGACGGCGCCGACGAGCACCTCGACACGCTCGCGCGCCGCTACCTCGGCGTCCCCTACCCCGGCGACCGCCGACAGACCCGCCTGATCCTGCGCATCGCGCCGACGGCGGTGCACCGCGGGCGCTGAGGTCCCGCCTACTCCGACGCGACGTGCTCGGTGGGGCCGAGCACCGCGCCCTGCGGCCGGCGCCGGTAGAGCCCGCGCTTGGCGATGTACTGCACCACGCCGTCGGGCACGAGGTACCAGACCGGCTCGCCCGCGGCGACGCGCTCGCGGCACGCCGTCGACGAGATCGCCATGGCCGGCACCTCGAGCAGGCTCACCGCGCCGCGGGGCAGGTGGTCGCCGTCGAGCTCGAAACCGGGCCGGGTGACGCCGACGAAGTGCGCGAGCCGGAACATCTCGTCGGCGCGGTGCCACGACAGGATCTGCTCGAGGGCGTCGGCGCCGGTGATGAAGAAGAGCTCGTCGTCGGGGAACTTCTTCGCCAGGTCCTGCAGGGTGTCGACGGTGTAGGTGGGGCCGTCGCGGTCGACGTCGACGCGGCTGACGGTGAACCGCGGGTTCGACGCGGTGGCGATCACGGTCATCAGGTAGCGGTCCTCGGCGCCGCTCACCGCGTACCCGCTCTTGCGGTAGGGCTGGCCCGTGGGCACGAAGACGACCTCGTCGAGCGCGAACCGGACCTGCGCCTCGCTGGCGGCCACGAGGTGCCCGTGGTGCACGGGGTCGAAGGTGCCGCCCATGACCCCGATCCGGCGGCCGCTCATCCGTTCAGCCTAGATCGTCGCGTGCGCGGGAGGCGTCTCACACCGGCAGCAGCCCCGACACCACGCCCGCGAGCTGGGCGGCCGTGCGGCACTCGTGCATCGGCACGACCTGCCCGTAGCGGCGCGCGGCCGAGTCGCCGGTCCCCCACTGGACCTGCGGCTCCGGGTTGAGCCAGTGCACGTGGCGGGCCTTCTCGGCGAGGTCGCCGACCACGGTGAGGTTCGGGTCGCGGTAGTTGGTGCGGGCGTCGCCGAGCAGCAGCAGCGAGGTGCGCGGGCCGACGACGTCCGGCCAGCCCTCGCGGAAGCGCCCGAGCGCCGCGCCGTAGTCGCTGTGCCCGTCGAAGGCGATGAGCCCGGGCCGGGCGGTGATCTCGCTCATCACGCCGCCGAGGTCGTTGCCGGGGCCGAAGAGGTCGGTGACCTCGACGCACCCGTCGACGAAGCAGAAGAT
>JAQSWW010000052.1 GCA_029266415.1 Actinomycetospora sp. | reverse complement strand
ACCCCGCTCGACCGCGGCCCCGCGCAGTTCGACGGCCGGCGCCGCGCACGCGGCGCCGACCGTCGGGAGTCCGGTGGGGTCACCGGTCACTGCGGCGCCCCCACGGCGGTCGCGATGCCGGAGCGCAGACCGCCGAGCCAGCCCAGGTAGTCCGTGCCCGGGGGCAACGTCTCGCCGACCTCCACGACCGGGATGGTGGCCTGGTCGGCGAGCGTGCGCAGGTTCTGCGTGACGGCCGACTCCGTCTGGGGGTTGAAGAACAGCACGTCGACCCCGCGACCGGTGAGGAGCGCGTTGGTCTCGGCGACCGCGCCGGCCGGCGGGTCGGTCTCCGCCTCGATCGCCTCGGCGAACTCCTCGGGGGTGGCGTCGGCGATGCCCGCGGCCCGCTCGAGGTAGAACGGCACCGGCTCGCTCGAGAGCCCTCGCACCCCGGGCCGTGCCTGGCCGATCGCCGCGAGCTGTTGGCCGATCTGGCCCACCTGGGCCGCGAACTCGTCGGCACGCTGCGTCAGCGCCTGCGCCTGGGACGGGTCGACCTGGCCGAGCCGGTCGGCGACCTGGCGCGCGAACGCGGTCACGGTGCCGGGGTCGAACCAGACGTGCTCGTTCTCCTCGGCCTGGTCGGGACGCAGCGCGTACGCCTCGATCGACTTCTCGCGGGCGCCCGGGCTGGCGTCGAGCGCGCTCGTGACGAACTCGTCGTAGCCGCCGCCGTTGTAGACCACGAGGTCGGCCGACCCGATCGCGGCCGCGTCCGCCGGGGTGCCCTCGTAGGAGTGCGGGTCGGCGTTGGGGTCCGAGAGGATCGACCGGACCTGCGCGGTGGGCCCGGCGACGCGGGTGGCGATGTCACCCCAGACGTTGGTCGACGCCACGACGGTGAGCGTCCGCGCCGGTGGGGCGGGCGCGCCGGCGGTCGCCGGAGCCGGGGCGGCGGCGGTCGGGGCCGGGGGCTGCTGGCCGCCCGATCCGCACGCCGCGACCAGTCCCAGGCTCAAGGCCACGACCGCCACCAGCCAGTTCCGGTGGGCTCGTCCCACGCGTCGGCCGGCCCCGCGCACGGCGCTGGGGATCATCATCGGGTCTCCTCCTCAGCAGATTCCCGAAGATGGTAACCGTTCTCACTTCGCGGTGGGGCGCCCGGTGGGTCCTCACGGAGCGGAACGGGCCGGCCCCCTGGACGGGGCCTTGTGTCCGTTCGCCGCGCGCGGTTTGGCTGGGTGGGTCGTTCCCCCGAACCCGCTCTGCTCTCCGGAGGTCCCGTGTCGCTCGACGTGTCCCCAGACCTGCTCGCCGCCGCCGAGCGCGGTGCGGTGTCCGACGACGAGTTCGTCGCGTGCGTCCGGACATCGCTGCCCTACGCCTGGGAGGTCATCTCCTCGGTGGCCGCCGACCTCGAGGTGTCCGGCTCGGCGATGGCCGACCACGAGGTCCCGCCGCCCTCGGAGGCCGAGCGGGGCCAGCTCCTGCGGGCGCTGGCCTCCGACGCCATCCGCGGCGGGCTCGAGCGCCACTTCGGCATGCGGCTCGCCTTCCAGAACTGCCACCGGGTCGCCGCGTTCCGTCCCGACGCGGTCGACGGCGACACCTACCGCGCGTTCGTCTCGCCGCGCGGCCAGCTGCTCAACCAGTCACCGGAACTGCGCGACTGCTGACGGCCTCCGCCAGCGCGGTGACGGTCGCGGTGCTCCGGCCGGGGTCGTCGGTGGTCTGCACCATGAGGGCCATCCGGTCGACCCCGGTGCGGGCCCGCGTCGCTTCCAGGCACTCGCGGGCGTCCTCGACGGTGCCGACGGGGTGGAGGCGGCACAGGAGATCGGTGTAGGCGTCGACGTCCCGGGGTGGGCGCGGGGCACCGTCGGCGCGCACGTAGCCGGCCAGGCCGGGGCGCAGCCAGCGCGGCAGGGCGTCGCGCACCGTGCGCTGGGCCTCCACGCGGGTGTCGGCGACGTGCGCGATGCCCACCGCCACGTGCCCCGCGCCGTCGGGGGCCGCCCCGCCTGCGTGCTCCTCCCAGTGCGCGACGGCCTCGGCCTTCTCGTCGTCGTCGGCGTGCATCCCCAGCAGGAGGGGGAGCCGGCGCTCGCCGGCGAGGGCGACCGTGGCCGGCGACGTGGCCGCCACGTGGACCGGCGGGCCGCCGGGCGCGGCCGGGCGGGGGACGACGGGCACCTCGTCGAACGGCAGCAGCGGTCCGGGGCCGTGCACGGTCGGGGCGCGCAGGGCGGTGCGCAGCACGTCGAGCTCCTCGGCGAACCCGTGCTCCCAGCGCCGCAACCCCGCGCCTCGGTCGCCGCCGAGCACCGCGAGCTCGCGCCACGGCCCTCCACGCCCCACCCCGAGGCGCAGCCGCCCCGGGGTCAGCTGGTCGAGCATCGCGGCCTGCTCGGCCAGGGCGACGGGATGGGTGCTGGGCAGGACGCTCACCGCCGTGCCGACGCCGATGCGGTCGGTCGCACCCAGCAGGTGCCCGGCGAGCGCGATGGCCGACGGGCACACCCCGTAGGACATGAAGTGGTGCTCGGCGAGCCACACCTCCTCGAGTCCGACCTGCTCGGCCAGCTGCGTCAGACGGAAGGTCTCGGCGAGGGCCTGGCCGTGCGTGCGGCCCGGCCACTGCGGGGAGATCAGGAACAGTCCGAGCCGCATCGGTCCTCCGGGAGCGTGCCGACGGTGCGGCGTCGAGCCTCACCCGCTCCCGCGAGGGGAGGGTGGGCGGGGTCAGCAAGGACGCATGGGTCCGTCAGGCCGAGCCGTCGGCGCGGGCCGCGCACTCCCGGCAGGTGCCGAAGACCTCGACGGTGTGGTCGAGGTCGGAGAATCCGTGGGCCTCGCCGACCTCACGGGCCCAGCGCTCGATGGCGTTGCCCGCGATCTCCTCGGTGCGGCCGCACGACCGGCAGATGAGGTGGTGGTGGTGCTCCTCGCCCCGGCACATCCGGTAGAGGGAGCCGTCCTCGGACGCCACGACGTCGGCGTCGCCCTGCTCCGCGAGCAGCGCGAGGTGCCGGTAGACGGTGGTGAGGCCGATCGGGTCGCCGGACCGGCGCATCTGGAGGTGGAGCTCCTGCGCGCTGACGAAGCCGCCGTTGCGCCCGAGCGCGTCGCGGACCGCGGAGCGCTGTCGGGTGGATCGCGCGGGGGCCCGCCCGGACCGGTCGACCCGTGGCGTACTCACGGGTCTCACGGTAGCGAACGCCCCCTGTTCCCGAGGCGGATCGCCCAGCGGGCACCACCCATCGATGAAACCGAGATCACAGGCGAGCGCGGACCGCGTCGGGGACGACGCGAGGTCTCCCACGCCCGTGACTCCCGCCCGGGCCGTGCGGGTACAGCGGCGTATGGATCGGGCCGACCGCAGACACCGGGAGCAGGGCCGGGCCGCCCACGGCAGGCCGCGGAGTCGTGTGCCGGGCCTCGTCGGTGCTCTCGCCGTCACGCTGCTGGTCTTCGTGCTGGCCCTGTCACTGGTCACCGGCATCGAGGCGGTGGCCGGACGCCCGCTCTCCGGCGGGGACGTCGGGCACACCACTCTCGGAGACCTGCTGCACCCCTCGGAATGACCGCCGGCGGAACGGCACCGCGCCGCGGCGCGAGCGCCGACGTCAGGCGCTGATCCAGATCCGCACGATCGCGCCGTGGTCGACCTCGGCGCCCGGGTCGGGGTCCTGACGGTGGATGAGGCTGCGCCCACCGGCCGTGTGGGTCGCGTTCTCCGCGACGGCCAGCACGCCGGCGTCGAGGGCGCGGTCGTGCGCGTCGGTGGCCGGCACCCCGACCAGCTCGGGCACCCGCACCTTGCGGACCGGCTCGGCGGTGACGGCGGGGCTGACGTCGATCATCGTGAAGGCTCCTCTTGACCGGTCGTCCCGGTCTGACGAGGGGCCCGGTCTTCTCGCGCGACCGGACCCGCTGCTCACGACAACAGCGGAGCGCCCGGCGGTCTTCCCGCGCCGGGCCGCGGCGAGCGTCACCGGTGGGAAATCGTTCGCCGCCGACGCCGGCCGCCTTCTACGGTCCGCCGGGTGGCCCGGTGGTTCCGGTGCGTGCGTGGTTCCCCCAGCTCGCGGTGCTCCGCCACGCGACAGCGTTCCTCGCCGACGCCGGGACGGTGGCGGTGCAGCCGCCGGCGCCGGCGCCGGCGCGATCGAGCAGCACCTCCGGAGGACCTGTCGAGATCCTGACCCCGGCTCCGTCCCGGCACCGGAACCCCCAGACCCCCACCGAAGGACGGCTCCCGTGGCACACGTACGACGCTTCGACCACATCGGCATCACCGTCGCGGACCTCGCCGCGGCCACGGCGTTCTTCGTCGGCCTGGGTCTGGAGGTCGAGGGCACCGGCACCGTGGAGGGCGAGTTCGTGGAGACCGTGTGCGCCATCCCGGGCGCGCGCTGCGAGATCGCGATGCTGCGGCCGCCCGACGGAGGGTGCCGGTTGGAGCTCTCGAGCTTCGTCACGCCCGACCACGTGCCCGGATCGCCCACCGCGATGGCCAACGAGCTCGGCCTGCGCAACGTGTCGTTCGAGGTCGGCGACCTCCACGCCGTCGTCGAGGAGCTGGCGAGGGACGGGTACGGGCTCGTCGGCGGCATCGGCGAGTACGAGGACAGCGTGCGGATGGCCTACGTGCGAGGGCCCGAAGGGATCATCGTGTCCCTGTTCGAGCAGATCGGCTGACGCGCGATCACGGGCGGCGCAGCAGCACCTTCGCCGGCGTCAGCAGGATCCTGGTGACCTGGTCGGAGAGCCGGAACCACCAGCGCAGCGGGCCGGGGACGACCAGGAAGTCGCCGCGCGCCGCGGAGCGGAGGATCCCGCGCACGGTGCCGTCGTCGGTGCTCGGGTCGTCGTGACCGGCGGTGGGGACCTGGAGGATCGCGGTGCCGTCGCCCTGCTCGGCGCTGTCGACCTGACCGACGTGCTCGACGAGGCGTCGGATGCCGTCGTTGTCGGTGAGCACCTCGGCGGCGAAGCGGTCGACGCCCTCCTCGACGGCGCGGCGCGCGAGGTCGTCGGCGAGGGCGGTGCCCAGGCCCTGTCGCTGCCAGTCGTCGGCCACGGTGATGGCCATCTCGGCGAGGGTCGGGTCGTCCTCGTCCCGGACCCAGCGGGCCTCACCGATCACCTCGGCGTCGCCGTCCCCGCCGTCGGGACCGTCCGGCGCGAGCGCGACGAGTGCCACGTGGTCGCGGTGGTCGACGTCGACCAGCCGGCGCAGGGCACGGGCGGAGACGGAGGGCTTGCCGGCCAGGAAGCGCTGGTAGCGGGAGCTGTTGCTGAGCTCCTCGAACATCGCGCCGAGCCCGGCCTCGTCGTCGGGGCGCAGGCTGCGCACGACGACCCTGTCACCCGAGCGCAGCCGGACCCGGTGGTGCACGGTGCGCCGGTCACTGCTGGTGGAGGCCACGCCTCCAGGTAACCCTTTCGGTACCGGTGCGCCAACCACGACACGTCGGGTGGCCGGTGAGCGTCGGCGTGTGCGGGTCGGGCGGTGGTCGACGCCCGGCTCCTCACGCGACGAGCACGCTGGACGCGAGCGCGGCGAGGGCGAGGAGGAGGAAGGAGGCGGGGAAGGCCAGCGAGGCCGAGTGGTCGCCCGCCCGGAGGTGGGTCACGAGGGCGCCGACGAAGAACAGGACGAGACCGGTCGCGGCGGCGGTGCCGATCACGGGCACGCCGAGCAGGCCGAGCAGCAGGCCGGCGGCACCGGCGGCCTTGAGCAGTCCGAGCGGGGGCAGCCAGGACAGGGGGACCCCGACCGAGGCGGAGTTGTCCAGCACGAACTGCGCGCGGGTGAAGTCGGCGGCGGCGGCGAACGCGTTGGCGAGGATCGCCACGACCGTCACCCCGACGTGGGCGATGAGCATCGGTCCAGTACCTCCGGGCAGGCGTCGTGTCCCGCGCACGGGGCGCGGGCCGTCAACCTCATGACGGGACCCGGCGGCGGGAGGGGACAGATGGATCACGACGAGGACGTCGACGCCACGGCCGGGTTCGAGCAGCACCGGCCGCGCCTGCGCGCGCTCGCCGAACGGCTGCTGGGATCGGCCGCCGACGCCGAGGACGCGGTGCAGGACAGCTGGCTGCGGCTGCGGCGCGTGGAACCCGCCGAGATCGACAACCTCGGCGGCTGGCTGACCACGGTCACGTCGAGGATCTGCCTGGACCGCCTGCGGGCGCGTCACGCACGACCCGAGACCTTCCTCGACGAGCCCGACCTCGACCACGCGGGCCCCGACGACCCCGCGTCCGACGCGGTCGTCGCCGACTCGGTGGGGCGGGCGGTCGCCGTGGTCCTCGACAGCCTCTCCCCGGCCGAGCGGGTCGCGTTCGTCCTGCACGACGTCTTCGCCGTCCCGTTCGACGAGATCGCGTCGATCCTCGGACGGTCCACGGAGGCGACCAGGAAGCTGGCCGGTCGAGCCCGTCGCCGGGCCCAGCTCGGGGCCGCCGACGATCAGCACGACCTGGCGGGGCGCCGCGAGGTGATCGCGCGGTTCCTCGACGCGCTGCGCGAGGGCGACGTGTCCGCGATGCTCGCCCTCCTCGCCCCGGACGCGACCCGGCACGTCGACCCCGTCCTGCTCGCGCCCGGTCGACCCACCACCGTCCACGGCGCCCACGTGATCGCCGAGGAGGCCCGCCGGTTCTCGGCTCCCGCCCGCCGGGCCCGACCCGCCACCATCGACGGACGCCCCGGCGCGGCCGTCGTGCACCGCGGCGTACCCACCCTGGTCCTGACGTTCGGGTTCACCGGCGACCGCATCGGCGTTCTGGAGATCATCGCCGCGCCCGAACGGCTCCGGTCCCTGGCGATCGAGCCGGCGGCGGTCTGACCCCGCGTCCGGTCCGCGTCCTCTCGATGCCGGTCGTCAGCGCAGCGGCCGGAACGCGGCCCGCACCTCGCCGGCGAAGAGCTCCGGCTCCTCCCAGGCGGCGAAGTGGCCCCCGCGGTCGGCCTCGTTCACGTACGCGGGCGACGAGCCGCCTTCTCCGACGCGCTCTTCCCGGTCGAGCGGGGTCGTAGTGTGGGGACATGACGGCCTTCGGCGGCATCTTCCGCTCGCCCGCGCTCGAGGGCGTCGATGACTCCGCGGACGGCGGTGAGGGCGCTCGCGTCGTGGGGATCGATCTCGACAGCGGCGTCGTCCGCCTGCGGGCCGGACGCCGTGACCGTCCCGAGGATCCGGAACCCTCGAGCTCGTCGACGGACTGACCGTCCTCAGGCGCGGTCCGGCAGGCTGATGACCACGTCGTCGGGCCCGCTGAAGGCCCGCGGGGGCAGCTTGCCCAGCGCGTCCAGCACGTCCGGCTCGATGCCACCGCGGTCGATGGCGTAGGTCACGACGTCGTGGTGGCGCGCGGGGAAGCACATGCCGGCCAGCGCGGTCCTGACCTGCTGTTCCTGGACGTCGCTCACGGTGGTGCTCCTCGGGTCGTGCCGGATCGGCAACGGGCTGGAGGCTGAACCGCGCTGCGTCCTGACTACCCGACACCGGGGCCGCACGCACCCACCGCGGGCCCTCCCGCGCGTCGTGATCGCTTCAGCTCCCGCTGACCCACCCCCCTCGAGCTCGCCGCCCTGATCCGCCCCCTCCTGGCCCCGCCCCGAAGGGGAGGACCGCCGCCGTCCCCCTAGGCTGACCACGCCTCCAGATGTGCGGGGTCCTCACCGGAACCCGCGTGCCTGGAGTGTGATGACCCCAGCGTGGACGCCGTGCCCGGAGCACGGGCCCGTCGAGATGCCCGGTGTCCGGCGCCGACGGTCAGCGGATGCCGCCGTGATCGAGGTCGTCGGCGAGCTCGACGTCGTCACCTCGTCGTCCCTGCTCGACGCGGCGAGGAGCGAGCTCGAAGCCGGGTGTCGTGCGCTGGTGCTCGACCTCGCCGAGGTCAGCTTCTGCTGCGCCCGCGGCGTCGGGGCGCTCACCGAGATCCGACGGCTGGCCACGGCCCACGGAGCGGTGGTGCGCGTCGCCCGCGCGTCGGACAGGGTGCGCCGGACCGCCGAGCTCGTCGGGGCCCCCGACGTCGTCGCCGGCCGGACTACTCGCTGCTGGAGCGCGACTCCGGGTGGGTGATGTGGCCGCCGTCCAACGTCCGGCTCGCCGTCATGCGGCGGGCGAGCTCGGCGCCGGCGTTCATGTGCTGGGCGACGGCCTGCATGGAGTGCCCCGGCCCGCCGGCCGCGGGCGGCTGGAGGTCGACCGTGCGCAGGAGCCGGACGGCCTCGTCGAGCATGCCCGCGACGGCCCGGGCGACGTCGGGCTTGCCGACCTCGCTGACCTTGTCGCCGGCCGGCCCGGCCTCGCGTCCGGCGCGCAGGGCGCCGGCGGCCTCGTCGAAGGCAGTGATCGCCACGTGTTCGGCGCTGTCCATCGCCAGGATTGTGGTCCGACCCGGCGCGGATCGCGCGCCCGATCGACCCGCCCGGTCAGGGCGTCAGCCGCCGACCTCCCGGTCCGTCGCCGTCGATGCGGTTGGCGCGGGCGGGTCGCGGGTCGGTTCGCCGAGGAGCTCGTCGAGCGTGAGCGCCGGGTGGCCGGTCAGGGTGGGGATGTCGTCGGAGACGCGGGCGAGCTCGCCCGCCGCGATCGCGGTGTAGGTGCTGACCCAGGCGTCGAGCTGCCAGTCCGGCGCCTGGCCCGCGCGGGAGGCGTAGGCCTCGGCCACGGTCTGGTCGGCGAAGGTCACGGTGCGGTCCTGGTGCCGGGCGATGACGGCGGCGGCCTCGGCGAGGGTCAGGGCCTCGCGCCCGGTCAGGTCGTAGGTCCGGCCGTCGTGGGGCGCGGGGTCGGCGAGGACGGCCGCGGCCGCGTCGGCGATGTCGTCCTGCGCGACGGCGGCGACGCGCCCGTCGCCGGCGGGGCCGCGGATCACGCCGTCGGCCTCGACGAGCTCGGGCAGGAAGTCGAGGTAGAAGTTGTCGCGCAGCACGATCGCGGCGAGCCCGGAGGCGCGCAGGTGGTCCTCGGTGGCCCCGTGGTCGCGGGCCAGGGTGAAGGTGGCCGTGGGGGAGGCGCCGGCGAACGAGACGTAGACGAGCCGGGCGACGCCCGCGTCGGCGGCCGCGTCGATGAAGGTCCGGTGCTGCTCCACCCGGTCGGGGGTCTCCGAGCCCGAGACCATGAGCACCGTCTCCACCCCGGCGAGCGCGGTGAGCACCTGGTCGGGCCGGTCGTAGCGGCACGCCACCGCGGTCGCGCCGGGCAGGCGCGGCGCCCGCTCCGGGGTGCGCACGGCCAGGCGCTGCGCGATCCCGCGGCCGGCGAGGCGACGGGCGATGCGACCGCCGAGACGCCCCGTCGCCCCGGTCACCGCGATCGTCGGTGTCTCCGTGTGCGCCACGTGTTCCTCCACCCCCTGCTGCCGACGGGCCCGGCGGGACCCCGGTCCACCGTGCCGGGACGGGCGTCCAGGACACGTTCCTACAGAGACGTGAAGTGTTCGGTTATTCCTCCAGGTCGGGGCGTGCGACGTCGGTGCCGCCGTGCGGCACGGCACGGCACGGCACGTAGCGTGAGTGGGATGACGACGACGAAGCGACCGATCGGTGCGTCGATACCCGGTGCCGGGTGGGTGCGGCCGTGGATGCAGCTGGTCGAGCTGTCCTGGTCGGTGCCGGTGGTGATCGGCTACCGGACGGCGCGGATCGTGGCCGGCGGGTGGCCGCCGAGCGCCCGGGACCGCCGCGAGCTGACGCGGATGGTCCAGGAGAAGGCCCAGGCCTTCGGCCAGGTCGCCGTCGCCGCGGTGACGACCCCGCCGAAGGACACGGCCCGGGCGGTCGGCGCCGTGATCACCCCGGTGCACCGTACCGTGGTGTCCAACCGCCGCCGGCTGATGCGGGGCTGATCCACGCCTACGGTGCGGGGGCATGCGTCGCGACGTGGTCCCGCACGGCAACCCGATCATCACCGAGACCTACACCTCCGACCCAACGGTGCTCGTCCACGACGGCACCGTCTACCTCTACACCGGGCACGACGAGGCGGAGCCGGGCGCACAGCGGTTCGTGATGCGCGACTGGCTGTGCTTCTCGTCGACGGACCTGCTGTCGTGGACACCGCGCGGCCCGTTGCTGTGCGTCGAGGACTTCGCGTGGGCCCGCGACGGCGCCAAGGCCTCGTGCGTCGTCGAGCGGCACGGGAAGTTCTGGTGGTACCTCGCGATGAACCACGCGACGGTGCCCGGCGGGGCCATCGGCGTCGGGGTGGCCGACCACCCCGCCGGTCCGTTCCGCGACGCGCTCGGCGTGGCGCTCGTGACCAACGACGTGCCGGACGACGACGGGCGCGACCACACCAACGACCCGTTCGTCCTCGTGCACGACGACCGGGCGTACCTGTACTGGGGCAAGCACCGGTGCTTCTCGGCCCCGCTGGACGACACGATGACCGCCCTCGCCGGGCCCGCCTCCACCACGACGCCGACGGCCGCATCGCCCGCGTGCACATGACCACCGAGGGCCTGCGCGCCTGATCGCCCACCGGATGCGTGTCGTCCATCTCGTGGCCACCTCGATGGGGGAACGTCCGGGGGTCGTCACCCACCGGGCAGGCGGCGTCGCCTCGACGAGAGGAACCACCACGCATGTCCGACGGACTCGCCGGCGGTCTGTCCCGCCGCGGTTTCCTGTCCCGTACCGCCCTGCTCGCCGGCGGGGTCGCCCTGCTCGGCAGCACCGAGGGCCTGCTCACCGCGCCCAACGCGGGTGCCGCGCCGGGTCCGGGCGGGCCGGGCGTCGGCCCGGGGTACGGCCCGGTCGTCCCCGACCCGGCCGGCCGCCTGGCGCTGCCGCAGGGCTTCCGGTACACGGTCGTCGCCGAGGCCGGGGTGACCTGCCTGGACTCCGGTGAGCCCAGTCCCACCAGCAGCGACGGCATGGGCGCCTTCCCCGCCCGCGGCAACGGCACGGTCCTCGTACAGAACCACGAGCTCCGCGGGGCCCGCGCCGCGGCCGGCCCGTTCGTCGTGCCGGCGCCGCCGGAGTTCACCTACGACCCGCAGGCGCCCGGCGGCACCACGACGATCACCGTCGACCGCGACGGTCGCCGCCGGGGCGAGTACGTGTCGCTGGCCGGGACGTCCACCAACTGCGCGGGTGGCGTCACGCCCTGGCAGACCTGGCTGTCGTGCGAGGAGACCGAGGACCTCGCCGGGGTCAACGGCTACACCAAGGACCACGGGTACGTCTTCGAGGTCGACCCCGAGGACCGGAACGCCAACCGGGACCCGCAACCGATCAAGGCACTGGGGCGCTTCGCGCACGAGGCGGTCGCGGTCGACCCCGCCGGCAGCACGATGTACCTCACCGAGGACGCGGCGACGCCCAACGGCCTGCTCTACCGCTGGACCCCGCCGCGCGGCTTCCGCGGCGGGAAGGGCGCCCTGCGCCGTCTCGGCCCGGCCGACGGGGCGTACGAGGCGATGCTGTGCACCGACGCCGCCGGGACGCCGATCGACGACCTGTCGCGGGCCACCGAGGTCGGCACGACCTACCAGGTCCGGTGGACCGCGGTGCCCGACCGCGACGCCCGCGTCGTCCCGACGCGGCTGCAGCTCGACCCGCCCCAGGTCACCCGCGCACGCAAGCTCGAGGGCTGCTGGTGGGGCGACGGCGGCGCCTACGTCGTCGCGAGCTTCGCCCGCGAGGAGAGCCCCGTGCCCCACGACGGGCAGGTGTGGTTCCACGACCCCCGCCGCCAGACGCTGACGCTGACGCTGCGCTTCGGGGTCAACCCGAACCCGGACCAGGACGGGGCGAACGACGACGGGCCGGACAACATCACCGTCTCCCCGTGGGGCGGGGTGATCCTGGCCGAGGACGGCGAGGGCGTGCAGCACCTGGTCGGGGCCACGCCGGGTGGGCAGACCTACCCGATCGCCCGCAACGACCTCAACACCAACGAGATGGCCGGACCGGTCTACTCGCGGGACAAGCGCATCCTGTTCGCCAACCTCTACGACCCCGGCATCTGTTACGCGATCACCGGGCCCTGGCGCAACCAGCGGTGAGCCGCCGCTCCGCAGCGGCGTCATCACCCCCGGGTGCCGCTCGCTGACTCCGCGGGGAGGGGCAGGGTGTGCGTCGTCGATGCGGCGGCCGCGGCGTAGTCGATGGCGTGCGGCCGGCCGCGGCGGCGGGCCCGGACGACGGCGAACACGATGCTGGACGCCGCGAAGACCGTGAGCGCGACGCACGCGTCGGAGAACCCGTCGGCGAGCGCGGTTGCCTGGGGCGCGCCCTCCGCGGTGCTCTTCGCGATCCCGGTGGCGTAGATGCCGGACGCGACGGCGGTCATCACGGCCCCGCCGACGTAGCGGGCCATGTTCGACACGCCGGAGGCCTGGCCCACCTGCTCGGGGGTGACGCAGGAGGTGGAAACCGAGGTCGCCGGTCCGTTGGTCAGGGAGAGTCCCGCGGCGATGGCCAGCAGCGGCAGGAGGAACACGCCGTAGCCCCAGGTCGGGGCGACCGCGACGAGCAGGAGGAAACCGACCGTCAGCAGCAGGAACCCGCCCAGCACGACGGGGCGGGCACCGAAGCGGTGGGCGAGCGGGGTGACCGCCGGCGCCACGAGGATCACGACGGCGGCCAGCGGGAGCATCGCGAGGCCCGCGGTCAGGCTCGAGAAGCCGAGCGTCTCGGGGTCCTGGAAGTAGAGGCTGAGCAGGAAGCTCAGGGCGGCGATCGCCCCGGCCCCGACGAAGATCACCCAGGTCGAGGCGAGGAGCTGCCGGTTGCGGAGCACGTGGAGGTCGACCAGCGGGGACGCCACCCGTCGCTCGACCACCACGAAGCCGATCGCCGCGAGGACCGTGAGGACCAGGCAGGCCAGGGTGGGTACCGAGAACCATCCCCAGGTCGAGCCCTCGGTCATCGCGAAGACGAACGGCACCAGGATGCCGGCGATGAGCGCGGTGCCGGCCCAGTCGATCGTGGGCGGGCGGTTGGGATCGCGGGACTCGGCCACTCCGCGCAGCGCGATCGGGATGCAGGCCGCGGCGATCGCGGCGTCGATCCAGAACAGGCCCTGCCACCCCGTGAGCTCGTTGAGGACACCGCCGAGCACCGGGCCCCCGGCGGCCCCGGCGGCGGCAGCGGCGCCCCACAACGTGACCGCCCGCATCTGCGCCTGCCCGGACGAGGCCACCGAGAGCAGGCTCAGTCCGCAGGCGAGGATGGTCGATCCCGCGGCCCCCTGGATCAGCCGGCCGATCACCACCATGAGGCCCGTCTGCGCCAGCGCGATCAGCACGCACGACGCCACGAACAGCACGAGCCCGCCCAGGAAGACGCGCCGCCGCCCGAAGACGTCGCCCAGCGCGCCCGCGGTGACGATGACGGCCGCCCCGACCAGCAGGTACCCGGTCACCGCCCACTGCAGGACCGACACCGGGCTCTGGAGGTCCTCGCTGATCGAGGGCAGCAGGATGCTGACCGCCGAGGTGTTCGCGTTCACCACCAGCGTCGACACGCACGCCACGACCATCACGGCCTGACCCGGACGGAGCCCCGCGCTCGCGGTGCCGGTCTGTTCAGCCATCGGGCGAGCGTCGCCGCGGGCTCGGGCCGCCGCATCACCCGGATCGGACGATCTGTCGAATCGGCGACCGGCCCGTTCGTCGTCAGGGTGGGAGACCGGCGACGGGCCGGTCGAGCACGCCGCGGAGGCACACCATGACCGCCACCTACACCTTCGACGTCTTCGCCAGCCTCGACGGGTACGGCACGTACTCCGGCGACGGCGACTGGGGCGGCTATTGGGGCAAGCAGGGTCCCGAGCTGCTCGACCACCGCCTCGCCTCGTTCGACACCCCGCACCGGATGGTGTTCGGGGCGACGACGTTCCGGCAGTTCGTCGAGATGCTGGCCACGAGCACCGAGGAGTCCGAGGTCCGCGACCCGTGGGTCACCCGGATGCGGAGCATGCCGATGACGGTGGTGTCGTCCACGCTGGAAGGACCCGTGGACTGGCCCGACGCGACCGTCGTCGCCGGGGACGGCGTCGAGATCGTCGCCCGGCTCAAGGAGGAGTCCGACGTGCCGCTGCGCTCGCACGGCAGCCTGTCGCTGAACTGGGCGCTCATGGCCGCCGGCCTGGTCGACCGCCTCCAGGTGACGATCTTCCCCGTGATCACCGGCCGCACCGGCACCGAGCCCGTGCTCGGGGGCGCGGACGACTTCGACCTCGAGCTCCTCGAGCACCGGACGCTGGACGGCGACATCCAGGAGCTCGTCTACCGGCCGACGCTGCACGTCCGTCGGCGCTGACGTCCGGTCGCGGTGATCATCCCACGGGGCCGGGGGCGGCTACGCTCGGTGCTGCCAGACGAGATCGCGGGACCCGTCCGCGGTCCCTCGACCGGAACCGCTGGCTGAGAGCGACACCATGACGATCTCCGACAACACCCGCCTCCTCCTCGACCTCGAGCCCGCGGTCACCGAGAACCTCGATCGGCACCTGGGGGTCGCGAAGGAGTGGATGCCGCACGAGTACGTGCCGTGGAGCCTCGGCCGCGACTTCGCCGACCTCGGCGGGGAGGCGTGGGCTCCCGAGCAGTCGGCCCTGTCGCCCGTCGCCCGCACGGCGCTCGAGGTCAACCTCCTGACCGAGGACAACCTGCCGAGCTACCACCGAGAGATCGAGCGGGCGTTCGGGCGGGACGGCGCCTGGGGGACGTGGGTGCACCGGTGGACCGCCGAGGAAGCACGGCACGCCTACTGCATCCGCGACTACCTCCTCGTGACCCGCGGCGTCGATCCCG
Source organism: Actinomycetospora sp. (assembly GCA_029266415.1). Lineage (GTDB taxonomy): Bacteria > Actinomycetota > Actinomycetes > Mycobacteriales > Pseudonocardiaceae > Actinomycetospora. Next base: position 7,802 of record JAQSWW010000052.1, on the reverse strand, counting down.
ACGAGCTGGAGCAGGCGCGGATGCAGGTGATGCAGACCGGGTTCGACTCCGAGGAGAAGCCGATCCTCAACGTGCTCACCTACGTGTCGTTCCAGGAACTGGCCACGCGGGTGTCGCACCGCAACACCGGCAAGGTGGCCGGGGACCCGATCGCGGAGAAGCTGCTCACCCGGGTGTCCACCGACGAGAACCTGCACATGGTCTTCTACCGGAACCTCGCGAAGACGGCCCTGCAGATCGCGCCGAGCGCGACGATGCGGGCGATCACCGACGAGGTGGTCGGCTTCGAGATGCCGGGCGCGGTCATCCCGGGCTTCACCCGCAAGGCCGTACAGATCGCCCACGCCGGGATCTACGACCTGCGTGTCCACCACGACGAGGTGATCTGGCCGTTGCTGCGCCAGTGGGGGGTCTTCGAGCTCGAGGGGCTCGACGCCGAGGGCGAACAGGCCCGCACCGAGCTCGCCGACTTCCTGACCGGTCTGGACGACCAGGCCGCGCGGTTCGAGGAGAAGCGCGACCGCGCCCGGGAGCGCGCCGCCGCCCGGGCCGGGTGAGGCGCGACCTCCCACGACGCACGCGTCGGAGCCGACCCCCGCGGGGGTCGGCTCCGGCCGGTCGGGACGAGGTCAGTCGATCGTCAGGGTCGTCGGGCGGAAGCCCTTGACGGTCAGCCACACCCCCAGCGAGAACTCCCAGAGCGCGATGGGCAGCGCGCAGAGGCTGCCGACGAGGGACACCTGCCCCCAGCCCCCGAAGATCGTCACGGTCGACGACAGGAGGATCAGCGGGGCGCCGACGAGGCCGACGGCCGGGATGATGCGGGGGACCAGCCGCGACCGGTACATGACGTAGCCGAGGAACAGACCGTTCACACCGGCGATGAGGCCCGGCCCCACCAGGAACGACCACTGACGGACCTCGATCAGGGCCTGGCCGACGACCCCGAGGGCGTCGGCCTCGGCGCCGACGGCCGCCGCGAGGTCGCCGCGCAGGGACACGACGGCGAGCACGCACAGGACGCCGACGAGGATCATGGTCGCCTCGACCACGCGGGAGCTGACGAAGCCGATCGCCGCGGTCCGGCTGACCCGCCGGGTGACGGGGTAGAGCGCGACGGCCGTGCCGACGCAGGAGGCCGCGGTGATCACCTCGAGCCACGACCCCCACAGCACGGCGGTGTTGCTGCCCGGAGTGCGGACGAAGCCCGCGGGGTCGGCGACGAGGTCGGCGAAGAGCGCGAGCTGCGGGATCGACGCGGCGAACGTGACGAGGTAGAGCAGGCCGCCGGCGAGGGCCACCTTCCTCATCGGGTCCATCCGGCGGGCGGGCGAGGGCGTGGTCGGTGGGGTCCGGACGTCGGTGGTCATGGCGTTCTCCTCGAGGGGTGGGTCGGCGCGTCGGCGTCGGTCGCGGTGACCGAGACGAGGGGCACGCCGAGGTCGCCGATCGTGCGGAGCAGGCCGTGGAGCGCGGACTGGTCGGCGACGGGGCCGTCGATGACCGTGGTGCCGTCGTCCTGCGGGACGAGCGCCATCCCGTCGAACCACGGGGCCCAGCGCGGCGCGAGGTGTCCACGCACCCGGATCTCGTACCGCTGCGGCCCGCTGCTGCTCATGACCGGAACGATGGGCGCCGACGTGGTGAGCGGTCTTCACCACGTGTGGTGAGTGACGGTCAGCGAACGCGCGGGAGCACACCGAGGTCGTGGGCCCGGTGCACGGCGGCCCGCCGGCTGGTCACGCCGAGCTTCGCGTAGATGCTCTTGGTGTGGGTCCGCACGGTGTTCAGCGAGACCGACAGCTCGCGGGCGATCTCCGGGCCGCCGAGGTCCGAGCCGAGCAGGCGCAGGACGTCCAGCTCCCGGTCGCTGAGCGGATCGACGAGCGTCCGCGGCGCTGGTGCGCCGACGACGGCCGCGAGGAGACGGCGTCCGTGGGCGTGCGCGGGGTCGTGCCTCGGCAACGCCCTGAGCAGCGCCGCGATCGGTGGCCCCTCGTCGGCGACGACCCGGACGAAGCCCTCGGGCTCCGCGAGCGTCACGGCCCGCCGCAGGGCGTCGAGCGCGGACGGGACGTCGCGCCGGGCCTGCGCGACGAGCGCCCGGAGCACGAGGACCTCGATGAGGCTGCCGCTGCGGGCACCCTGCTCGGCGGCTGCCTCCAGTCGGGCGAGCAGACCGGCCGCGGCTCCCGGGCCCGCGTCGTCCCGGCGGGCGAGGAGCACCCGCGCGAGGGTGAGGTGTTCGTACTCGCGGAGGTAGGTCGTCTCGTCGTCCGCGGTCAGCCGCCGGTCACGGGCCCACGCCTCGGCGTCCCGCAGCTCGCCGCGCCGGAGCCGGAGGCGGGCACGCACGGCGGGCACGGGCGCCACGTCGGGGGAGTAGTCGGTGTCGTGGACGCGCTCGGCCTCGTCGAGCAGGGCGAGCGCGCCGTCGAGGTCGCCGCGGGCCTCGAGGAGCCGCGCCTGGACCACCCGCGAGCGGTAGGGGTTCTGGGGCAGGCCGCGGTGCTCGCCCAGCCGCCGGGACGCGTCCAGGTGCTCGGCGGCTCCGGTGAGGTCGTCGCGCTCGAGGAGCACCCCGGCCAGGGCGACGTGCATGTCGGCCGTCCCGCGCACCGGTGCGACGGGATCGGTCAGGGCGAGGGCCCACCGGTGGAGGCGTTCCGCGTCGCCCAGCCGCCCCAGCGTCCGGCGGATGTCGCCGAGGGCGATGCAGCAGCCGAGGACGTCGGCGACGAAGCCGGCGCGGTGCAGCCCGGCGAGGGACTCGACGTACGCGGCCTCCGCGCGGGCCAGGTCGCCGCGCGCCCACGAGGCGAGCCCGCCGAGGGCGCCGGCGGCGGCCCGGGTGAGGTCGTCGGCCGCCGGGGTCAGCGACAGGGCCTGCTGCGCGTGCGCGGACGTGGCGCCGAGGTCCGCGCGGCGCAGCGCGAGCGCCGCCCGGTACAGCTCGAGGCCGGCGGGGACCGAGCGGTACCCCTCCTCGTCGACGACGACCAGCCCGGGCGGGGGCTGCGCCGGCCACGCGCCGCCGGCGGGCCCTACCGCGCGCTCGACGTCGGCGAGGCGCTGCTCCACGGTGTCGAACTGCGAGGCCTGGGCGAGCGCGCCGGCGAAGGCCATCCCGAGCACCGGCCGCACCCGCACGACCTCGTCGGGCATCGAGCGGGCCCAGCGCACGAGCTCGGCCTCCCGTCGCTCCCGGCGCATCGTCGGCATCGCCCGTTCCATCAGGTCCGCCGCCCGGTCGACGTGGCCACCGGCGAGGGCGTGGTCGACGGCGGCGGGGACGTCGCCGGTGTCGGCGAGCCAGGCACTCGCGCGGCGGTGGAGCTCGGGGATCGTCTGCGCGCGCTCGTCGGTGAGGTGCGCCCGCAGGACGTCGGCGAACAGGTGGTGGTAGCGGTACCACTGGCGCCGGTCGTCGAGCGGCACCAGGAAGAGGTTCGCCCGCTCCAGGGCCACGAGCGTGCCCCGGCCGTCGTCCCGGCCGGTGACGGCGTCGCACAGCGGGCCGGTGAGGCGCTCCAGGACCGACGTCTCGAGCAGGAAGTCCCGGGTGGCGTCGGGCAGGCGGGCCAGGACCTCCTCGGCGAGGTAGTCGACGACGTGGCGGTCGTCGCCGGCGAACCCCGCGATGAACGCCCCGACGTCGTCGCGCCCCCGCATCGACAGGGCCGCCAGCTGCAGGGCGGCGATCCAGCCCTCGGCGCGCCGGTCGAGGGTCGCGACGTCGTGGCCGGACAGTGCCAGTCCCATCGGACCGTTGAGGTAGGTCGCCGACTCCTGCTCGGTGAAGCGGAGGTCGGCGGCCCGGACCTCGACCAGCTCGCCCCGCGCGCGCCACCGGGCCAGCGGGAGCGGCGGGTCGACCCGGGTGGCGAGCACCAGGTGGAGCTGGGGCGGGCGGTGCTCGAGCAGGAAGGCGATCCCCTCGTGCACCTCGGGCGAGGTCACGAGGTGGACGTCGTCCAGGACCAGCACCACGTCCCGGGACGACGCGCCGACGTCGTTCAGCACGGCGACGAGGGTCGACTCGATCGACGACGGCGCCGACGTCAGGAGTCCGAGCGCGCTGCCGCCCACGCCCGTGGCGGCCCGCACCGCGGTGACGACGTAGGTCCAGAATCGGGTGGGGTCGTCGTCACGCTCGTCGAGGGAGACCCACGCGACCGCGGCCGTGCTCGCGGGGACCGCGGCGAGCCACTCGGCCAGCAGCGTCGACTTCCCGAAGCCCGCCGGCGCCGACACCACCGTGAGCGCGGCCTCGAGGGTGCCGTCGAGCACGTCGAGCAGGCGTGGGCGGGCCACCGTCCCGGGCCGGCGACCCGGGGCGCGGTACTTGCTCTCCAGCAGCGGACCTGCCACGCCGGTCCTCCCACGTCTCGAGCAGCCCGCGGCCGCTCGGGTGCCGGTGTACACCCGCCGGGGCTCCCCGCGCGAGCAGCCACCCGGCGCCGGGCTCGGACCCCGGTTCCCTCCGCCGGGCGACACCGTGTGAGGTGGACCCATGAGGACATCGTCGTGCTCCCCGTCCGGTCCGCTCCCGGGGCGGGCGGCGTGAGGGGCGCCGAGGCGCTGGTCGGCTCGCTGGTCGGGGCGGGCGTCGACGTGTGCTTCATGAACCCCGGCACGTCCGAGATGCACTTCGTCCAGGCGCTGGACACGGTCCCGGAGATGCGCGGGGTGCTGGCCCTGTTCGAGGGCGTCGCCACCGGGGCCGCCGACGCCCACGCCCGCATCACCGGCCGGCCGGCGGCGGTGCTGCTGCACCTGGGTCCGGGGCTCGGCAACGGCATCGCGAACCTGCACAACGCCCGTCGGGCCGGGACCCCGCTCCTGCTGGTGGTGGGCGCGCACGCCACCGACCACGTGCGCCACGACGCGCCGCTCCAGTCCGACATCACCGCGCTGGCGCAGACGGTGTCGGGATGGGTGCACACCTCCGGCGACGTCCGGGACGTGGCGGACGACGCGGTGCGCGCGGTGGCGGCGACCTCGGAGCACGGCGGCCAGGTCGCGACCCTGGTGCTGCCGGCGGACGTGTCGTGGTCCGAGGGCGGCGCGCTCGCGCCCGCGCTCCCGGCCACGTCGCCGTTCCCGCCCGCGCCGGAGCGGGTGGCGGCCGCCGCGAAGGCGGTGCGCGCCCCCGGCGCGGTGATCCTGCTGGGCGGGCCCGCCCTGACCGTGGAGGCGATGGACGCCGCGGGGCGGGTCGCCGCCGCCACGGGGGCGCGGCTGCTGGTGGAGACGTTCCCGCGGCGCTGGGACACCGGCGCCGGGCGCCCGCGGGCGGACAAGCTGGCCTACTTCGCCGAGCAGGCGCTCGAGCAGCTCGACGGGGCGTCCTCGCTGGTGCTGGCGGGGGCCCGCTCCCCGGTGTCGTTCTTCGGCTACCCCGGGGTGCCCGGCGACCTCGTACCCGAGGGCACCGCGGTGGTCGGCCTGGCCGACACGGCGTCCGACGCGGCCGCGGCGCTGGCGGCGCTCGCCGCGGAGGTGGCGCCCGACGCGGAGGCCGAACCGGCCCCGCGGGACGCGCCCGAACCCCCGCCCGGACCGCTGGACGTGCGCTCGCTGTGCGCCGCGATCGCCGCGACGCTGCCCGAGGACGCGATCGTGGTCGACGAGTCGCTCACCGCCGCGGCCGTGCTCGCCCCGGCGCTGCAGACCGCCGCTCCGCACACGCAGCTGGCGCTGACCGGCGGAGCGATCGGCCAAGGGCCGCCGGCCGCGCTGGGGGCGGCGGTCGCGGCCCCGGACCGGCCGGTCGTCGCCGTGCAGGCCGAGGGCAGCGCGCTCTACACGCTGCAGGCGCTCTGGACCCAGGCCCGGGAGCACCTCGACGTCACGACCGTCATCATCAACAACTCGGCGTACGCGATCCTGCGCGTCGAGATGGCCCGGACCGGCGCCGGGGACGCCGCCCACTCCGACCGCGCCGGGCGGATGCTGACCCTGACCGACCCGACGCCGGACTTCGTGTCCCTGGCGACCGGTTACGGCGTGCCGGCGCGGCGGGCGGAGACCACCGAGGACCTGCTCGCCGCCCTGCGGTGGGCGCAGAGCGAGCCGGGTCCGCACCTGATCGAGGCGATCGTCCCGGCGCTGGGGTGACCCCGGGGTGGGCGGCCGGCGAGGGGCAGCGTCGGCGGGGTCCGACGACCTATCGTCGGCGCCCGTGGTCACGACCCGATGCCCCTGCGGACTCCCCGAGCCGTTCGCCGCGTGCTGCGGCCGCTACCTCGGGCCCGACGGCCAGGCGCCGCCGACGGCCGAGGCCCTGATGCGGTCGCGCTACACCGCCTTCGTCCGCGGGGACGTCGAGCACCTGCTCCGCACGTGGCACTCCGACACCCGCCCCGCCACCCTCGAGCTGGACCCGTCGGTGCGGTGGACGGGGCTGGAGGTGCTCGACCGGGTCGGTGGCGGGCTGTTCGACGTCGAGGGCGTCGTCGAGTTCCGGGCCCACCACCGCGACGGCCTGCAGCACGAGCGCAGTCGGTTCGCGCGGGATGCCGGACGGTGGGTCTACCGGGACGGCGCCGTGGGACGTCCCGGAGTCGGGCGGCCCCTCAGGCGGTCGCCCACCGGGACACCACGGCGAGCGCGTCCTTGTCCGCCGGCGTGAGGCCCGGCTCGGCCGCCGCCGCGCTCACCGCCGCCTCGCGCCGGGACGCGTCGGGGGAGGTCAGCGCGTGGACGTGGTCGACCAGCGTCCAGACGTAGCCCTTGCGGTCACGGTGCCCGCTGCCCGCGCGACCCAGGGTCGTGCGGAGGGTCTCGGCGGCCGCGCGCTCGTTCTCGGGGAGCCACTGCGCGTCGAACCCCGTCATGAGCCGGTCGAGGTCCGCCTCGGCCACCTGCCCGGCCTCGGCGAGCACCGCCAGCGACCCGAGCAGCTGGGCGCGGACACCACCGGCGTCGTCGTCGGTCATCGTGCACCAGCTCAGGACGGTGCCGACGGTCCGCGCGGTCTCCGGCGGCAGCACCCCCTCGCGCCACCACGCGGCCGGGGTGCCGGCCCAGGGGCGGCGCACGTCGCGGTCGTCGGATGACAGGGCGTGGAGGGCCTCGCGGAGCCGGTCCGGAGCGATCGCGTCGTCGCCGCCGGTCACGCCGGGGCCTCCGTGTCCGTGGTCGCCGTCATGGTGGTCCCCCTTGACCTCGCCGTCGGTGAGCGCGGTGATCCTCGCAGCGCGACCGGCGGCTGTCAGCACGACGCGTCGTCGCGCAGGACGGCCTGCTCGTCATCGGTGAAGACCACGCGGCCGGCGAGCACGTCGTCGAGCGTGATCCCCGAGGCCGGGGGTTCGTCCCAGCGCATCGTCGTGTCGGCGAGCTGGAGCAGCGTGCCGAGGCCCGAGCGCGGCCGCACGAACGCCTCGCGCCAGTGCGGGCTGCCGAGGTCGACGTCGACGACCTCGTAGCCGCACGCCGTCAGCCGGGCCACGGCCACCTCGACGTCGGCGAAGATCAGGGTGATGTGGTGGACGCCCGGTCCCCGCTTGTCGAGGAACCGGGCCACCGGCGCGTCGTCCCGCAGCGGGGAGATGAGCTCGATCTTCATCCCGCCGGGCAGGACGAGCTGCACGATGCGGATGCCCTGGCGGTCGTTGTCGCCGCCGAAGAGGAAGCGCCCGCCGAGGGCGTCGCCGAACAGCGCGACGCCGTCGCGCGGGTCGTGCACGGCCACCGCGACGTGATCGGTGCGCAGCAGTCCTGCGTCGGGGGGCATCGACGCGACGGTGTCGTCGATCGACGGTCCGGTCACGACGGCACCGCCGCCGCGCCGGCGA
>JAQSWW010000051.1 GCA_029266415.1 Actinomycetospora sp. | reverse complement strand
GCAGCGCCGACGAGGACAAACACACCAAACATCGGCACACTGTTGAGTTCTCAAAGGACAACCACACACGACTCTCCCAGACCCTCACGGGCCCAGTTCCTCGCAGTGATTCCCACCGTACCACCCGCTTCGAGAACGGGCATCGGGAGGGCGACCTCCCAACCTACTCGGCCGTGGAGCCCGGGGACAACCCCTGACCTCCCGACGGCGAGAACTCTACACACGCCCGAAACCTGCCCCCACGCGGGGGCGTGGATCACCGCGTCTGCGCTGGTCACCCAAGGTGCCCGGGCCGACGCCCCGGAAGCCCTGTCAGGCGCCGGCCACTTCGACCCCGGCGGCGTTGCGCTTGCCGCGGCGCAGGACGAGCCAGCGCCCGTGCAGCAGGTCCGCGTCGGCGGGCGCCCAGTCCTCGGTCTCGATCTTCGTGTTGTTGACGTAGGCCCCGCCCTCGGCCACCGTGCGCCGCGCCGCTCCCCGGCTGGGCGCGAGACCGCTGCCGACGAGGAGGTCGACGATGGTCGGGTTCTCCGCCCGCGTCGCGGTGTAGGAGGGGATCTCGGCGACCGCGGCGGCGAGGGTGGCGGCGTCGAGCGCGGCCAGCTCCCCCCGACCGAAGAGGGCGCGGCTCGCCGCTTCGGCGCGGCCGACCTCCTCCTCGCCGTGCACCAGCCCGGTCACCGCCCGGGCGAGCGCCCGTTGGGCCTCCCGGGCCTGGGGCTTCTCCGCGGTGAGCCGCTCGAGCTCGGTGATCTCGTCGTGGGACAACCACGTGAAGGCCCGCAGGTACGTGCCGACCATCGCGTCCTCGGCCTGGATCCAGAACTGGTAGAAGGCGTACGGGCTGGTCAGCTCGCGGTCGAGCCACACCGTCCCGCTCTCGGTCTTGCCGAACTTCGTACCGTCGGCCTTGGTGATCAGCGGGGTCCCCAACGCGTGCAGCGACCGTCCCTCGACGCGGTGGACGAGGTCGGTGCCGGCGGTGAGGTTCCCCCACTGGTCGCTGCCGCCGGTCTGCAGCGTGCAGCCGTAGCGCCGGTAGAGCTCGAGGAAGTCGTAGGACTGCAGCAGCTGGTAGGAGAACTCGGCGTAGCTGATGCCCTCGTCGGACTCCATGCGCCGGCTCACCGCCTCCTTCGCCAGCATCCGCCCGACGCGGAAGTGCTTGCCGACGTCGCGCAGGAAGTCCAGCGCCGACAGGCCCTCGGTCCAGTCGAGGTTGTTGACCAGCAGGGCGCCGTTCGGCCCGTCGACGTCGAGGAACGGGCGCAGCTGGGCGCCCAGCTTGTCGACCCAGGCGGCGACGACGTCGCGGTCGTTGAGCGTGCGCTCCGAGGTCGGCTTGGGGTCGCCGATCAGGCCCGTCGCCCCGCCCACCAGGGCGATGGGCCGGTGCCCGGCCTGCTGGAAGCGCGCCAGCGTGAGCCACTGCAGCAGGTGCCCGATGTGCGCGCTCGGCGCGGTGGGGTCGATGCCGGAGTACAGCGTGACCATCCCGGCGTCGAGGTCGCGGCGCAGCGCCTCGAGGTCGGTGCTCTGGGCGATGAGGCCCCGCCAGGCGAGGTCGTCGAGGATGTGTGGGCCCCCGGTCGGTGCGGTCACCGCCCCAGTCTGCCGAACGCGCTCACCAGTCCGGCCCGTCGGCCCGGGCGCGCCCCGCCTTGTACGGCGTGACGGCCGGCGAGCCCGCCACCCAGAACCGCCACGGCCGCTGCTGGCCGGCCGCGACGCCGACGCGCGGGCCGGTGCGGACGTCCACGTCGGGGACCGGGTCGCCGGCCTCGAGGCGCACGAGCGACGTGGGGTCGAGCAGGTCGACGTCGTTGTGCTCGTGCGTGAGTCCGAGCAGCGTGCACAGCCGCGCGGGTCCGCGGGCGAGCTCGGCGTCGCGGCCCCGCGCGGTGGGGCGTCGCGCGTGCGCCATCCCGCGGTCGGAGAGCACCTCTCCCGCCCGCAGCAGCACCGCGCCGGCCACGCCGTCGGTGAGGCAGACGACGTTGGCGCAGAAGTGCATGCCGTAGACGAAGTAGACGTACAGGTGGCCCGCGGGTCCCCACATCACCGCGTTGCGGGGGGTCTGGCCCCGGTAGCAGTGCGAGCCCGGGTCGTCGGCGCCGCGGTAGGCCTCGACCTCGACCAGCCGTACGCGGACCTCGCCGTCGGGGGTGTCGGCGACGAGCTCGCAGCCCAGCAGGCGCCGGGCCGCGGCGAGCACGTCGTCGCGCAGCGCGTCGGCGGGGAGCAGGGACGTCATCACCGACGATCCTGCCCGGCGGGGCACGCGGTCAGCGCGGGGAGGTCCGGGCCAGGAAGTCGACCGCCCGGATCGCCTGGGGCTCGTCGTAGCCGACCGGCAGGTGCACCCGGCCCGAGGTCGTGCGGAAGTAGACCTCCCAGGCGTGGAACCCGAGGAAGGCGCGCTCGTCGGCCTGCATCAGCCCGGCGTAGGCGCGCACGGCGCGGACGTACCGGACGTCGTTGTTGTAGCGCTTGAGCGCCCGGTCCAGGCCCGCCTCGGTGTCACCGCCGTTGGCGCGCAGGTAGTTGGCCGCGCCGAGGATCGCGTCGCGCGGGTCGTCGATGTCCCCGCCCAGCCCGTAGCTCGCCCAGGTGGCGGGCATGAACTGCATCGGCCCGCGCGCCCCGTCCTCGGAGTTCGAGGCGATGCGGCCCATCCGCGTCTCGACGAGGTTGACGGCGGCGAGCACGTGCCAGGGCACGCCGAAGCGGTCCTGGGCCTCGGCATAGAGCGCGCGGAGCCGGCCGGGCGGGAGCGGCTCGACGACCCGCCAGGCGGGCAGCTCGTCGCCGGGGACGCCGCGGGCCATCGCGAGGAGGTCGCGGCCGGCGGTGACGATCGTGTTCGTGACGTCGCCCGGACCGGGCGGCAGCGCGGCGAGCACCGGGGCCAGCCGGTCGGGGTGGAAGGCGAGCTCCTCGTAAGCGACCTGGGCGGTCCGCGCGGCCGCCGCGACCTCGGGGGGCGACCGGGCGGGGTCGGCGACGGTGGCCTGCGCAGCCTCGATCGTGCGGGCGAGGGCCACGGGCTCCTCGGGGACGGTCGGGCCGTGGGGGCCGATCTCGTCGGACGGCGGCGCCGTCGGCGTCGGGGGTGCCGGGGGCGGCGCGGCGACGGGCGCCGGGGCGGGACCGCCGGCGCAGGCGGTCAGGGCCGCGAGCAGGGCGAGGACGACCACCCACCGACCGCCCCGCCTCGTCCCCACGTCACCCGACGCTAGCGCCGCGCACCCTGTTCGGCCGCGCGGCGCACGGACCACCGCCCGGACGGACGCACGACGCGAGCCTCGCGGCGCCGTGTCCCGGTGATCGAAGTACCGATACGGACACTCAACGTCTGCGACGCCACTTCGCTGACACCGGGGGTCAGCGGCGGGCGACGGGGCGGCCGGACCAGGCGTGGGCCTCGAGGGCGGCACCGGCGATGCGGTCGAGCTGCTCGGAGACCCGCTTCGGGGCCGTGCCGCCGTGGGCGTCGCGGGACGCGATCGAGCCCGCCACCGTGAGCACGCCGCGCACGTCGGGGGTCAGGGCCGGGTCGCAGGCGGCGAGCTCGTCGTCGGTGAGCTCGTCGAGCCCGACCCCGCGGGCCTCGGCCGCGCGGACGCAGGCGCCCGCCGCCGCGTGGGCCCGGCGGAACGGGACGGCCTGGCGCACCAGCCACTCGGCGAGGTCGGTGGCCAGCGTGAACCCCGCCGGCGCCAGCTCGGCCAGGCGCTCGGTGTGGAACTCCAGCGTCTTGATCATGCCGGCCATCGCCGGGAGCACCATCGTGAGCTGGGCCGCCGAGTCGAACAGCGGCTCCTTGTCCTCCTGCAGGTCGCGGTTGTACGCGAGCGGGAGGGCCTTGAGCGTCGTCATCAGCCCGGCGAGGTTGCCGACCAGCCGCCCCGCCTTGCCGCGCGCGAGCTCCGCGACGTCGGGGTTCTTCTTCTGCGGCATGATCGACGACCCGGTCGACCACGCGTCGGCGAGCGTCACGTACCCGAACTCCGCGGTGGCCCAGAGGATCACCTCCTCGGCGATCCGGGAGAGGTCCACCGCGATCATCGCCAGCACGAACGCGCCCTCGGCCGCGAGGTCGCGCGACGCCGTGCCGTCGATCGAGTTGTCGACGGCGTCGGTGAACCCGAGGTCCCGGGCCACCGCGGCCGGGTCTAGGCCCAGCGAGGTCCCGGCGAGCGCGCCCGACCCGTAGGGCGAGTACGACAGCCGCCGGTCGAGGTCCCGGCAGCGCTCGACGTCGCGCAGCAGGGCCTGGGCGTGCGCGCCGAGGTGGTGGGCGAGCAGCACCGGCTGGGCGTGCTGCAGGTGGGTACGCCCCGGCATCGGTGCGTCGGGGTGGCGGCGGCCCTGGACGAGCAGCGCGTCGACGACCCCGGTCACCCCGCGCACCACCGCGCGCAGGGTGTCGCGCAGCCACATCCGCAGCTGGGTGGCGATCTGGTCGTTGCGCGAGCGCCCGGCCCGCAGCCGCCCGCCCAGTTCGTCGCCGACCCGCTCGATGAGCCCGCGCTCCAGGGCCGTGTGCACGTCCTCGTCCTCCTCGGCGGCGACGAACGCCCCCGAGGCGACGTCGGCCTCGAGGCGCGCGAGCCCGTCGAGCATGCCCTCGAGCTGCTCGTCGGTGAGCAGGCCCGCCCCATGGAGCACGCGGGCGTGGGCCCGCGACCCGGCGATGTCGTAGGGCGCGAGCACCCAGTCGAACTGCGTCGACTTCGACAGCGCCGCCATCACCGCGTCGGGACCGGACGCGAACCGCCCGCCCCAGAGGGCCGCTCCCTCCGACCGGGCGGTCGAGCTCCGCTGCGCTGCGTCTCCCTCGGGCACTACTGCTGGTCCCTCCGGGCGGCGATCTTCGACGGCAGGCCCCAGAGCTGCACGAAGCCCTTGGCCAGCGACTGGTCGAACAGGTCGCCCTCGTCGTAGGTGGCGAGGTTGAAGTCGTAGAGCGACGCGGCGCTGCGCCGACCCGTCGGCACCGCGCGGCCGCCGTGCAGTGTCATCCGGACCTCGCCGGTGACGTGCTCCTGGGTGGAGTCGACGAACGCGTCGAGGCTGCGGCGCAGCGGCGAGTACCAGAGGCCGTCGTAGACCAGCTCGCCCCAGCGCTGCTCGACCTGGCGCTTGAACCGCGACTGCTCGCGCTCGAGCGTGACGTTCTCCAGCTCCTGGTGCGCGGTGATCAGCGCGATCGCGCCCGGGGCCTCGTAGACCTCGCGGCTCTTGATGCCGACGAGGCGGTCCTCGACCATGTCCAGCCGCCCGACACCCTGCGCGCCGGCGCGCTGGTTGAGCTGCTCGATGGCCTGCAGCACCGAGACCTTCTGCCCGTCGATCGTGACCGGGACGCCGGCCTCGAACCCGATCACGACCTCGTCGGCGTCGCGCGGCTCGGCGGGGTTCGCGGTGTAGGAGTAGACGTCCTCGATCGGCCCGTTCCAGATGTCCTCGAGGAAGCCGGTCTCGACCGCGCGGCCCCACACGTTCTGGTCGATCGAGTAGGGCGAGCGCTTGTTGACGTCGATGGGCAACGAGCGCTCCTCGGCCCAGGCGATGGCCTTCTCGCGGGTCCAGGCGAAGTCGCGGACCGGGGCGATGACGTCGAGGTCGGGGGCGAGCGCGCCCACGCCGACCTCGAAGCGCACCTGGTCGTTGCCCTTGCCCGTGCAGCCGTGCGCGACGGTCGACGCGCCGTGGGCGCGGGCGGCGTCGGCGAGGTGCTTGACGATCAGTGGGCGCGAGAGCGCCGAGACCAGCGGGTAGCGGTCCATGTAGAGCGCGTTGGCCCGCAGCGCCGGCAGGCAGTACTGCTCGGCGTACTCGTCGCGGGCGTCGGCGACGGCCGCCTCGACCGCGCCGCAGTCGAGGGCGCGCTTGCGGATGACCTCGAGGTCCTCCCCGCCCTGCCCCACGTCGACGGCGACCGCGACGACCTCGCGCCCGGTCTCCTCGGCGATCCAGCCGATGGCGACCGAGGTGTCGAGACCCCCGGAGTACGCCAGCACGATCCGCTCGCTCACTGCTCTCCCTCTTCCTGCTCGTGCTCGATCTCGTGCTCGGTCAATGGTCCGGCTCCGCTCCGCTCCGCGTCCGGGCTGGACGACCGCGCCGTCGTCCGGGTGCTCAGGGTCCGCAGCCGCGCCGCGAGACCGGCCCCGTCGAGGGGCTCGCGGGCGACGACGAGCACCGTGTCGTCGCCGGCGATGCAGCCGACCACCTCGGCCAGTGCCGCGCGGTCGAGCGCGCTGGCCAGGTAGTGCGCGGCGCCCGGTGGGGTGCGCAGCACCGCCAGGTTGCCGGAGTGGTCGGCGGAGACCAGCAGCTCGGCGAGCAGCCGGGACAGTCTGTCGGTGCCCCCGACCACGCCGCGCACCGGGCTGCCGTCGTCGGGGACGACGTAGCGCCCGGCGCCGCCGTCGACACCGCGCAGCTTCACCGCGCCCAGCTCGTCGAGGTCGCGCGACAGCGTGGCCTGGGTGACCTCGACGCCCTCGGACGCGAGCAGCCCGGCCAGCTCGGCCTGGCTGTGGACCTCGCGCTCGGTGAGCAGCGCGACCACCCGTGCCTGGCGGGCCGCGCGGCTGGTGATGCCCTTGATCTCGGTCACGAGTGCTCCAGCAGCCACGTCAGCACGGCCTTCTGGGCGTGCAGGCGGTTCTCGGCCTCGTCCCAGACCGCCGAGCGCGGCCCGTCGATGACCTCCGCGGTGATCTCGTCGCCGCGGTGGGCCGGCAGGCAGTGCAGGACGGTGGCGTCGGGGTGCGCGCGGGCGACCACCGCCTCGTCGACGCGGTACGGCGCGAGCGTCGCGCGGTCGCGCCCGTCGCCCTCCTGGCCCATGGAGGTCCAGGTGTCGGTGACGAGGACGTCGGCGCCCTCGGCGGCCGCCGGGTCGTCGGTGACCGTGACCGATCCCCCGGTGTCGGCGGCCCGCGCGCGGGCCGCCTCGACGACGTCCTCGGCGGGCGTGAAGCCCGTCGGGCCGGCGACCCGCACGTGTATGCCGGCGGTCGCGCCGCCGAGCAGCAGCGAGTGGGCCATGTTGTTGGCCCCGTCGCCGAGGTAGGTCAGCGTCAGCCCGGCGGTGCGGCCGTGGCGCTCGGCGATCGTCTGCAGGTCGGCGAGCACCTGGCACGGGTGGAACCCGTCGGTCAGCGCGTTGATCACCGGGACGGTCGCGTGCGCGGCCATCTCCTGGATGCGGTCCTCGCTGCTCGTGCGCCAGACGATCGCGTCGACGTAGCGCGAGAGCACCCGCGCGGTGTCGGCGATCGTCTCGCCGCGCCCGAGCTGGGCGGCGTTCCCGTCGATCATCACCGGGGTGCCCCCGAGCGCGGCGATGCCGACCTCGAAGGACACGCGCGTGCGGGTCGAGGCCTTGTCGAAGACCACCGCGACCGCCCGTGGACCCGCGAGGGGCCGCTGCCCGAACGGGTCGCTCTTCATGGTCGCGGCCAGCTCGAGGACCTCGGTCTGCTCGGCCGGCGACAGGTCGTCGTCGCGCAGGAGGTGCCGCACGCCGGTCGTGACCGCGGTCATGAGCCCGCAGCCTCGGCCGCGGCGGCGCCCTGGTCGAGCAGGGCGGGCAGGGCGGTGAGGAACCCGTCGACCTGCTCGTCGGTGACCACGACCGGCGGCGCGAGCCGCACCCGCTCCGGGACCGCGTTGTTGATCAGGTAGCCGGCCTCGCGGGCCGCGGCGGTGACCTGGGTGGAGATCGGCCGGTGCAGCCCGATGCCGATGAGGATCCCGACGGCGTCGACGTGGTCGACCACGCCGTGGCCGAGACCCTCGATGCGCGCGGCGACGTCGCGGCCCAGGGCCGTGGCGCGGTCGAGGTAGCCCTCCGCGGCGATGGTGTCGAGCACGGCCAGCGCCGCGGCGCAGCACACGGGGTTGCCGCCGAAGGTCGTGCCGTGCTGGCCCGGGCCGAGGAGGTCGCCGGCCGCGCCGACGCCGATGCAGGCGCCGATCGGGAGCCCGCCGCCGAGGCCCTTGGCCAGCGTGACGACGTCCGGGACGACGTCGGTGCGCTGGTGGGCGAACCACAGGCCCGTGCGCCCCACGCCGGTCTGGACCTCGTCGAGCACCAGCAGCGCCCCGCGCTCGGTGGTGATGTCGCGGGCGGCGCGCAGGTAGCCGTCGGCCGGGACGATCACGCCCGCCTCGCCCTGCATCGGCTCGAGGAACACCGCCGCGGTGTCGTCGTCGACGGCGGCGCGGAGCGCCTCGACGTCGCCGTAGGGCACGAACTCGACACCGGGCACGAGCGGCTCGAACGGCGTGCGCTTGGCCGGCTGCCCGGTGAGCGACAGCGCGCCCATCGTGCGGCCGTGGAAGGCGTTCTCCGCGGCCACGACCTTCGTGCGGCCGGTGCGTCGGGCGATCTTGAAGGCGGTCTCGTTGGCCTCGGCGCCGGAGTTGCAGAACAGCACGCGGCCCGGGTGGCCCAGGAGCTCGAGCAGGCGCTCGGCGAGCTCGACGGTCAGCGGGTTGATCACGAGGTTCGAGGTGTGGCCCAGCGTCGCGACCTGGCGGGACACCGCCTCGACGACGGCCGGGTGGGCGTGGCCGAGCAGGTTGACCGCGATGCCGCCGAGCAGGTCGAGGTACTCGGTGCCGTCGGCGTCCCACACCCGCGCGCCCTCGCCGCGCACGAGGCTGATCGGCGGGGTGCCGTAGTTGTCCATGAGCGAGGCGCTCCAGCGGCGGCGGAGGTCCTCACCCGAGATCGTTCGCGTCATCGTCAGGCCTCCTTCCCGTCCGCCGGGACGACCATCGTCCCGACGCCCGCGCTGGTGAACACCTCGAGCAGCACCGAGTGCGCCACCCGCCCGTCGATGACGTGCGCGCGGGGCACGCCGCCCTGCACGGCCCGCAGACAGGCCTCCATCTTCGGGATCATGCCGCTGGACAGGGACGGCATCAGGGCCGCCAGCTCGACGTCGTCGATCGACGAGCGCAGGCTCGTGCGGTCGGGCCAGTCGGTGTAGAGCCCCTCGACGTCGGTGAGCACGACGAGCTTGCGCGCACCGAGCGCCTCGGCCAGGGCGGCCGCGGCGGTGTCTGCGTTGACGTTGTGCACCACGCCGTCGACGTCCGGAGCGACCGTCGACACGACGGGGATGCGCCCGCCGGCGACGAGGTCGAGCACGGCCGCCGGGTTGACGTCGACGACGTCGCCGACGAGGCCGACGTCGACCTGCTCCCCCTCGACCGTGGCGGTGCGGCGCGCGGCGGTGAACAGGCGCGCGTCCTCGCCGGAGAGCCCGACGGCGAAGGGGCCGTGGGCGTTGATCAGCCCGACGAGCTCGCGGCCGACCTGCCCGACGAGCACCATCCGGACCACGTCCATGGTCTCCGGCGTCGTGACGCGCAGGCCGCCGCGGAACTCGCCCTCCATGCCGAGCCGCCCGAGCATGCTCGTGATCTGGGGCCCGCCGCCGTGCACCACGACGGGGCGGATGCCGGCGAGCCGCAGGAACACCATGTCCTCGGCGAACGCGCGGCGCAGCGCGTCGTCGGTCATCGCGTTGCCGCCGTACTTGACCACGACCACCGCGCCCTGGAACCGCTGCAGCCAGGGCAGGGCCTCGGCGAGCACCCCGGCCTTGGCGGCGGCCTCGTGATAGCGGTCGGGGACGTCGGCGGGGACGGGGATGCTCGTGACGGCGTTCTCGGTGTCGGTCATGTCGAGTACGCGCTGTTCTCCTCGACGTACGCGTGCGACAGGTCCGTGGTCAGCACGGTCGCCCGCCCCTCGCCGACGCCCAGGTCGACGTCGACGGCGACCTCCGGGCCGGACAGGTCGGCCTTGCTGCGGTCGCCCACGGCGGCCGCGGCCTCGCAGAGCAGCACCCCGTTGACGGTCACCGACAGCGTCTGCGGGTCGACGGACGCCTCGCTGGCGCCGACCGCGGCGGCGATGCGACCCCAGTTCGGGTCGGAGCCGAAGAGCGCGGTCTTGACGAGGCTGTCACGGGCGATCGCGCGGGCGCCCACGAGGGCGTCGCGGTCGTCGCGGGCGCCGGTGACGGTCACCGCGATCCGCTTGGTGACGCCCTCGGCGTCGGCCTGCAGGCCCTTCGCGAGGTCGTCGCAGACCTCGGTGAGCACCGCGGTGAACGCGTCGGCGTCGGCCTCGACCCCCGAGGAGCCGGAGGACAGCAGCAGCACGGTGTCGTTCGTGCTGGTGGAGCCGTCGATGTCGAGGCGGTCGAAGGTCTGCGCGGTGGCCGCGCGCAGCGCCGCGTCGGCGGTGGCCGCGTCGACGACGGCGTCGGTGGTGACGACGACCAGCATCGTGGCGAGGCTCGGGGCCATCATCCCGGCACCCTTGGCGAACCCGCCGACCGTCCAGCCGTGGCGCGAGCGCGCGGCCTGCTTGTCGACGGTGTCGGTGGTCAGCACGGCCGTGGCCGCGGCGGTGCCGGCGTCCTCGCCGTCGGCGAGCGCCCCGACCGCGTCGTCCACCCCGTGCAGGAGCTGCGACAGCGGCAGGCGCTCGCCGATGAGGCCGGTGGAGCAGACCGCGACCTCGATCGCGCCGCAGCCCAGGACGTCGGCGACCTTCTCCGCGGTGCGGTGGGTGTCGCCGAAGCCGTCGGGCCCGGTGCAGGCGTTGGCCCCGCCGGCGTTGAGGACGACGGCGCGCAGGCGCTGTTCACGCAGCACCTGCTGCGACCAGAGCACGGGCGCGGCCTTGACCTGGTTGCGGGTGAAGACGCCGGCGGCGACCTGCTCGGGGCCGTCGTTGACGACCAGCGCGAGGTCGGGGCGCTCGCCGTGCGCTCGCAGGCCGGCGCGGACCCCGGCGGCCCGGAACCCCCGGGCGGCGGTGACGCTCACGGGTGGCTCCTGTTCACGGATTGAGGCCAGTCACGGGCAGGCCGAGGGTCTCGTCGAGGCCGAGGGCCAGGTTGACCGACTGGAACGCGCCGCCGGCCGTGCCCTTGGTGAGGTTGTCGATCACCGCGGTGACCACCAGCCGCCCGGCGTCGGCGTCGACCGCGACCTGGATCTGCACGGTGTTCGACCCGAGTACCGACTTGGTCGCCGGCTGGACGCCGGCGGGCAGCAGGTGCACGAACGGCTCGGCGTCGTAGGCCTTGGCGTAGGCCTCGCGCGCCTGGTCCTCGGTGACGCCGTCGTCGGCGAGCGGGGCGCCGGCCACCGCGAGGATGCCGCGCGGCATCGGCGCGAGGACCGGCGTGAACGACACCCGCACCGGCTGGGGGCTCACCGTCGCGAGGTTCTGCACGATCTCGGGGGTGTGCCGGTGGCCGCCCCCGACGCCGTACGCGGTGGCCGAGCCCATGACCTCGGCGCCGAGCAGGTGCGGCTTGGCCGACCTGCCCGCCCCGGAGGTGCCGGAGAACGCCACGATGCTGACGTCGGGCTCGACGAGCCCCGCGGCGACGGCGGGGAAGGTGGCCAGGGTGCTGGCCGTCGGGTAGCACCCGGGGACGGCGATGCGCGTGCTGCCGCGCAGGGCCTCGCGGGCGCCGGGGAGCTCGGGCAGGCCGTAGGGCCAGGCGCCGGCGTGGTCGCCGCCGTACCAGCGCTGCCAGGCCGCGGGGTCGGTGAGGCGGTGGTCGGCGCCGCAGTCGACGACGAGCACCTCGTCCGGCAGCTGGGCGGCCAGCTCCGCCGAGCGCCCGTGGGGCAGGGCGAGGAACACGACGTCGTGGCCCGCGAGCTGTTCCGGCGTGGTCTCGGCGATCGTGCGGTCGGCGAGCGAGGGCAGGTGCGGCTGGTGGGCGCCGAGCGCGGAGCCCGCGGACTCCCCCGCCGTCACCGCCCCGATCTCGACCTCGGGATGGCCCAGGGCGAGCCGCAGCACCTCACCCCCGACGTACCCACTGGCTCCCGCCACGGCGATGCGCATACGCATCACTATGCACGTTCACGAAAAGCCATGCAAACGAGGGTGTCGGGGCGCGCGGGCTCGTCGGGGCCGTGCGCGGTTACTGGCTCGTATCGCTCGCTCAGCGAGGGATACCAGCCAGTAGCCGCCATATCAGGAGCGGGCGTGCCCCTCGCGCCGCGAGTGCCGGGGGCGGCTGGTCGACGGGTAGGGCGCGCGGGGGCCGTCGGCGCGGGACGGCTCGCCGGCCGGGAACGACGGGTGCGGCTCGCGGAACGACCCGGACGGCGTGGGCTCGCCGAAGGAGAGCGACGGCGAGGGCTCGCGGAACGGCAGCGACGGGTGGGGCTCGCGCACCGTCGCGTCGGGGGTCGGGAACGAGCCCGACTGCGCGGTGGCGATCTGCCACGCCGGCAGGCCCTGCGAGTCGGTCGCGCTCGGACGGGCGGCCGCGGGGACGGCGACCGGCAGCGGCCCGGTGGCCGGGGCCGGCGGCTCGGCGCCCCAGCTCGGGGTGGCACCCGTGCTCGGGGCCGGGGGCTGCTCCCCGATCCCGGCCTCGTCGACCCGCGGCGCGACCGTGGGCGGGGCGTCGGCGTCGGGCACCGGCGCCGGGTCGCGGCGCCCGACGGCGACGAGGTCGCGGCCGAGCAGCCCGGAGACCAGCCAGTCGAGGGCGATGCGCACCGTGCGGTCCGCGGTCGGCATGGCCCAGAGGTGGTAGGCGCGGTGGAGCAGGAACGCGCACCAGCCGGTGAACCGCAGCCGCCCGATCTGCGCGGCGCCGCGCCGGCGTCCGAGGCCCGCGACGGCACCGGCGTGGGCGTGCCGGTAACCCTTGAGGAGGCGCCCGGCGAGGAACGCGTCGACGTTGCGGGCGAGCAGGCGGGCCTGGCGCACGGCGTGCTGGGCGGTCGGCGCGGTGGTCACCGGTTCGCCGTCGCGCGGGGTCGGCACGGTGACGTCGGGGACCGCGGCGCAGTCGCCGGCGGTGAACACGTGCGCGCGGTCGCGGACCTGCAGCGTCGTCGAGCAGCGGATCCGCCCGCGCGGGTCAAGCGGCAGGTCGGTGCGCTCGAGCAGCGGGTTGGGCACCGAGCCGGCGGCCACGACGATCGTGTCGGTGGCGAAGCTCGTGCCGCCGGCGAGGACGACCGTGCCGCCCTCCGCCGACGTGATCTTCGCGCCGACCCGCACCTCGACCCCACGGCGCAGCAGCTGGGCGTGCACGCGCGCGGCGAGGGCCGGGCTGACCTCGGGCATGATCCGGCCGGCCGCCTCGAGGACCACCCAGTGGATCTCCTCGGCGACGTAGCCGGGCTGGTGGCGGGCGGCGCGGCGGGTCATGTCCTCGAGCTCGCCGAGCACCTCGAGGCCCGCGAAGCCACCGCCGATGACGATGAAGGTCAGCAGGCGGCGGCGCTCGGCCGGGTCCACCGTCGAGGCGGCCGCGTCGAGGCGGGACAGGACGTGCTCGCGGAGCGCGAGGGCGTCGGTGACCGAGCGGAACGGCAGCGCGCGCTCGTCGAGCCCCGGGATCGGCAGGCGGCGCGGGGTCGTGCCGGGCGCGACCACCAGCACGTCGTAGGTGAGCTCGCGGGTGCCCCCGTCGGGCAGGCTCACCACGGCGCGGCGCGACGCGTCGTCCACCGCGGCGACCGAGCCGGTGATCACGTCGCAGCGGCGCAGCACCCGGCGCAGCGGCACCGTGAGGTGGCGCGGCTCGATGGCGCCGGCGGCGGCCTCGGGCAGGAACGGCTGGTAGGTCATGTGGGCCTGGGGGTCGACCACGGTGATGCCGGCGATGCCCGACGTCGCGGCACCGGACCCCAGGTGACGCCCGCCCCGCGCGCCGCCGGGCAGCCGCGCCTGCAGGGCACGCGCCGCGACCAGGCCCGCGTAGCCGCCCCCGACCACCAGCACCCGCGCGCCCTCGCCGTCGCCGGCGCCCTCGGCGGCCCCGGCGCGGCGCAGGCGGGCGAGGAACACCAGCGCCACGACGCACAGGAACCCGCCGAGGCCCGCCGCGCCCCAGGCCGGCAGCGCCCCGAACGCCCACAGCAGGGCCACGACCACCGGGCCGACGACCAGCAGCGTGCCGCGGCCCACCACGAAGTCCGCGGTCGACCAGCGGCCGGCGGACGGGTCGAGCTCGGACGGCTCGGGCTCGCTCGGTTCGGGCGCGCGGGACATGCAGGGGCCTCCTCGGTCGGGGGTCGAGGTGCGATCGCGCCCGGGCAACGGGGGAGCTCCCGGGTCACGACGCGATCACGGTACGAAGGTCGATCACGACGCCGCGCGGACCTGAGAGCGCGACGCGCCGCGAGCCGCCCATGGCGTCCCGGAGCGCGGCCACCGGTCCGGAGTTCGCCCGATCGGCGGAGCGGAGCGCCGCTGATCTCTCAGGAAGGGCGACGAGCGGTCACGCCGGGAGCCGGGCGAACGCCTTCGTGACGGCCGTCTCGGACGCCGGGGCTCCCCGGCCGAACGCCGTGACCTCCGGGCGCCCGCGGGTCACCGTCCACGTCCCGGTGATCCGACCCCGGTGGACGACGGTCGCGCGGAAGACGCCGTTGCCCCCGGGGCAGATGCGGTCACGCTCGGCGGGGTCGAGGACGTCGTCGCGGTGGCGGTGACCGAGGACGAACTCGTCGAAGCCCGGGAGCAGGTGCGCCCCGAGGGCCTCGCGGCGGTGGGCGGCGAGGAGGTCGGGCACGGCCGGGTCGAGGAGGTATTCGGTGCCGTCGACGTCCATCGTCGCGAGGTCGGGGCGGGCGAGGGCGACGGCCGTGCGCACGTCGGCGGCGGGCACCCCGGTCCAGCCCGCGAAGTCGCTGACCGGGGCCGGGCCGTGCGAGCGGAAGTAGCGGCGCGCCCACTCCCCCAGCGCCTCGTCGCGTTCGAGGTGCCGGGGCGCGGGGATCCAGCGGGCGACGTCGACGATCACCGGTTCCGAACCCTCGAACGGCCCGAAGCACAGCACCCCGGTCTGCGCGAGCTCGGCGAGCAGGTGGTAGCCCCGCCCCTTCGCCGGCGCGAGCCCCGCCTCCTCCCACACGGCGAACAGCGCCGCCCGGGTCGCGGGCACGGCGCCCAGGGCCAGCTCGCGCGCCCGGTCGACGTCGGCGTCGCCGAGCCCGAGCTCGCCGCGCCGCCGCGCGGCCTGGGCCCGCGGCCGCGGCGTGCCCAGCGGGAGCATCCAGCCCAGGTCCTCGGCCGGCACGGCGTGCAGGGTCCCGCGCATCGGCCAGCTGCGGACGACCGCGCCGGCGTCGCACGCGGCGATCACGGCCGCTCGCGAGCGCGACGCCGTCCGCAGGGCCACCGACGTCACGGCGCCCGGGAGGTCCTGGGCCTGGACCGCGCCGAGGTGGCGGACGACGTCCGCCGGGTCGTCGTCCCGGGGCCCGGCCACGCGCGACGCCACCAACCGCAGCAGCCCGATCTCGGACGCGCCCCTCGTGGTCACGCCCCGAGATGCTGCCGGAACCACGCGACGGCGTGGGCGTCGACCTCCGCGGCGTGCGGCGTCTGGGGCGCCGGCTCGAGTCCCGGCTCCTCGGCCAGCGCGTGGCCCATCCCCGGCACGGTCACGACGTCGCCGGCGGGCAGCGCCCTGGCCAGCGCCTGGGCGGGGTGGAGGAACGCGTCGGCGTCGTCCTCCTCGCCGACGATCGCGCGCACCGGGAGATCGCCGAATTCGTCGGCGCGGGCCACGAGGTCCATGCGGTCGGCCACGGCGTCGGACTCGGGCGTCCAGTCGTAGGGCCGACCGAAGACCCGCCCGAGGTAGGTGACCGCCGGGCGCAGCTGGATCAGCGGGCTGACCAGCACCGCGGCCCGCACCGGCACGTCCCCGGCGAGCGCGACCCCGCCCGCGACGCCGGCGCCCGCCGAGCCACCGAGGACGCCGACCGGCCCGTCGCCGATGCCGTGCTCGGCGCGCACCGCCGCGAAGGCCGCGGGGAGCTCGGCCACCGCGCCGGCGTTGACCGGGTCGTGCATCTGGAGGACCGGATCGGCGAAGGCCAGGCGCATGACCTCCTCGTCGCCCGGCGACCGCGAACCGCACAGCGGGAGCCCGAAGTAGATCCGCCAGGCGTCGAGCCCCTCGAGCGGGAGCGCGGCCGCGAACGCCGCCTCGGTGCGCGGCGCGTCCATCAGGTGCCAGGCGAGGACGACGGGCGCGTCCGCCCGCTCGTCGGCCGGCGCGCGCAGGACGTAGGGCACGCCGGCGGCGACACCGGTGCGGAGATCCGTGGTCATGGCTGCTCCTCGCGTTCGTACTGTACAGTGTCCAGCTTACTGGACGCTGTACAATTCGTCGATGCCCCGGACCCCCGGCCAGCGTGCCGGACTCAGCCACGACGCGGTCCTGACCGCGGCGCGCACCGTGTTCGCCGAACGCGGACTGGAGGGCCTCTCGATGCGCGCCGTGGCGAAGGACCTCGGCGTCGCGCCCAACGCGCTCTACAGCCACGTCGCGGACAAGGAGGCGCTGGTCGACGCCCTGCTCGACGACGTGCTCGGCGCCCTCGACCCGCCCGATCCCGACGCCGAGCCGCTGGACGGCCTGCGCGGCGTCATGCTCGCGACCTTCGACCTGCTCGGGCGCCACCCCGACCTCGTCCCGCTCTACCTCGCCCGCCAGGGCGCGCGGGGCACGCACGCGCAGGTCCTGGGCGCGGCGATGACCGTGCTGCTCGCCCGCCTCGGCATCGACGAGGACACGAGCGGCCGCGTGGTGCGCGCGCTGATCGTCAGCACCCTGGGCTTCGCGGCCCTGGCGACCGCCGACGACCCGGCGCTGACGCCGGCGCACCTGCGCGCCGACCTCGAGGCGACGCTGGACTGGCTGTTGCTCGGCGCGGCGCGGGTGTGAGTGCTTTCCCGTGCCCTGGCACGGGTGCGTCAGCGCAAACGCGCCCCGTGGCGCTCGGCGGCGGTGGCGACGGCGGCGTCGCGGCGGGCCGAGGCCTCCTCGAGGGTCAGGGTCCGGTCGGGGGCGCGCAGGCGCAGCGCGAACGCCAGCGAGCGGTTCCCCTCCCCCACCTGGGCCCCGGTGTAGACGTCGAACAGGCGCACGTCCTCGACGAGGTCGCCCCCGCCCTCGCGCAGCGCCGCGGCCACCGACGCGGCCGGCACGCCGGCGTCGAGCACCAGCGCGACGTCGAGCAGCACCGGCGGGAACGGCGACACCGCCGGCGAGGGGCGCGCCTCGACCAGCGGGAGCCGGTCGATCTCGAGCTCCATCGCGCAGGTGCGCGCCGGCAGCCCGAGGGTCTCGACGACCTTGGGGTGCAGCTCACCGGCGTGGCCCACGAGCGTGCCGTCGGGCAGGTGCAGCGCCGCGCAGCGCCCCGGGTGCCAGGGCGCGTGCCGGTCGGCGGACACCTCGAGCTCGACGCCGTAGGTGCGCCCCACCAGGCGTGCGGCCTCGATCGCGTCCGCCCAGTCGGCGGGCCGTCCGGGGCCCCACCAGCCCGCCCGGTCCCACGCCCCGGCGAGCACGGCGCCGACTCGCAGCGGCTGGGCGGGCAGCCCCGCGAGCACCTCGGCGAACGCCGCGTCGTCGGGCCGCGCGTCGACCGGCAGCACCGGGGCTTCCGCCGGCTCCCCCGCGCCGGGCCGCACGACCTGGCCGATCTGGAACAGGGCGAGGTCGCGCAGGCCCCGCGACGCGTTGCGGACCACGGCGTCGAGCAACCCGGGCAACAGCGTGGTGGCCATCAGTGCGCGCTCGGCGTCGAGCGGGTTGGCCAGGCGCAGGGCCCGCCGGCGCGGGTCGTCGGCGTCGAGGCCGAGCGCGTCGAACACCGACGGGGCGACGAACGGCGACGGCAGCACCTCGTCGTACCCGGCGTCGGCGAGCGCCCGCGACACCTGGCGGCGCCGGCGCTGCCCGAGCGTGAGGCCCGTGCCCGGACGGGCGGCGGGCAGCTCGGACGGGATGCCGTCGTAGCCCTCGAGGCGCAGGACCTCCTCGACGAGGTCGGCGGGCCGGGTGAGGTCCGGGCGCCAGGTCGGCGGCGTGGCCCGCAGGCCGGCGCCGCCGCCGTCACCGGGGTCGGCACCGGCGACCTCGACCGCGCAGCCGATCTGGCTGAGCCGGCGCACCACGGCGCCGCGCTCGTAGCGCCGGCCGGCGACGCGGTCGGGCAGGTCGAGCGCCATGAACACCGGCGCCGGGGCGGGCACGCCGCCCTCGTCGGTGACGCCGGGCGCGACGGTGGCCCCGCCGTAGGTCGCGAGCAGCCACGCGGCCCGGTCGGTGGCGGCGCGGGCCACGGCGGGGTCGACCTCGCGCTCGAAGCGCCGCGCCGCCTCGCTGGGCAGGCGGTGTCGACGTGCCGCGCGGGCCACCGACGGCGCGTCCCAGGTCGCCGCCTCGAGCAGCACGTCGCCGGTGGTCGCCGCGACCTCGGTGCTCGCCCCGCCCATGATCCCGGCCATGCCGATCGGGCCCGAGTCGTCGGTGACGAGGACGTCGTCGGGGTCGAGCACGCGCTGGACGTCGTCGAGCGTCGTGATCTTCTCGTCGGCGCGGGCCCGGCGGACCACGACCTCGCCGCGCACCGCGCTCGCGTCGTAGGCGTGCATCGGCTGGCCCAGCTCGAGCATCACGTAGTTGGTGACGTCGACGGCCAGCGAGATCGGGCGGATCCCGCAGAGCAGCAGCCGCCGGCGCATCCACCAGGGCGTGGGCGCCGCAGGGTCGAGATCGGTGACGCGGCGGGCGACGAAACGCCGGCACTGCGCGTCCGGCTCGAGCCGCACCGGCCAGGCGTCGCCGTCCGGCGCGGGCAGGTCGTTCCCGAGCAGCGCGGGGTCGCCGTGGACGGCGTCGAGGGCGCAGGCCAGCTCGCGGGCGAGCCCGCGCACCGACAGGCAGTAGCCGCGGTCGGGGGTCACGGCGATGTCGAGCACGGCGTCGTCGAGGCCCAGCAGCACCGCGGCGTCGTCGCCGGGGTCGGCGGTGCCCGGCGGCAGCACGAGGATGCCGCTGTGGTCGTCGCCGAGACCCAGCTCGTCGAGCGCGCAGATCATGCCGTCGGAGACGTGGCCGTAGGTCGTGCGCGCCGCGATCGCGAAGGCACCGGGCAGCACGGCGCCGGGCAGCGCGACGACGACGAGGTCGCCCTCGACGAAGTTCGTGGCGCCGCAGACGATGCCGCGCGTCCCGTCGTCCTCGTTGTGCTCCCCGCCCACCTCCACGGTCGAGCTCCGCTGCGCGTCGTCTCCCACGTCGACCCGGCAGTACCGGATCGGCTTCTTGAACTCGGTGAGCTCCTCGATTGACCGGACCCGGCCGACCACGAGCGGGCCGACCGAGACCGGGATCCGGGCGACGTCCTCCACCTCGAGCCCGACCCGGATCAGGGCGTCGCCGACCGCCTCGGGCGACGGGACGTCGCCGGGGGGCAGGTCGACGTGCTGGAGGAGCCACGAGACGGGGACGCGCACGACTTCTTCGGACCTTCCTGGTGGGTGACCGGCGGCGAGGCCGGGATCAGGGTTCAGCCAAGATCAGGGCTCAACGGCGAACGCCGACGTGAACCGCACGTCGCCCTCGACCATGTCGCGCATGTCGGGCAGCCCGTTGCGGAACTGCAGCGTGCGCTCCAGGCCCATGCCGAAGGCGAACCCGGAGTACTTCTCGGCGTCCACCCCGCACGCCCGCAGGACGTTCGGGTCGACCATGCCGCAGCCGCCCCACTCGACCCAGCCGGCGCCGCCGCGCTTCTCCGGGAACCACACGTCGACCTCGGCCGACGGCTCGGTGAAGGGGAAGTACGACGGCCGCAGCCGCGTGACCGACTCAGCGCCGAACATCGCCTGGGCGAAGGCGTCGAGGGTGCCCTTGAGGTGGGCCATCGTGATGCCCTCGTCGACGGCCAGGCCCTCGACCTGGTGGAACACCGGGGTGTGGGTGGCGTCGAGCTCGTCGGTGCGGAACGTGCGGCCCGGGCAGACGACGTACACCGGCAGGTCGCGCTCGAGCAGGGTGCGGATCTGCACCGGCGAGGTGTGGGTGCGCAGCACCTGGCGCGCCGCGGGCGGCTCGACGTGGAACGTGTCCTGCATCGTGCGCGCGGGGTGGTCGGGCAGGAAGTTCAGGGCGTCGAAGTTGAGCCACTCCGACTCGACCTCCGGGCCCTCGGCCACCTCGTAGCCCATCCCGATGAAGATGTCGGCGACCCGCTCGGAGATCTGGGTCAGCGGGTGCCGGCTGCCGCGCGCGTGCCGGTCGCCGGGCAGCGTGACGTCGACGGCCTCCTCGGCCAGCACGCGCTCGTCGCGCTCGGCGGAGAGCACCGCGAGGCGCTCGTCGTACGCGCTCTGGATGGCGACGCGGACCTCGTTGACCCGCTTCCCCGACTCCGAGCGCGCCTGCGGGGGCAGCGCCCCGATCTCGCGGCGCGCGGTGAGCACCGGCGAGCGGTCGCCGAGGTGCGCGGGCTTCAGCGCGGTCAGCGCCTCGAGCGTGGTGGCCCCGGCGAACGCCGCGGACGCGTCGGCGCGGGCGGCGTCGAGGGTCTCGGGGTCGAGCGCCGCGACCTGCTTGGGGTCGTAGAGGTCGTTGGTGCCGGACATCCGGTGGTCTCGCTCCTGGTCCTCGGGGTGCCGTCCGATGGTATCGGAGCAGGTCGAGGCCGTTCCGCTACCGGTGGTGCACGCGGGCCGAGGCGTAGAGGCACACCGCGGCGGCGGTGGCCAGGTTGAGGCTCTCGGCGCGCCCGTGGATCGGGACGCGGACGCGGTGGTCGGCCGCCGCGGCCGTCCGGTCGTCGAGGCCGTGCGCCTCGCTGCCGAACAGCCACGCCGTCGGGGCGCCCAGCAGCGCGTCGGCGGCGGCGTCGAGCACGGTGTCGCCGTGCGCGTGGGCGGCCAGCAGCGTCAGGCCGCGGGCGCGCAGGGCGTCCAGCACGGCGCCGACGTCGCGCTCCGCGGCCACGGGGACGTGGAAGAGGCTGCCCATGCTGGCGCGGACGCACTTGGGGTTGTGGGGGTCGACCGCGTCCCCGGCGATGACGACCGCGTCGGCGCCGGCGGCGTCGCTGGTGCGGATGACGGTGCCGGCGTTGCCGGGGTCGGCGACGCCGACGAGCACCGTGACCAGGCGCGGGGCGGCGGAGAGGGCGGTGTCGAGGTCGACGTCGACCGTGGTGCACACCGCGGCGACGCCCTGCGGGGTGACGGTGTCCGACAGCCCCGCGGCGGCCTTGTCGGTGACCCGCGCGACGCGGACCCCGGCGGCGTCGGCGCGGCGCCCGAGATCGGGGTGGCGGTCGGCGACCGCGGCGGTGAGGAAGAGGTCGTGCACGCGGCCGGGGCCCTCGTCGGCCCACGTCAGCGCGTCGTGCACGGGGCGGACGCCCTCGACGAGGAAGCGCCCGGCCTCGACGCGCGCCGCGCGCCGCAGCAGCTTGCGGGCTGCGGCGACGCGCGGCGTGCGCTCGGTGAGGAGCTCGGTCAGGCGGCGTCCTCGTTCGACGCGCCCTTGTCCGACGGGACGGCCGCCCGGGCGACCTCGACCAGCGCGGTGAACGCGGCCGGGTCGGAGACGGCGATCTCCGCGAGGTTCTTGCGGTCGACCTCGACGCCCGCGAGCTTGAGGCCCTGCATGAACCGGTTGTAGGTCATGTCGTTGGACCGCGCCGCCGCGTTGATGCGGGTGATCCAGAGCTGCCGGAAGTCGCCCTTGCGCTGCTTGCGGTCGCGGTAGGCGTAGGTCAGCGAGTGGAGCGTCTGCTCCTTGGCCTTGCGGTAGAGCCGGGAGCGCTGACCGCGGTAGCCGCTGGCCATCTCCAGGGTGGTGCGACGCTTCTTCTGCGCGTTGACCGCGCGCTTCACGCGTGCCACGTGGTCCTGCCTTCGATCAGATCAGGGAGCGGAAGGAATCCGTCCGGGGTGGTTCGGCGAGGCGGGAGGTGCTCAGCCGAGCAGGCGGCGGATCCGCTGCGAGTCCTGCGGCGCGACCTCGGTGTTGCCCGAGAGGGCGCGCGTCTTGTGGCTGGACTTCTTCTCCAGCAGGTGGCGCTTGCCGGCCTTCTCGCGCAGCAGCTTGCCGCTCCCGGTCACCTTGATGCGCTTCTTGGTGCCGCTGTGGCTCTTGTGCTTCGGCATGTCCTGTCCTTGCTCCTCGTGCGGCCCGGTCGTGCTCGGAGTCCGTGGTCGAGCTCCGCTGCGCTGCGTCTCCGGCCGGGTGGTCGACGTCCGTCCCGATCCCCGCGAGGGGAACGCTACGGGCGCCCGGGGGCCCGGCCGCACCCAGTCCGGTGCGGCCGGTCGTGCGTGGTGCTCAGCTCGCCGGCTCGGGAGCGGGCTCGGCGGCCTGCTCCTGGTGGGCGCGCGGGGCCTTCTGCGGCTTCTTGTTCGGCGCCAGGACCATGGTCATGTTGCGGCCGTCCTGCTTGGGCGTGGCCTCGACGTAACCGAGCTCACCGACGTCCTCGGCGAGGCGCTGCAGGAGGCGGAAGCCCAGCTCCGGGCGCGACTGCTCGCGACCACGGAACATGATCGTGACCTTGACCTTGTGACCCTGACCGAGGAAGCGGGTGACGTGACCCTTCTTCGTCTCGTAGTCGTGCGGGTCGATCTTCGGCCGGAGCTTCTGCTCCTTGATCACGGTCTGCTGCTGGTTGCGCCGCGACTCGCGAGCCTTCTGCGCGCTCTCGTACTTGAACTTGCCGTAGTCCATGAGCTTGCAGACCGGCGGGCGGGCCTGGGCGGCCACCTCGACCAGGTCGAG
>JAQSWW010000050.1 GCA_029266415.1 Actinomycetospora sp. | reverse complement strand
GATCCGTGTGCCAGCCCCCCGACAGGGTGATCCGAGGGGGGCATCGTCCGCCGACATCGTGTCGTTACCGGACGGAGACCGCCAGGTGCTTCCGTCATCCGGGTCGCGTCATGTTCACGTTCGAGTGGTGGGTCGACGGGCCCGGAGACGACGACGGCCCCCATCCGTGGTGGATGGGGGCCGTCGTGCGGCGTGTCGGGGTGGCGGGATTCGAACCCACGGCCTCCTCGTCCCGAACGAGGCGCGCTACCAAGCTGCGCCACACCCCGGAGGCGATCCGCGCGAGCGTGACTCTACCCGTTCGCCCCCGAGCGGGCGGACGGGGGCCGCCCCTCGCTCCCGCCCCTCACCGCCGTCGCGCGCGCGGCGTCGGCGGGGCGCGACACGAGCTCGAGCAGGGTGGCCTCGGGGCGGCAGGCGAAGCGCGCCGGGGCGAAGGGCGAGGTGCCGAGCCCCGCCGACACGTGCAGGCGCATGTGCGTCCCCCAGCGCGACGCACCACGCGCGCGGGAGCGGTCGACGCCGCAGTTGGTGACGATCGCCCCGTAGCCGGGCAGCCGCAGCTGGCCGCCGTGCGTGTGCCCGGCGAGCACGAGGTCGTAGCCGTCGGCGGCGAACGCGTCGAGCACCCGTGGCTCGGGTGAGTGGGTCAGCCCCAGGCGCAGGTCGTACGGCTCGTCGGCGGGTCCGGCGATGCGGTCGTAGTCGTCCCGGCCGATGTGGGGGTCGTCCACCCCGCCGACGGCGATCCGGACACCCTCGACCGTCAGTGCGTGCCGGGCGTGGGTGGCGTCGAGCCAGCCGCGCTCGATGAACGCGGCGCGCAGGTCGCGCCACGGCAACTCCGGTCCGAGCACGCGGTGCTGCGGGCGGAACAGGTAGTGCGTCGGGTTCTTCGGCCGTGGGGCGTGGTAGTCGTTGCTGCCCCACACGAACAGCCCGGGCCGGTCGAGCAGGGTCCCCAGCGCGCGCAGCACCTCGGGCACGGCGCGCGGGTGCGACAGGTTGTCGCCGGTGTTCACCACGAGGTCCGGCTCCAGCGCCGCGAGCCCCTCGACGAACCGCCGCTCCAGGCGCTGCCGCGGCCGCAGGTGCAGGTCGGAGACGTGCAGCACCCGCAGCGTGCGGCCGGCGGCGGTCACGGGGTCGAGCACCTCGAGCCGGGCGCGGCGCAGCGCGAACCACTGGCGCTCGACGCCGACGGCGTACCCGAGGCCCAGGGCGCCGGTCGCGGCCAGGCCCGCACCGGCCCGCAGGACCCGGCGTCCGGGTGTGCCGCTCATCCGCCGGCCCCCAGGGCGCCGGTGAGCGGCGGCGGACCGCTCGGCGGGCTCGGCGCGGCGGGCACGGTCGCGTTGGACACCTGCAGGGTGATGACCTGGTCGGGCAGCACCGATCCGCGCGGGTTCTGGCCGACCACGGTGCCGGCCGGCGCGCGGTTGCCCACCTGGACCTGCTGCACCTGGAAGCCGGCGTCGCGGAGCTCGGCGGTGGCCTCGTCGACCTGGTCGCCGATCACCTCGGGCACCTGCTCGTTCGAGCCGCCCTGCAGGTACCGGGGGCTCGTCGGCGGCAGCGGTGCGACCGGGAGCGGCGCGAACAATGGGTTCATGGCTCGGAACCAGGTCCGCGCCGGGGTGGTGCCGCCGAAGAGGTTGCCGTCGCCGCAGGGGAACGGCGGGCGTCCGCCGCCGCCGTCGCACAGCGTCCGCGGGGAGGGCGAGTCGTCGAAGGTGACCACCGCCCCGGAGTACTGGGTGTTGAAGCCGAGGAACGCCGCCGAGCGGTTGTTCTGGGTGGTGCCGGTCTTGCCGGACAGCGGGCGGTTCCACCCGTTGGCGGCCGCCGCGGCGGCGGCCGTGCCGCCGGGCTGGTCGTCCTTGCTCAGCCCGGTCATCAGCGTGTCGGCGAGGGCCGGGTCGACGACCTGCTCGCAGGGCTGCTCCGAGAGCGGCACGGGCGCACCGGAGGTGTCGGTGATCGACTCGATCGGTGTGGGCGGGCACCACATCCCGCTCGAGGCCAGGGTGGCGCCCACGTTGGCCAGCTCGAGGGGGCTGGTCGGCGTGACACCCAGGGTGAACGAGCCCTGGTTCTGCTCGCGGGCGGTGTCGGCGATCGAGGGCCCGTCGCCGCCCTGCGGATCGGCGAGCGAGCGCAGGCCGAGGCGGACCGCCATGTCCACCACGGGCGGGACCCCGGTGGTCTCCATGAGCTTCACGAAGCCGGTGTTCGGCGACGTGGCCAGCGCGTCGGTCATGCTCAGGACCGGCGGTGCGGGCGAGGAGTTCCGCACCGGGAAGGGGCGCCCGGAACCGTCGCGGTAGATGGGCGACGCGTAGCCGTCGGGCGGGATCGGCATCTGGTAGTTGATCCCCAGGCCCTCCTCGAGGGCCGCGGCCGCGGTGAAGACCTTGTAGACCGACCCGGCGCCCAGGTTGACCGGCTCCCACGGCAGGCCGTAGCTGGTCTCCTGCGCATCGCCGTCCACGCCGAACACGCGGTTGGCGCCCATCGCCACGACCCGGTGCCGGTCCCGGCCCGGCTGCACGGTCGACATCACGTCGGCGACGTTGCGCTGGCGCGGCGGGACCTCGCCCGTCAGCGCCGCCTGCATGGTGTTCATCGCGTTGCGGTCGAGCGTGGTGCGGATCGTGTAGCCGCCGCGGTTGAGCTGCTCGGCCGAGATGCCGGACTCGCCGAGGTAGTCGACGACGTACTTGCAGAAGAACGCCGCGTTGCCCGCGCCGATGCAGCCGTTGGACGGCGTGGCCAGCGGCTCGACGATGCCCAGCGGCGAGGCCACGGCCTCCTGCGCCTGCTGCTGGGTGATCATGCCCTGGCCCAGCATCTGGTTGATGACCTCGTTGCGCCGACCGGTCGCGGCCTGCGGGTGGCGCGTCGGGTCGAACTGCGTCGTCGACTGCACCATGCCCGCCAGGAGCGCGGCCTGCGGGACCGTCAGGCGGTCGGGCGTGGTGTTGAAGTACGTGCGCGCGGCGGCCGCGACGCCGTAGGAGTTGTTGCCGAGGAAGACGATGTTGAGGTAGCGCTCGAGCACCTCGTCCTTGGCGTCGCGCTTGGTGCGGCCGGACGCGAGCTCGCGCTCGAGCTGCAGCGCGACGCGGACCTCCCGCAGCTTGCGGGCGTAGGTCGGCTCGGTGGCCCGCAGCCGCTCGGACTCGGTCTGCGCGGTGACGTAGAGCTGGTAGTTCTTGATGTACTGCTGGGTCAGCGTCGAGGCGCCCTGCTGGGTCGAGCCGGCGGTCTGGTTGGTCACCAGCGCGCGCAGCGTGCCGGTCCAGTCGACGCCGTCGTGCTCGTAGAACCGGCGGTCCTCGATGGCGACGATCGCGCCGCGCATCGCCGGCGACATCTCCTGCAGCGGGACCGGCGTCCGGTTCTGCTCGTACAGGTACGCCAGCGGCGCGCCCTGGTTGTCGAGGACCGTGGTGACGCTCGGGAGCTGGCCCGCCGCGAGGTCCGACGACGTGGCGTTGACCGTGTCGCTCGCGTCGTTGGACACCAGCCCGACGCCGCCCACGAACGGGAACGCCATCCCGGCGACGATCACCCCCGCGACCAGGCAGATCGCCAGGAGCTTGGTGATCGGTCGCACCCTCGCCCCGATGTTCCGCTCGCCCCTCGCCACGGAGGAGAGGGTACGCGGTCGGGGGTGAGCGTCCTGTCGGCGAGGACCCCGCGCGCCGAGGGTCCGGGCACGCATGGTGACGGATCCTTCCGATTCGATTGTGGGGGGAACCGGGCGCTCCTAGAGTGCGTCAGACCCCAGTGACGGGCAGGACGCGGCCGGGGACCGATCCGGCGCGCGCTCCGTGGTGGCACCGCCGGGGAGGTGCGCTGCGGACCAGGGCGCCCGCACGGGAGAAGAGGGTGGGGACACGACGTGGCAGGAGAGTCGGTGCCGTTCGCGGCGGGGACCTCGGTGGACTGGCGGCACTCCGCGCGGTGCCGCGACGAGGATCCGGAGACCCTGTTCGTCCAGGGCGCGCAGCAGCGCGACGCCCGTGAGGTGTGCACGGCCTGCCCGGTGCGCACCGAGTGCCTGGCGCACGCCCTGGACAACCGGATCCGCTTCGGCGTGTGGGGCGGCATGACCGAGCGCGAGCGCCGCGCGCTGCTCAAGCGCCGTCCCGACGTCATCTCCTGGGCCGCGCTGCTCGAGTCGGCGCGTCGCGCCGCCGCCGCGAGCCCCGCCGCCAACCCGGACGCTCCCGCCCGCCCGCGGCGCCCCGCCCGTCCCGCCGAGCCGGCGGCCGAGGCCCGGCCCGCCGGCCGGGCCGAGCGGCGGCACGCCGGCTGAGCCGGGGCGTCCTCAGGACGCCAGGCGGCGGCCGATCTCGCGCAGGCCGTCGAGGTCGTGCACGTCGGTGGCCATGGCGGGCACGTCGATGATCGGCACGCCCGGGTGCGCGCGCGTGAAGCGCCCCAGCACGCGGCGCTCACGCTCGGCGGTCTCCACGCGGTCGGCGTGCAGGCGCAGCACGGCCGCGGCCAGCTCGGCGGAGCGCGACGCCTCGAGGGCCTCGGCGCCCTCGCGGGCCCGGGCGCCGGAGAGGGTCGCGTGCACGGGGTGGGTGCGGTTGAGCACCAGGCCGGCCAGCGGCATCTTCTCGGCGGAGAGCCGCTCGACGAAGTAGCTCGCCTCGCGCAGCGCGTCGGGCTCGGGCGCGGCGACCACGACGAACGACGTGCCCGGGGCGCGCAGCAGCTGGTATGTCTTGTCCGCCCGCTCCTGGAAGCCGCCGAACAGCGTGTCGAAGGCCTGCACGAACGCCGAGGCGTCGGCCAGCATCTGGCCGCCGAGGATCGTCGACACGGCCTTCGCGAACAGGTTGAACGTCGACCCGACGAGCTTGCGCAGCGCGCTCCCACCGGCCCGCGCCGGGGCGGCGAGCAGCCGGATCATGCGGCCGTCGAGGAACGACGACAGCCGCTGCGGGGCGTCGAGGAAGTCCAGCGCCGAGCGTGACGGCGGGGTGTCGACCACGACGAGGTCCCACGCGCCGGTGGCCGTGAGCTGCCCCAGCTTCTCCATCGCCATGTACTCCTGCGTCCCGGAGAACGACGAGGAGATGGTCTGGTAGAAGGGGTTGTCGAAGATCGCCTGCGCCCGGTCGGGCGTGGTGTGGCCGGCGACCATCTCGTCGAAGGTCCGCCGCATGTCCAGCATCATCGCCTGCAGCTCGCCGTCACCGCGGTCGCCGACGTCGCGCAGGGCGCCGGGCACGGTGCGCGGCTCGTTGTCCAGCTCCTCGAGCCCGAGCGACTGCGCCAGGCGGCGCGCCGGGTCGATGGTCAGCACGACGACGCGGCGGCCCATCTCGGCGGCGCGCAGGCCGAGCGCGGCCGCGGTGGTCGTCTTGCCGACCCCGCCGGAGCCGCAGCAGACGAGCACCTTGGTCGAGCGGTCGGCCAGGAGCCCGTCGAGGTCGAGGTGACGGGGCCGTCCGCCGCGGGTGCCGGCGGCGTCGGTGCGCTCGGAGCGTTCGGCGGCCATCAGCGCACTCCCTGCTCGCGCAGCAGCTCGGCGAGCTCGTAGATGCCGCCGAGGTCGACGCCCTCGGTCAGCTCGGGCAGGTCGAGCTGCGGCAGCCCGGCCGCGTCGAGGCGCGAGCGGACCGCGGTCTCGACCTGCACGCGCTCGGCGTGCTCGACGGTCTCGCTGATCAGGCCCTCGACCTCGTCGTCCTTGAGGAAGAGACCCGCGGCCTCGAGCCCGGAGCGCAGGTCGGTGTCGATGGCGGCGCCCGTCGCCGCGGCGGTGAGTGCCGTCGCGGGCAGCCGCGAGGGCCGGATGCGGTTGACGAGCACGGCGCCCGTCGGCAGGCCGGCCTCGGTGATCTCGTCGACGGTGTCCAGGGTCTCCTGCACCGGCAGGTCCTCGAGCTGGGTGACCAGGTGCACCGCGGTCAGCGGCGAGTGCAGGAGCTGGACCACGCCCTCGCTCTGCGAGTGGATCGGGCCGGTGCGGGCGAGCGAGCCCATCGCCTTCGTGACGTCGAGGAACTTCACGACGCGGCCGGTGGGCGGCGCGTCCAGGACGACCGCGTCGTACAGGGGCACGCGCCCCCGGCCGCCGCGCCCGTCGCCGACGGTGCGCCCGACGCACTCCTTGACCTTCCCCGACAGCAGCACGTCGCGCAGCCCCGGCGCCAGGGTGGTCGCGAACTCGATCGCGCCCATCCGCCGCAGGGTCCGCCCGGCGAGGCCGAGGTTGTAGAACATCTCGAGGTACTCGAGCAGGGCGGCCTCGGCGTCGACGGACAGTCCGCGGACCTCGCCGCCGTCGGGCGCGACGGCGATGCGCTGCTCGGCGTAGGGCAGCGGCGGGGTGTCGAAGACCTGGGCGATGCCCTGCCGGCCCTCGACCTCGACGAGCAGGGTGCGGCGCCCGCCGGCCGCGAGCGCGAGCGCCAGCGCGGCGGCGAGCGTCGTCTTGCCCGTGCCGCCCTTGCCGGTCACCACGTGCAGCCGGGCCTCGGCGAGGGCGGCGGGCCAGCGCTGATCGGTCACGGTCTCCAGCGTAGGCCCGGCCGCCGGAGCCCGCGGGCGGTGCGGCCGGGGTGCGGGTCACACCGGTGTCGGGGGCCTTCTCTACCCTCGCCCCCATGAGTGCGGACCCCGTGAAGTGGGAGTACGCGACGGTTCCGTTGCTGACCCACGCGACCAAGCAGATCCTCGACCAGTGGGGAGAGGACGGCTGGGAGCTGGTCACCGTGCTCCCGGGCCCCACCGGTGAGCAGCTCGTCGCGTACCTGAAGAAGCCGCGGGCGTGACCGCGGCGGGCGCGGACGGGCCCCGGGCGCGGTTGGCGTCGCTGGGGCTCGAGCTCCCGTCGGTCGCGGCGCCCAAGGGTGTCTACGTGCCCGCCAAGCGCACCGGGAACCAGGTCTGGACCTCGGGCCAGCTGCCGCTCGTGGGCGGCGAGCTGCCGGCCACCGGCCTGGTGGGGGCGGAGGTCACGGTGGACGACGCGGCCGCGTACGCCCGCATCGCCGCGCTCAACGGGCTGGCCGCCATCGACGCCCTCGTCGGGCTCGAGGCGATCGCGTCCGTGGTCAAGGTCGTCGGCTACGTGGCGTCCGCGCCCGGGTTCGGCGGCCAGCCCCAGGTGGTCAACGGTGCGTCGGAGCTCCTGGGCTCCGTGTTCGGTTCGTCGGGTGGACACGCCCGCTCGGCGATCGGAGTGGCGGCGCTGCCGCTGGGCGCCCCCGTCGAGGTTGAGGTCGTCGTCGACCTCACGTGAGCTGGCGGTACGGGCCCGGACGAGTGCGGGTCGCGGGATGCAGCAGGTGGATCGGAGCGCACAGGTGGACACGAGGACCGGATCCGGGACCGAGGCCGAGCGGGCGTGTCACGACGTCCTGCTGGCGATGGCCGGCCGGCTGCCGGACCGCCTGCTCTGGCGGCTGCGTGACTGGCTCGCCTGCGGGGCCCACGTCGCCCTGCGCACGGCGCTGCCGCGGGCGCTGCTCCGCCACCGCGTCGGGGTCACCGAGGACGAGCGCGCCCGCCTGCGCACCGCCGTCCTCGCCTGGGGCGGTCCGTCGCGGCTGGTGGACGCGGTGCTGCACGTCGACGCCGTGCCCGACGCGTCCGCGCGGTTCGTCGCGCCGGGCGCCGGTCCCGGCTGGGACGACACCGACCTCGTCCTGCGCGCCCTCGCCCCGGTCACCGCGGGGGTGTCGGCGGTCCGCCGCGCCTGGCGGGCCGGCGGTGCGGGGGCGCCGGTGCGGGTGGTGCTCGTCGCGGCCGACGGCGCGGACAGCGCGGCCCTGACCGGGGCGCTGCAGCGTGCCCTGCGGGCCCGCGGCGAGTCCGACCCGTGCGTCGAGGTCACCGGCCCGTCCGCGGCCCTGACGCCCTACCACCGCGACGCGCAGGCGGCCGCCGAGATGCTGTGGCGCCGCGACGCCGGCCGCGGGCCGTCGCCCGTCCGTGCCGGGCTCGGCGCGAGCACCGGGGAGCTGGTGGGACATGGCTGAGCGCGACATGACCGGCGAGGACCGCCCAGACCGCCCCGACGTGCCCGACGAGGCCGGCCTGCTCCGGCGCCGCGGCGACCACCCGCGCGTGGGGCGGCTCGGCTTCGAGGGCTTCGGCGAGGACCTCGGTGGGCTCGCCGGCGGCGGGGGCGACCTCGCCAACCTGCCGCCGTGGTCGGTGCGCGACGACGCCGCCGAGCGCCCCGACCGCGACCCCGTGGCCCTCGCGGCCTGGCGGCGCGTCGCGGAGCGGCGACGCCTGCGGGCCTCGGCCGCGTCGGGGGCGCCGGCGGAGCCCGTGGTGGAGCCGAAACCCACCCCGCCGGCGGAGCCGGTCGACGAACCCGTGGAGATCGGGGCGCCGGCCGAGGATCCGCCCGAGGTCGAGGCGGAGCCCGAGGTCGAGCCCGAGCCCGAGCCCGTGGCGCCGGTCCCCGGGGCACGGGACCCGTGGTCCGAGCCGCCGGAGCGCCCGAGCGGAGCGCCCGCGGCCCGCGGGGAGGCCGATCCCCGTCCCGGCACGCCGCCGCGCCCCGATACGGGCGGGCGCCACGAGGTCCTGCTGTCGCTCGCCGGCCGGATCGACGACGACGCGCTGACCTCGGTGCGCGAGCTCGTCGCCGTCGAGGACGACGCGGCCGCGGCCGAACTGCTCGGCGGCTCGCTGCTGGCCGGCGGCGTCGGGGTGACGCCGCGCGAGCACGCGCTGCTGGGCCGCTGGTTCGCGTCCTCGCGCGTCGACCCCGAGCTGGTCGACGCCCTGCCGCGCGACCCCGAGGCCGATCGCCGCGACGAGCACCGTTTCGCCGCCGACCCGCCGGCCGGCGCCGCCACCGCCGGCGCGGGCGACGTCGTCGCGCGGGCCGCCGCCCGCCTGCCGGGGGTGGCGCGCGTGCGCCAGAGCTGGCGCACCACGCCGGCCGGCACCGCTCCGGGGCCCGTGCCGCACCGCGTCGTGCTGGTCGAGACGCACTCCGCCGACGACTGCGAGCACGTCGCCCACCACGTGGCGCACGCCGCGCGGGAGCTCGGCGCCGTGTCGGTCGAGGTGTTCGCCGCGGGCGCGGAGCTGCCCGCCTACCACCGCGCCGCCGTCCGGGCGGCCCGCCCGCTGGGCGCCGGGCCGGTCGGCAGCACCTCGACCCCGTGGACGTCGGCGGCGTCGGACCGCGCCGAGCGCCGTGTGGCCGAGCCGCGGCTCGAGCCGCGCCCCACCGAGCCCACCGCGCCGTCGCGCCGCGCGGGCGACGACGACGTCCCGCCGTTCGGCGTGCCGGGTCCCGTCGCGCCGTCCCGCCCGGCCGAGGACGTCGCCCCGGTCGAGCCGCTCGAGCCGGCGGAGGAGGAGTACCGCACCGTCGCCGCCGCGGGCCGCGACCCGCTCGAGCGGGCGGAGCGGGACGCGCCCGCCCGTGAGCGCGCCGACGACGTCGAGCCGGTGGCCCCGGCGCACGCGCCCGAGCCGGCGCCCGCCGCGGAGAGCATCGAGCCGCCCGCGCCCGTCGAGCTCGACCCGGACACCACCGCCGAGCGCATCGCGGCGCTGTGGCGCACGCCGCCGCCGGACGAGATCCTCTCCGACGAGCACCCGATCTCGGCGTGGGCCGAGAGCCCGCTCGGCGTCCCGTTCGGACCCGAGGGCGGCGCGGAGCCACCGGCCCCTGGGCGCACGGGCG
The DNA here is from genome assembly GCA_029266415.1 of Actinomycetospora sp. Classification (GTDB taxonomy): domain Bacteria; phylum Actinomycetota; class Actinomycetes; order Mycobacteriales; family Pseudonocardiaceae; genus Actinomycetospora. Next base: position 12,986 of record JAQSWW010000050.1, on the reverse strand, counting down.
AGCCGCTCGACCCGTCCCCGGTCGACATGGACGCCGCCACCGGCGACATCCCCGTCGCCGGCGGGTCGCACGGCAGCGCCGGGGCCCCTCCCGCCGAGCCGGAGTCGTCGCCGGTCGACGGCGCACGGCTGCGCCGCGCCCGGCACAGTCGCAGCGAGACCGGCGAGTTCGCGGCCCAGGCCGACGCCCCGGCCGAGACGCCGATGCCGTACACCAACGGCCACCACCACGGGTCCGACGACGTGGACGCGGTCGGCGACGCGGTGACCGAGCCGGTCCACCGGCCCGCCCCGTCCCCGGCGAACCCGTCCCCGGCCCGACCCTCGTCGGGCCCGGACTCGGTGGACTCCCAGCTCTCCGACCGCGAGCGCGAGCTGCTCGCGCGGCTGCACGAGGAGCTCGCCTCCCGCGAGCGGCTCGAGGCCCACGCGCCCGACCCGCTGACCGGGCACGCGCCGCCCAGGCCGCCCCAGGGACCGCCCGGGTCGGAGGACACCACGGCCCCGCGTCCCCGTCCCACGGGTCCGCACCCCGGTCCCCGCCCGCCGGGCCCGCCCGCGCCGTCGGGCGGCAGCAACGGGCACGTCAACGGGCACGGCCTGCCCCGCCGCGCAGATCACGACGGCGAGGACGGCACGCCCCGCGACGGGTAGGTCGTCCCGGCGACGAGGAGACGGCATGACATCGCTCCTCCGTCGCGCTGTCGTGCCGTTCCCGCGCCGAGGTCGTCCCGGCGACGAGGAGACGACCCGACATCGCTCCTCCGTCGCGCTGTCGTGCCGTTCCCGCGCCTAGGGTGCGGCGGGTGACCACCGAGCTCGTCGACCTGCCCCCGCGGTTCGGGATGGACCGGCCCGCCTTCGACCGCCTCGGCGCCAGACCGCCGGGTGAGCTGCGCCGGGCGGCGTCGGTGGTGCTCGTGCGCGACGGGGCGGACGGCGTCGAGGTGTTCGTCCTCGAGCGCGCCGCGGAGATGGCGTTCGCGGCGGGGATGACCGTCTTCCCCGGCGGCGGGCTGGACGCCGCCGACGGCGAGGCCCTGGCGCAGGGCCTGGTGGACGAGGCCACGGCGACCGAGGCCGCGCGCGCCTGGTCGACGACCCCCAAGGCCGCCGCGGCGCTGCTGGCCTGCGCGGTGCGCGAGACCTACGAGGAGACCGGGGTCCTGCTGGCCGGCGGCACCCCGGGTGCAGGCGCCCGCGCGCGCCTGGTGGCCGGCGAGACCGGGCTGGGCGACGTCGTGGCGCGCCTCGACGCGGACCGGCTGTGGCCGTGGGCGCGCTGGATCACCCCGGAGGCGATGCCGCGGCGCTACGACACCGCGTTCTTCCTCGCGGCCGTGCCCGCCGGCCAGGAGCCCGACGGCGCGACCACCGAGGCCGTCGGCGCGCGCTGGTGCACGCCCGCGCGGGCGCTGCGGGAGTGGGAGGACGGGGAGCGTGGTCTGATGCCGCCGACGTGGGCGGTGCTGAGCGAGATCGCCGCGGCGGGCGGCACGGTCGCGGCGCTGCTCGACACGGCCGCCGGACGGCGCCCCGAGCCCGTCACCCCGCGCTTCCGACCCGACGGCGAGCGCGATCGGGTCGGGCTCGTCGTCCCCCCGCACGCCCTCGGGGTGTCCCGGTGAGCGGGCGGGTGGTGCCGGGGGGCCCGGCGGACGAGACATCGGAGCACCCGGCGTACGGCGAGCTGCGCCCGGTCACCGCGGCGGCGTCGGTGGTGCTGGCCGAGAACCCGTCACCGATGACGCTGGACGGCACCAACACGTGGGTCCTGCGCGCCCCGGGCCAGCGCGGCTGCGTCGTCGTCGACCCGGGACCCGAGGATCCGGCGCACCTCGACCGGCTCGCCGCCCAGGGCCCCGTCGAGCTGGTCCTGCTGACCCACCGCCACCTCGACCACACCGAGGCCGCCCGCACCTTCGCCGAGCGCGTGTCCGCGCCGGTCCGGGCCCTCGACCCGACGCTCGTGCTCGGCGCCGAGGGCCTCGGGGCCGGCGAGCGCCTGGCCGTCGCCGGGCTCGACCTGCGCGTGCTCCTGACGCCGGGCCACACCGACGACTCGCTGTCCCTGGTCGTCGACGACGACGGCAGCGTGCTCACCGGCGACACCGTCCTGGGCCGTGGCACGACCGTGCTCGGCGACTACGACGGCGCGCTCACCGACTACCTGGACTCGCTGCGGAGCCTCGCGGAGCTCCCGCCCGGCACGACGCTGCTGCCGGGACACGGGCCGGACCTCCCCGACGCGGGCGAGACCGCGCAGTACTACCTGCGCCACCGCGAGCAGCGGCTCGACCAGGTGCGCGCGGCCCTGGACCAGCTCGGCCCGGACCCGGCGCCGCGCCGGGTGGTGGAGATCGTCTACGCGGACGTGGACGAGTCGCTGTGGCCGGCCGCCGACCAGTCGGTGGCGGCGCAGATCGCCCACCTGAGGCGGACGGGGACCTAACGCGCGCGCCGCGCGAGGCGGTCCGGCTCCAGGATCAGCACGCTCTTGCCCTCGAGGCGCAGCCAGCCGCGGGCGGCGAAGTCGGCCAGGGCCTTGTTGACCGTCTCGCGGGAGGCGCCGACGAGCTGGGCGATCTCCTCCTGCGTGAGGTCGTGGGTGACCCGCAGCAGACCGGCCTCCTGCGACCCGAAGCGCTGGGCGAGCTGCAGCAGCGCCTTGGCCACGCGGCCGGGCACGTCGGTGAAGATGAGGTCGGCGAGCAGGTTGTTCGTGCGGCGCAGGCGCCGGGCCACGACCCGCAGGAGCTGCTCGGCGATCTCGGGGCGCTGGGCGATCCACTCGCGCAGCGCGTTGCGGTCCATCGTGTAGGCGCGCACGTCGGTGACCGTGGTGGCCGTCGACGTGCGGGGGCCCGGGTCGAAGATCGAGAGCTCGCCGAACATGTCGGACGGGCCGAAGATCGAGAGCAGGTTCTCCCGGCCGTCCGGGGAGCGTCGACCGATCTTCACCTTGCCGGTGGAGACGATGTAGAGCCGATCGCCGGGCTCGCCCTCGTTGAAGATGACCGTGCCGCGTGGGAACTCCACGCGCTCGAGTGACTCCGTGAGCACCTCGATGGCGGCGGGATCCACCCCCTGGAAGATTCCGGCCCGCGCCAGTACCTCGTCCACCGTCCGCTCCTCGCCGACTCTCGCTCGACCGCGCGCAGGCCCGGGGCCGTCCGGCCCCACCCGCACCTCTGTGTCACCAGTCACGTTCGCCGCAGCATAGTCACGACCTTGCCCGTGATCACGCCACGTCGAAACCCGGGGTTCGCACCGCGTCGGGGTCGACCGGCGCTCCCGTGTCCACCGTTCGCCCGTTCGGACCACCATAGCGCCCGAGATTCGGCAGCGTCGCTGCCCTGCGTGAGCGTCAGTCCCGGTCCCTGGACCGGCGGGCGCCGAGGGCGCCGCGCTTCCCCAGGTTCCGCAGGCGGAACATCTGCAGCGCGCCGCCGATGCCCTGCCGGAACAGGGCCTTGACCTCGTCGGGCCGGGCGCGCTCGAGGAAGTCCTCGACCTCGTCCTCACGCACCGTGCCGGACCGCAGGCGGGTCTCCAGCCGTTCCATGCCGAGCGCAAAGACCATCACCAGCAGCGGGATGAGGATGGCGAGCCAGGCGGTCATGGTGTACGCATCGTCGCGCACCGGCTCAGCCCGCCCGGCATCGGGGTCGTTCCGGTGTCTCGCGCGGCCGGCGGCGCCGGGCCCGGCCCGTCCGTGTCGGGGCGCGTCCTACCCTGGGTGGGTGAGCAGGGCAGCCCGCGTCGTCGGTGAGGAGAGCCGCCTCGCGCTGGTGCGGCGCGCGCGGCGGATGCATCGCGACCTCGCGATCGCGCATCCCGACGCCCACTGCGAGCTGGACTTCACCTCGCCGTTCGAGCTGCTCGTGGCCACGGTGCTCTCCGCGCAGACCACGGACGTGACGGTCAACCGCATCACCCCGGCGCTGTTCGCGCGCTACCCGGACCCCGCCGCGTTCGCCGGCGCCGACCGCGTCGAGCTCGAGGAGATCCTCAAGCCGACGGGCTTCTTCCGCGCCAAGGCCGAGTCCGTGGCCAAGCTCGGCGCGGCGCTGGTCGAGCGCTTCGACGGCGTGGTCCCCGGGCGCCTCGAGGACCTCGTCACCCTGCCCGGGGTGGGCCGCAAGACCGCCAACGTCGTGCTGGGCAACGCCTTCGACGTCCCCGGCATCACCGTCGACACCCACTTCGGCCGCCTGGCCCGCCGGTTCGCGTGGACCGCGTCGGAGGACCCGGTGCAGGTGGAGAAGGAGGTCGGCGAGCTCGTCCCGCGCAAGGACTGGACGATGCTGTCCCACCGGATGATCTTCCACGGGCGCCGCGTCTGCCACGCCAAGCGCCCGGCGTGCGGGGCGTGCTCGCTGCGCCGCGACTGCCCGTCCGCGGGCACCGGCGAGGACGACCCCGTCAAGGCCGCCAAGCTCGTCAAGGGCCCCGACGCGGCACACCTGCTCGCCCTCGTCGGCCTCGAACGGTGACGCGTGCCGAGGTCCGGGCCACGCTCGTGGTCGTCGTGCTGGCCGTGGTCGGCGTAATCGCGCTCTGGCCCCGCGACACCGGACCCACCGTCGGCACCGACCCGGCGTCGGTGCTGCAGCCCGCGCCGGTGACCGGACCCGACGACCCGGGGGAGCTCGCCGCGGCCCGGGACGCGGCGGATCTGGCCCCCTGCCCCGCGCCGCAGCCGGACGCCGCGCCCGTGGCCGCGCTCGCCGGGCTGACGCTGGAGTGCCTGGGCGCGCCGGGCCAGGTCGACCTCGGGTCGGCGCTGGCCGGGCGGGACACGCTGGTCAACCTGTGGGCCTCGTGGTGCGGGCCGTGCCGCGACGAGATCCCCGCGCTGGAGGCCTACACCGCGCAGCCCGGGGCCGTCGCCGTCCTGGGCGTCGACGCTGGCGACCGCGCGACCTCCGCGCTCGCGCTGCTGGAGAGCCTGGGGGCGCGCTACCCCTCGGTGAGCGACCCCGCGCAGGTCCTCGGGCCGCGGGTGGGTGCACCGCCGATCCTGCCCGCGAGCGTGCTCGTACGCGCCGACGGCACCGTCGTCGACATCCCGCCGCAGGTCCTGCGCACGCCCGAGCAGGTGCGCGCCGCGGTGGACGCGGCCCGGGGCGGTGCCGGGTGAGCGCCCGCGACCGGGACGACCAGGACGACCGGGACTCCTGCCGCCCGGAGGCCGCGCCGGAGTGGCTCGCCCCGCTCGTCGAGGCCTGCCGACGCCTCGGGCCCGAGGACGTGCCGTTCCGCCGCCGGGTGGCCGGTCCCGGCAACGGCCGCCGGGCCGCGGTCCTCATGCTCTTCGCCGAGGCCGGCGAGGGGCCCGAGATCCTGCTCACCGAGCGCGCCCCGGACATGCGCTCGCACGCCGGTCAGGCGGCGTTCCCCGGCGGCACGATCGACCCCGAGGACGCCGGCCCGGTCGCGGCCGCGCTGCGCGAGGCCCGCGAGGAGACCGGGCTCGATCCCGACGGCGTGGTGCCGCTGCTGACCCTGCCACCGCTGACCATCCCCGTGACCGGCTTCGCCGTCACACCGGTGCTCGCGCACTGGGCGCGCCCGGTCCCGGTCCGGGTCGTCGACCCCGGCGAGACGGCCGCGGTCGTGCGCGTGCCGGTCGCGACGCTGGCCGATCCGGGGACGCGGTTCCGCGTCACGGGCCCCGCCGGCTACACCGGTCCCGCGTTCGCCGCCGGGGGACTGCTCATCTGGGGCTTCACGGCGGGTCTGGTGGACTGGATGCTCACCCTGGGCGGGTGGGCGAGACCCTGGGACGGTTCCGACGTGCGTGACCTCGACGAGGCGTGGGCGCAGCGGCACGACCTGAGTGCCGGGAACACCGCCAGCACCACGCACCCCGAAGGAGGTCCGGTCCGGTGAGCTGGGTCGACGTCGTCGTCGTGCTGCTCGCGCTCGCCGCGGGCATCTCGGGCTGGCGCCACGGGCTCGCCGTCGCGGCGCTGAGCTTCCTCGGCGTGCTCGGCGGGGCGCTGCTGGGACTGAAGATCGCGCCGGCGCTGGTGGACGGGTTCGAGGGCACGACCTCGCGGATCGTGGTGAGCGTCCTCGTCGTCGTGGCGCTGGTCGCGCTCGGCGAGACCCTCGGGGTGTACCTCGGGCGGGCGCTGCGCGACCGGATGCGCCTGCCCGCCGTGCGCACCGTCGACTCGGCGTTCGGCTCGGTGCTCCAGGCGATCACCGCGCTGATCGTCGCCTGGCTCATCGCGCTGCCGCTCGCCGGCTCGTCGGAGACCGCCCTCGCGTCGTCGCTCAAGGACTCCCGCGTGCTCGCGGGCGTCGACGCCGTGATGCCCGACCCGCTGCGCCAGCTGCCCAACGAGCTGCGTGCGCTGTTCGACGCCTCCGGCTTCCCCGACGTCCTGAGCCCCTTCTCGTCCACGCCCATCGCCGAAGTGCCGCCGCCGGAGCAGGCGCTCGTCGAGGACCCGGTGGTGCAGCAGGCGCGCGCGAGCGTGCTCAAGGTCCGGGGCCGCGCGCCGTCGTGCCAGCGCGCGCTCGAGGGCACCGGCTTCGTCGTCGGCGAGGACCGCGTGATGACCAACGCGCACGTGGTCGCGGGCACCGACGAGGTGTCGGTCGAGGTGCCGACCTCCGACGGCGACAGCCGCACGCGCCCGGCGCGCGTCGTCTACTACGACGACGAGGTCGACGTGGCCGTGCTCGCGGTGCCCGGGCTCGACGCCGAGTCGCTCCCGTTCGACTTCTCGGGCGCCGAGACCGGCGACAACGCGGTGGCGCTGGGCTATCCCCTCGACGGGCCGTTCTCGTCGTCGCCGGCCAAGGTGCGCCAGCGCATCCAGCTGCGCGGCCCGAACATCTACGAGAGCGAGACCGTCACCCGCGACGTCTACACGATCCGCGGGCAGGTGCGGTCGGGGAACTCGGGCGGCCCGCTGGTCGACCCGCAGGGCCGCGTCATCGGCGTCGTCTTCGGCGCGGCGGTCGACCAGGGCGACACGGGCTTCGTGCTCACCGCCGACCAGGTCCGCCCGGCCCTCGACGCCTCCCCGGGCGCCACCGGCCGCGTGAGCACGGGGTCCTGCGCGGCCTGACTCGTGCCAGCGTGGGGGCCACCTGCGGCACGAAGCGGAGCGGAGCTGCCGCGCCGGAGGCGCGACGCTGGCGTTCAACACGAGGAAAGCCCCCACGATCACCGGTCCAGGAAGTCGAGCAGCGCGTCGGTGACGTGCTGCGGCGCCTCCTGGTGGGGGAAGTGCCCGACGCCGTCGAGCGTGCGGTGCACGTGCCCCGCGTCGCACCAGCGCGCCGACGCGCGGGCCACGCGGTCGGGCACCCACGGATCGTCGGCCCCGTGCACCTGCAGCACGGGCACGGTGATCCGCCGGTCGACGGCCGCGGCGTAGCGCGCCCCGTCGGGGCGGAACTGCGAGCGCACGCTCCAGCGGAAGCCCTCGACCGCGGTGTGCGACACGCGGGGCGCGAGCATCGCGGCGCGGTGGCGGTCGGCGACCTCGGCGAACTCCGGCGCCGCCGCCCAGCCCGCGCCGGCACCGCGCCGCAGGAACTCGACGACCCAGGCGGCGTCGTCGCGGCGGATGCGGCGCTCGGGCAGGCGGGGGAGCTGGGCCGCGGCCAGGGTGCGCAGCGCCGGCGCCCACGGCCGGCGGCGCACCGCGGCGCGCAGGGCCAACGGGTGCGGCGCGGCGAGGACGGCGAGGCCGTCGACGACGCCGGGGCGCAGGGCGGCGAGGGTCCACGCGACCGCCCCGCCCCAGCCCGCGCCGACGACCGTCGCTTCGCGCGCCCCCAGCGACCGCACGAGGCCCGCGGCGTCACCGGCGAGGGTCCACAGGTCGTAGCCGCGGGGCGGGCGGTCGGAGTCGCCGTAGCCGCGCAGGTCCGCGGCGGCGACGCGGTACCCCGCCCCGGCCAGGGCCGGCAGCTGGTGGCGCCAGGCCCACCAGAAGCCGGGGAAGCCGTGCAGCAGGAGCACCAGGGGACCGTCCTCCGGCCCCGCCGTGGCGACGTGCAGCTGCACGCCGTTGGCGGAGACCGAGCGGTGGGCCCAGGGCCCGGGCAGCGCGAGCGCGGACCCGGAGGTCGTCGTGCTCAGGCTGCGTCGCGGCCGCGGCGCAGGACCTCGACCGACTCCTTCGCGGTCTCGATCGTCCGCTCCGGGGCCTTGATCTTGCGGACCTTGAGGTAGCCGAGGAGACCCGCGATGCCCGCCGCCCCGATCATCAGCACGAACGTCACCGCGTAGCCCGCCCACTGCTGCGACGGCCAGATGAGGTTGAACGCCTCGGCCACGGCGATGAACAGGAAGAACAGGCTGAAGATCGCGATCGCGCCGGCGACGACGAAGAAGACGCTGCCCTGCACGCCCTTCTTGACCTCGGCGGTGATCTCGGTCTTGGCCAGCTCGACCTCGGCGCGGACCAGCGTCGAGACGTGGGTGGTGACCTCCTTGACCAGCGAACCGACGGAGGCGTCACCGTCCTGGCGCACCGGCTCGGCGTTGAGCGGGATCGACGGCACGACCGGCGGGGCGGACGAGCCTCTGGCGGGCTGCTCGGGGCGGGACACGGGCCCTCCTGGCGGGGTCGGGTCGCTCGAGGCGGATGAGGACGAGCGGGTGCTGAGGTCGGTCATCGTGCCACGTCACCGGCGGTGGGCCGCGACGCGCGGCGCCGCCGTGTGATCACGGCGGCGCAGGTCTTCCCCGTGCCCGCGACGCCTACGCCGCCCGTTCCCCCGTCGGTGGCTACTCGCTGCCCGGGGTTCGCCGCAGGGCCTTGACCGCGCCGTGGCGGCGCTTGGCCTCGAGACGGCGCCGGCGCGCGCCGCGCGAGGGTGCTGTGGCCCGCCGCGTCGGCGGGTCGGGGGCCAGCGCCTCGCGCAGCAGGGCGGCGAGCCGCAGGCGCGCCGAGCGCCGGTTGCGCCGCTGGGACCGGTCGTCGGACGCGACGACGGTGAGCACGCCGTCGTGCAGCCGGCCCGTCAGGCGGGCCAGCAGCCGGTCGCGGTCCGCGTCGCGCAGCGTGGCGTCGCGGAGGTCGACGGAGAGCTCCACGCGGGAGTCGGTGGTGTTCACGCCCTGCCCGCCGGGCCCGCCGGCACGGGAGAAGCGCCAGTGCAGGTCGGCGGCGGACAGCACGACGTCGCGGGTGACCACGAGGTCACCCGCGACGTCGTCGCGATCTGCTCCGGCGGGCGGCACACCCGCAGGATGCCCGCTCAGCTGCGCGGACCCACCGGCAGCACCGTCCGTCCCCACGTGCTGTTCGTGACGATGGCGGCCGAGGCGTACCAGGCGCAGAGCGCGCTGACCAGGCCGACGATGCCGCCGACGGTGGCGATGGCGTCGATGCCGGTGAGGTCTCCGACGGCGAGCAGCAGGAAGGTCAGGAACAGGGTGACGAACACGGCGATCTGGGCGGCGGTGGTGCGCAGCGAGGCCAGGAGCATGTAGAGCGTGAACACGGCCCAGCCGACGAGGAAGATGCCGGTCGCCGTGGTGATCGACGACTCGGGGACGCCCTTGGACAGCAGCTCCGGCTCGATGAACTGGAAGTACACGGCGAACGCGAGCCAGAACGCGCCGTAGGACACGAATGCGGTGGCGCCGAAGGTGTTGGCCTTGCGGAACTCCCAGATACCCGCCAGCAACTGGGCGAGCCCGCCGTAGAACAGCGCCAGGGGGACGACCAGCGGCTCCAGCGTCTCGGGGGCGATGCCGGCGTTGAACAGGCTGAGCGTGAAGGTCGTCAGGGCGAAGGCCGCGAGGCCCAGCGGACCCGGGTCCGCGATGCTGCTGGTCGGGTCGGGCGGGGTGCTCGCTGTCCTGGCGGTGCGCTCCTCGCGCAGGTCCGTCGTGCTCGACATTCTCGCTCCTCTCCCGGTGGTGCTCGAGTTGTGGTGCGCCTCACGTGGAGGCCGACTGCCCCGTTCCGCCTCCCGCTCATGCGAACCTCACACACAAGACCGATACAGGTCCGTTCGGCGGTTTGCCGGCGAGGCCGACCGGACGCGCACGATGAGCTGCTCCGCGCCGGGCCTCCGGACGGCTGAGACGATGGCTCCTCGTGGCCGACCCCCTGGAGCCCCTGACCCGCCTGCCCGGCGTCGCCGCCGACGCGGACGCCGTGCGCGAGGCGCTGACCCGCGTGCACAACCACCGCGCGAACCGGCGCGGCTGGCCCGCGACAGCCGCCGAGGCCTCGGTCCGCGCGGCGCGGGCGTCGGCGAGCCTCGACGGGGGCGCGGCGGAACTGCCCGCCGAGGGCCCGGTCACCGACCCCGTGCTGGCCGGCTCGTTGCGGGTGGCCGAGGCGCTGGGCGGGCTGCTGACCGCGTGGCGCTCGGCGCCGGGCCAGGCGCTGGCGCGCCTGCACGTCCTCGCGGCGGCCGACCTCCCCGGCATGACGCACGACGACCTCGGCCGGCCCCGGCGCGACCCCGGGGTCGGCGAGCGCCTCGACGCCCTCGCCCGGCTCGTCACGGGCGGCACGAGCGTGCCCGCGCCGGTGCTCGTCGCCGTCGTCCACGGCGAGCTGCTCGCGCTCGCGCCGTTCACCTCGGCCACGGGGGTCGTGGCGCGGGCGGCTGCGCGCCTGACCGCCGTCGGCACCGGCCTCGACCCCAAGGGCCTCGCCGTCCCCGAGGTCGGCCACTACCGGGCCGCGGGCGAGTACCGCGACGCCGCGGCGGCCTTCGCCACCGGGCAGGCCGAGGGGCTGGCGCGCTGGTTCGCCCACTGCGCGCAGGCCTGGCAGATCGGGGCGCGCGAGGGCCTCGGCATCGCGGACGCCGCGAGCGGCGGCTGACGCTGCGGCGTCCGGCCCTGCGCCGCGGCCGGCGGGGCGCGCGTCCGTCCCCACCCCGTCCGTCCGTCCACAGGCCCGGTCCGCACGCTCCCGTGACGCCGTCGCCGCGCGGCAGCGTGCTCCTCGCCGGTGCGGTGCGCGCCGGGGAGCGAGGAGGGGCGGGCCGATGGGTGCGACGGGCGGGACGGGCACGCGGCGCGTGGTGGTGATGACCGACGACGAGGACCTCCTCGACGAGGTGGTCCGCCTCGCGGCGGCGGCGGGGGTGGAGCTCGAGCGGGTGCCCGACGCCCCGGGGGTGCGGCGCCGGTGGCACACCGCGGCGCTGGTGCTGCTCGACGAGCCCGCCGCCCGCGCCGTCGGGCCGCTGCGGCTCGGGCGCCGCGACGGCGTCGTGCTGCTGTGCCGCGACGAGCCGCCGGGCTCGATCTGGGAGCGCGCGGTGACCGTGGGCGCCGAGCACGTGGTGTCGCTGCCCGAGGGCGAGGACTGGCTGGTCGGGGCGCTCGCCGACGCCGCCCCGGCCGACGGGCGCGACGACGGGTCGGGCGCGGGGCGGGTCGTCGCCGTGGTCGGGGGTCGCGGCGGGGCGGGGGCGTCGGTGCTGGCGGTGGCGGTCGGGGTGCGGGCGCGCACCCGGGGCACGCGGGTGCTGCTCGTCGACTGCGACCCGCTCGGCGGCGGGCTCGACCTCGTCGCCGGCGCGGAGGAGCTCGAGGGCCTGCGCTGGGGCGGGCTGGCGCTCGGCGGCGGGCGCGTGGGGGCGGCGTCGCTGCACGAGGCGCTGCCGTCGCCGGACGGCCTGCTCACGGTGCTGTCCTGCGACCGGGCGGGCGCGGGGCCCGAGCCCGGCGCGGCCGTGGCGGTCGTCGAGGCCGGGCGGCGCGCCGGCGAGGTCGTGGTGTGCGACCTGCCCCGCCACCCCACCGACACCGCGATGGCCGTGGCCGAGGCCGCGGACCTCGTCGTGCTCGTCGTCCCCGCCGAGGTGCGCGCGGTCGCGGCGGCCGCCCGCGTCGCGGAGCCGCTGGCCGACCGCGGGCTGCCGCTGCGCCTGGTGGTGCGCGGGCCCGCGCCGGGCGGGCTCGACGGCGACGACGTCGCACACGCGCTCGGTGTCGAGCTGCTGCTGTCGGTGGCGCCCGAGCCGGGGCTTGCCGCGGCGCTCGACCGCGGGCGGGTCCCGGGGCTGCGCCGAGGGCCGCTGCAGGACGCCGCTTCCGCGGTGCTCGACGCCCTCGAGGCCGTGGGCGAGCGGGGGCGGGCGGCGTGAGCACGGTGCGCTCCGCTCCCGAGGGGTTGGTCGACCGGGTGCGGGAGCGGTTGGTGACCTCCGGCGGGCAGGCCGGGGTCACCGAGCTCGCGGCGGCGGTGCGCGCCGAGGCCCGCGGGGTCGTGGGCGACGCGGACGTGCTCGCGGCGGTGCGCGGCCTGCAGCGCGAGCTGGTCGGCGCGGGCCCGCTCGAGCCCTTCCTGCGCGACCCGGCGGTCTCCGACGTCCTCGTGACCGCCCCGGACGCCGTGTGGATCGACCGGGGCGCCGGGCTCGAGCGGACCGAGGTGTCCTTCCCCGACGAGGACGCGGTGCGCCGCCTGGCCCAGCGGCTCGCCGGCGCGGCCGGGCGGCGCCTGGACGACGCGAGCCCCTACGTCGACGCGCGGCTGCCGGGCTCGGGGGTGCGGCTGCACGCGGTGCTCGCCCCGGTGGCCGCCGACGGCACGTGCGTGTCGCTGCGCGTGCTGCGGCCCGCTCGCCACGACCTCGCCGCGCTCGCGGCCGGCGGCACCGTCGACGCGGGTGGCGCGGCGTTGCTGCGCGCGGTGGTCGCCGCCCGCCTGGCGTTCCTCGTGGTCGGCGGCACCGGGTCGGGCAAGACGACGCTGCTCTCCGCGCTGCTGGGCGAGGTCGCGCCGACCGAGCGGATCGTGTGCGTCGAGGACGCCGAGGAGCTGCGGCCGGCGCACCCGCACGTCGTGCGCATGGTCGCCCGCCCGGCGAACGTCGAGGGCGCCGGGCAGGTCCTGCTGCGCGACCTCGTGCGCCAGGCCCTGCGGATGCGGCCCGACCGGCTCGTCGTGGGCGAGGTCCGGGGCGCCGAGGTCGTCGAGCTGCTGGCCGCGCTCAACACCGGTCATGACGGCGGCGCGGGCACGGTGCACGCGA
>JAQSWW010000049.1 GCA_029266415.1 Actinomycetospora sp. | reverse complement strand
GCCGTCATCCGCCCCGCCGTCATCCGCCCCGCCGTCATCCGCTCCGCCGTCATCCGCTCCGCCGTCATCCGCTCCGCCGTCGTCCGCTCCGCCGTCGTCCGGTCCGCCGTCGTCCGGTCCGCCGTCGTCCGCTCCGCCGTCGTCCCGTCCACCGTCCTCGGGACCACCGGCCTCGGGACCACCGTCCTCGGGACCACCGTCCTCGGGACCACCGTCCTCGGGACCACCGTCCTCGGGACCGCCGTCAGCCGGCCCCGAGCCGTGGTACTCGGCCGCCAGGACCAGGGCGACGGCCCGGTCGTCGAGTCCGGCCACCGAACCGTCGAGCAGTCGCGCCGCGACCGCGGCGCGCAGCGAGCCGATCGGGAGGAGCACCCCCAGCGCCCGCACCGCAGCGGCCAGGGCGTCGACCCGGTCGCGCATGGCCAGGCCGTCGGGGGCGGCGACGTCGCAGACCGACAGCGTCGCCGTGCCCGACGGGTTGGGCGACAGGATCACCCGCGCGTTCTTCTCGGCCCGCTGCGCCCGACGCTGCGCCCACTCCGGGTCCAGCGCGGCAGCGGTCTGCTCGATGCGCCGGATCAGCTCGCCCACCGGCAGCTCGGGCGCCTCGGGCAGCAGCACCTGACAGACGTGGCGGGCGTGGTCCTCGGCCAGGTCCCGCGTCCACTCACACAAGCGCGTCGCCTTCGGCTCGTCGAGCCGGCCCTCCCAGAGCGCCTCGCCGACCGCGGGCAACCGGCCGGCCAGGTCGTCGGCGAGGTCGAGCTTGCGCCCGGCCATCGTGCGCGACCACCCCAGCACCGCCGCCACCTCGTCGCCGGAGAACTCGTCGAGGCCCGGGCGACGCTCGGTGCGGCCGGCCTCGGCGCGCCCCAGATGGTGCAACCCGTCGAGCAGCCGCGCCGTCCCGCGGCTCTGCACCCGCGCGCACGCCCGCACGTAGGACGCCAGGTCCTCCTCGCGCAGCGCGGCCGGGGAGAGGCGCTCCAGAGCGTCGACCAGCTCCGCGCCGGGCGCGAGACCGTCCAGCCCGGCCGCCGGGCCGGGCCGCACGTCCTGGTCGATGCTCACGGGGGTGACGGTAGGCCCACCCCCCGACAGCGACGGCCGCTCAGCGGCCTCGCCGACGTCCTCCTCAGGTCACGATGAGGTGACGCCCTGCTCGGGGTCGGTGCGGTCCGTCTCCGGCGGCCGACCCCGACCTGCCGTCGCCCGAGGGGCACGACCCGGTGGGACGACCGTGACCGGGCAGCGGCCCCGCAGCACGCAGCCGATCGCGACGGGACCGGTGAGACGCCCGCGCTGGGCACCACGTCCCCGGTGCCCGACCACGAGGAGGTCGGCGTCCGCGGCGGCGTCCACGAGCACGTCGACCGGTGGGCCGCCGACCGCGACGACCTCGATCGCCGCCTCCGGCACCGGGGCCCCCGCCGTGCGACGGGCGGCGACGACCTCGTCCACCAGGGCGCGGGCGCGCGCCGTCGCCGCGGGGCCCGGGTCGGGCGGCGCCGGGGGGCGCTCGAGCACGAACAGCTCCGACCAGTAGTCCGTCGGCACGTAGGCCACCACGACGCGGAGCCCCACGTGCCGGCGCGCCGCCTCGGCGAGGGCGTGGTGCAGCGCGGCGCGGGCTCCGTCGGACCCGTCGACGCCGACCACGACCGCCGGTTCCCCGGTCACGGCGCGGCCACCGTGGACGCCCGCGCGGCGGGGACGGGCTCCTCGGCCGCCGGCACCGGCCGCACGACCGTCACCGGGCACGGCGCGTGCAGGACGCAGCGCAGGGCGACCGAGCCGAGGAGGGCCGCGGCGAGCGGCCCGCGACCGCGGTGTCCGACCACCAGCAGATCGGCGTCGCGTGCCGCGTGCACCAGCAGCCAGGTCGGCCGGCCGAGCCGCGCGCGGACCTCGACCGGCACGCCGGCGCCGCCCTCCATCCCGGCCAGGACCTCGTCGGTGTGCTGCCGGGCCTCCCGGGCGACGGTCTGGCGCACCGCCTCGGGGTTCACGGGCATCGACTCGACGTCGAGGGCACCGAGGACGGGGGCGTCGCCGACCGCCATCGCCACCACCCGCCCCCCTCGCCGCCGGGCCTCCGCCACGGCGTGGCGCAGGGCCGCGTCGCCGGCGGGCGAGCCGTCCACGCCCACGAGCACGACCGGTCGTCGGTCAGTCATCTCCCTCTCCGTCCGTCTCCTCGGGGTGGCCCGGTGCCGTGTCGTCCGGGACGACCACCACCGGGCAGGGGGCGTGCAGCACCGCGCCTTGGGCGACCGAGCCGAGGAGCCACCGGGCGAGCGCCCCCCGCCCGGTGCGCCCGACCACCACGACCGGCGCGCCGCGCTGCTCGGCGACCTCCACCACCGCGTGCGTCGGGTCCTCCGCCCGGACCACCACGTCCACCTCCGGGACGTGGTGGCACCGGCGGTGCTCGGCGACGACGGCGCCCACGAACTGCTCGACCCGCGGCTCCAGGCCCGCGCGGACCTCGGCGAGGGTCATGGCCGGCAGGGGGCGGAACCCCACCGTGGACGGAGGCGGCGCCGCACCGGTGACCGCGACGACCCCCACGCCGCGCCGGAGGGCGTCCGCCAGCGCGTAGCGCAGCGCCGCGGCCGAGTTCGCCGACCGGTCGATCCCGACGACGACGGCACCTTCGGGCCCCGGCGCCCGGGGCCGCACCACGAGCACCGGACACGAGGCGAGCGCGAGCAGGCGCACGCCCGTCGATCCGAGCACCGCGCGTCCGACCATCCCGCGCCCCCGGTGGCCGACCACCAGCAGGTCGGCGTCCTGCGCGGCCTCGGCGAGCACCGGTGCCGGGGAACCGGCCCGGACCCGGACCTCGAGCGCGACCCCGCGCAGTTCCGCCGACACCGGGATCGTCGCCTCGTCGACGTATCGCTCTGCCTGTTCGAGCACCGCGGCGGCCATCCGGTCCGGTGCGGGGTCGCCGGCGTCGCCGTCCCCGTCGCCCCACGACCCCGGCCCGGGGTAGGCCAGCACCGCCGTCACCCCGACACCGCGCCGGAGGCCCTCCTCGAGGGCCGCCACCAGCGCGATCGCGGCGGTCGTCGATCCGTCCACACCGACGACGACGCCCGGCACCGAGGTCATGCCGGCGGCCCCTCCGCGAGGAGCGCGGCGAGCAGATCGGTGGTGGTGACGATCCGTAGCAGCGCACCGTCCCGCGCGCGGACCGGCAGGGCGGGCAGACCCGTGTGGAGCAGCCGCTGCCCGGCGTGGCGCAGCGAGTCGTCCGCCGCGAGCACCTCGACCCCGCACGGCCGGTCGAGGACGTCGTGGACCGTGGAGCGGTGCTGGACCAGCGGCCCGCCGCCGGGCCAGCGCTCGGCGAGCGCGCCCGCGGTCACGACCGCGAGGGGCATGCCGTCGCGGACGACGACCCCGAGGTGCTCGCGGTCCTGGTGCAGTCGCGCCCAGGCCTCGGGCAGCGGCGCCGTCTCGACGAGCGTCGTGGCGGGCCGGGCGATCGTGTCGACCGGCGCGTCGAGGTCGACCGGGGGCACAGCGTCCGGCAGCACCGTCGTGTCCGACACCGTCGCCCCCGTCAGGCCGCGACGGGCTCGGGGACCACGGTCACCGGGCAGGCGGCGTGCAGCACGCAGCCGAGGCCCACCGAACCGAGCACGGTGCTGCCGAACGCGCCACGACCGCGATGACCGACGACGAGCTCGTCGGCGTCACGCGCGACGTCGACCAGGACCTCGGCGGGGCGGCCGGCCAGGGCCTCGACCGAGACCTCGGGCGGCGTCCCGTCGCCGATCGTCTCCGCGAGGACCTCGTCGACCATCCGACGCGCGGCCGCGAGCTCGTTCTCCTGCAGCGTGTCCGGGTCCGGCACCGGGATCGCGGCGGCCGGACCGTAGCCCCACGCCGCCCACATCTCCGGCGGCTCGTACACGGCCACCGCGCGCACGCGGTCGCCCCGGCGGGCCGCGGTGCGGATGGCCTCCTGCAGGGCGCGTCGCGAGCCGCTCGACCCGTCGATCCCGCAGACGACGACGCCCTGGCGGGCACCGTTCTCGGTCATGGTGACCCCTCCCTCGGTCGCGGCTCCGTGCCGCGGGACCACGATCGCCCGATCGCACCTCGCGGGATCAGAGCCGGACGGTCCCCGTGGCGTCCCGGTCGCGCGGGTCGAAGGTCCCGGACGCCGCGGGGCGCTCAGGACGACCGCGGCCACCACGAGTGGCGCGGCGGGCCCGGCGGCGGAACGACGAGTACCGGGCAGCGGGCGCGGCGGGTCACGGCGGCCACCGGCGAGGGCGTCACCGTCCCCAGCACCCGGCCGCGCGCCGAACGCCCGAGCACGAGGAGCCGGGCGCGGGACGAGAGGTCGAGCAGGGCCAGGGCGGGGTCGCCCTCGTCGAGCTGCACCTCCACGGGGACCTGCGGGTACGCCAGGCACCAGGCCGCGAGCCGCTCCCGCCGGTCGCGGCGTTCCTCGTCGAGCGCGCCGGTCTCGTCGTCACCCGCTGCCGGCACCCACCCGTGCGCGCGGACGCTGACCGCGAGCAGGGGCGACCCACGGCTCGCCGCCGCGTCGAAGGCGGCCTCGACCGTCTCGTCGGACGTGCGCGGGGCGAGGGCGAGCACCACGGGTCCGCGGGTGTGGGGCGGGTCGTCCGGCACCACCGTCACCGGCTCGTAGGCGTCGTCGACGAGCTCGTCGACCCCGGGCAGCCGCTGGGGCACGACGAGCATCCGGGCTCCCGCGGCCGCGCGGGCGAGCCGGTCGACGAGCGCGGTCCCGCCGACGAGGACACGGATGGCCCCGACGAGGACCCGGCCGAGGACCGCGACCGCGCCGCTGCGCGGCGCCGGGAGCGCGGGGTCGACGAGGATCTCCAGGCGTGCCCCGGTGCGTCGGGCGTGCCGGCGCGCCCACGACACCACGGCACGCCGCTCCGGACCCGGCGGCGCGAAGACGCGCACCACGCCCCCGGCCGGCGGCGGGGTCCGGGCGGGCACGGCGGCGGTCGACGACGGTCGCGGATCACCGGACGGCATCGAGCAAGGACCCGACCACGTCGCGCATCGACACGATCCCGGTGACCGGCCCCCCGTCCGGGTCGTCGCCGGGCTCGCGCAGCAGGACGTGGCGGATGCGGGCGTCGAGCATGACGCGGGCGACCTCGGCGACCGGCGTGTCCCCGGAGACCGTGACCAGGTCGGTCGTCACCAGATCGGCCGCCTGCGTGTCGAGGTCGCCCCCCGACGCGAGCACGGCGACGAGGTCCCGCTCCGAGATGACGCCCACCGGCCGGCCCCCGTCCACGACGACGACGATGCCGAGCTCGTCGAGCGCGAGCTCCTCGGCGACGTCCTGGAGGCTCGCGTCGAGCTCGACGGTCGCGAGGTCCCGGCTCGCCACCCGGCGGACCGGGGTGGCCGCACCGCTGGGCTGCGTGTCGGTCGGGCTCATGGCTCCTCCTGGGGCTCGTGGTTGCTGCACACGCTGGCGTCCGGTGCCGGGCACCGGCAGGGGCGACGGTCCGCACCGGCCGGGACCTCCGTCGCCGCCGCGGAGTCTCAGCGCGCAGCGCGCACCACCAAGGTGCCCGCGGCCATGTCGCCGAGGCGCCGCCGGTTGTCGGAGGACAGGACGACGAGGAAGGCGACCAGGTAGTTGAACAATCCGTCGACGAGCCGCAGCAGCGTGCGCAGGCCCGCCGGGCCGAGGCCGGGCAGGGCGCCGGTCCGGGCGTCGATGACGCGGATGTCGCAGACCATCTTGCCGACGGTCTGGCCGAGCATCCCCTCCATGAGCACGTAGTAGCCGACGATCGCGACGCCGTAGGCGACGTTCGCGGCGACGGGCACGTCCGCCCGCCAGGACCACGGACCGGTCGGGACGATGGTGCCCACGGCCACCGCGAGGGCGACGTAGGCGAGCCCGAACACCAGGCCGTCGACGACGGTGGCCACCACCCGGCGTCCGGTGACGTGGGTGGTGGCGGTCTGCGGGTGGGTCGGTGTGGCGGTCATGTCCGCCTCCTCCTCGGTGCGGATGGGGGTGCGAAGGGCGTGGGGCGCCTCACGAGGCGGGGGCGTCGACCTCGGGGGCGTCGCCGTCGGGTGCGGTGTCCTCGTCGAGGGGGTGCACGGACCCGTCGGTCAGGACGTTGGTGAGGACCTCGGTGAAGGCGTCGGGGTCGGTGATGAGCCAGCTGTGGCTGCCGTCGACGGTGCGGACCGCGGCCTCGCCCAGGGCGAGCCGCAGGGCCGCCAGGGACGCCTCGGGCAGGACGCGGTCCTGTCGACCCCAGAGCACGACGACCGGCAGCCGGCGGCGCCGGAGCTCCTCCAGCTCCTCGCGGAGATCGGCGGTCCGCGCGAGCTCGGCGACCTTCCAGACCGCGACGGGGTTGCGCAGCGCGTTCGTGGCCGCGTCCGAGAGGATCACCGGGACGACGCGCCCGAGGAGGCGTCCGGGGTCCAGGTCGGCCTGCAGGTGCATGCCCCAGTCCCACCACGGGCGCTCCGACATCAGCCGCGGGCCTTCCGGACCGGTGGCCCAGACCGCACCGCCGATGCTGTTGACCAGCACGAGCCGGGACACGAGGTCGGGCGCGTCGTGGGCGAGCCGCACGGCGACACCGCCCCCGAAGGAGTGCCCGACCACCGTGACCGGGCCGTCGGCGCCCACGCTGTCCAGGAACGCCGCGACCCAGCGCGCGAAGCCCGTCAGCGTGAGCTCCGCCTCCGGGAGCTGGTCGGAGCCGCCGAAGCCGGGCAGGGCCGGCGCGACCACGCGCGCACCGCGGGCGGCGACCCGGGCGAGGCCGGCGCGGTAGGACGCCGGGCTCAGCGCCCAGCCGTGCAGGAACAGGACGACGGGCCCCTCCCCGGCGCTCCACCACACGACCCGCCGCCCGTCGACGCGCCCCTCGTGTCGACGACCGACCGGCCCGCGCCCCGTGCTCACGGCACCGGGCGCGCCGTACCGGCGGGGGGCACCACCGTGACGGGGCAGGTCGCGTGACGCAGGCACCACCAGCCGACCGACCCGAGGGCCGCCGTCGTCGCGCGGCCCCGGCCGCGGTGGCCGACGACGAGGCGCGCCGCCCCGGCCGACGCCTCCGCGAGGACCGGTCCCGGATCACCGGGCATCGCACGCACGACGACGACGGGCTCGACCGCGCCGGGGTCCTCGATCCGCGCGGCGGCGAGCACCTCGTCGACGACGGCCCGCGCGGCGGCCTCGGCGGCGGCCGCGAACTCCTCGCGGGCCGCGACGAGCGGGACCCGGAGGAGCACCGCGAGGCGCTCCGGCGAGACGAACGCGGTCACGACCTCGAGGACCCCGCCGAGGCGGCGGGCCTCCGCCATGGCGTACCGCAGCGCGGTGCGCGCCCCGACCGAGTCGTCGAGTCCCACCACCACGCGCCGGTCGCCGTCGGCGCCGGTCGCGGTCTCCGTCGCACCCTCGGCGATCGTCGTCGTCTCGGTCATCACGCGCCTCCCTACGCTCGATGCAGGTCAGGCTGCGCGGCTGTGGAGGCGCGGGGCAGGGTCCTCGGTCCCGGCCGCGCCGCCCCGGGGTCCCGCCGGTCAGGGGACCAGGACCGCGGCGCCGGTGATCCGGTCGCCCGCGAGGTCGGCGAGGGCCTCGCCGGCCTTGTCCAGCGGGTAGGGCACGGTGGTGACCTCGAGGTGGTGCTCGCCGGCGACCCGGAGGAACTCCCGGGCGTCGGCACGGGTGTTCGAGGTGACGCTGCGCAGCGTGCGCTCCTGGAAGAGGTGGCGCTGGTAGTCGAGCACCGGGACGTCGGTGAGGTGGATGCCCGCCACGGCCAGCGTCCCGCCCCGGTCGAGGGCCTCGAGCGCCGGCGGCACGAGCTCCCCGGCGGGCGCGAACAGGATCGCGGCGTCGAGGGGCTCGGGCGGTGGGTCGGCGGCGCCCTGGGCCGACGCGGCCCCGAGCGTCCGGGCCAGTTCCTGCGCGGCCGGGCTCCGCGTCATCACGTGCACCGTCGCGCCCTGCGCGAGGGCGACCTGGGTGGCCAGGTGCGCGCTCCCTCCGAAGCCGTACACCCCGAGCCGGCCGCCCGGAGGGAGGTCGGCGCGCTGCAGCGCGTGGAAACCGATGATGCCCGCGCAGAGCAGCGGCGCGAGCTCGACGTCGGTGTAGCCGGCCGGGAGGCGGTGGGCGTAGTCCGCGGGCACCGTCGTGTACTCGGCGTAGCCGCCGTCGGCGTCCCAGCCGGTGTAGGAGGACGCGGGACACAGGTTCTCGGCGCCCCGCCGGCAGAAGCGGCACGCTCCGCAGGTCCGGCGCAGCCACGCCACGCCCACCCGGTCTCCCTCGGCGAACCCGACGGCACGGGCGCCGGCGGCGACCACGCGTCCCACGACCTCGTGGCCGGGCACCACACCGGGGAGGTGCACGGGCAGGTCGCCCTCCGCCACGTGCAGGTCGGTGCGGCACACGCCGCAGGCGAGCACGGCGACGAGCAGTTCGTCCGCCGCGGGCTCGGGGACGACCGCGTCCACCGGCTCCAGCGGTCCCTCGATCGCCGGGCGAGGGTGGGTCACACGGAACGCGCGCATCCTCGTCCTCTCCCCTCCGTCGACCGGCAGGCTGTGTGCCGACGCTCCCGCGCCGGCAGGGCCACCGGGCCCGGCGGGACCGGCCGCTGGTCACCCCGGGAGGGGCCCTCCGGTGCTGCCGCGGACACCGCTGCCGGCTCATCCTCGCGATGTCGTCGGCAGGCTGGAGGAGGACGCCATGATGTGGGGCGGGTACGGGTGGTCGGGCGGGTGGATGGTCCCCGTCATGGGCCTGAGCGCCCTGCTGTGGTGGGTGCTGGCGGTGGTCCTGCTCGTCGCGGTGCTGCGGTGGCTGCGCACGCCCGCGAGCGCCGCCCTCGACCGCCCCGGTGGCCCCGGGGCCGTCCGGTCGGACGCCCGTGAGGTCCTCGACGTGCGGTTCGCGAAGGGGGAGATCGACGCCGACGAGTACGCCGAGCGTCGTCGCCTGCTGACCGGGGGCTGAGGTGCTGCTCGCGACCGCCGCCCGTCACCGGGCCGCGCCGGTCGCGGTCCGCTGACCCCGACGGAGGTCGGCCGACCGCGACCGGCGAGCCGGTCAGGCTCCCGCGGCGTGCGCGCGGGCGTCGGCGCGCGTGCGGTGTCGCGCGCCGGGCGGGGGGACGACGGCGACGGGGCACGGCGCCCGGTGGACCACGGCGCGGCCCACCGAGCCCAGCAACAGGCCGGCGAAGCCGCCGCGCCCCCGGGTGCCCACGACGAGCAGCCGAGCGCCCTTCGCCTGCTCGAGCAGGCCCGGCGCCGGCCGCGAGCGGGTGACCACCGTGGAGACCGCGAGGTCGGGGTGGGTCGCCGACCGGCCGGCCAGCTGCTCGGCGAGCAGGCGGCGTTCGTCGGCGGCGATCGCGTCCAGGTCGATGAACGCCTCGGGCACCGTCTCGATCAGCGAGTCCCACCAGGTGTGCACCGCGACGAGCGGGCATCCGACGGTGTCCGCGAAGGCCGTCGCGAAGTCGATCGCCGCCTCGCTGGCCGGCGACCCGTCGACACCGACGACCACCGGCGCGTCGGCGTCGGTGGAGACGTCCCCGCGGACGACCACCACCGGACCGATCGCGTGCGCGGCCACGGTCGCGGCGACCGACCCCACGAGCGCACCGCCCAGTCCGCCCGCACCCTGCTCGCCGACCACGAGCAGCCCGTCCCCGGCGCGTGCCAGCAACGCCGGCGCCGCGTTCCCCTCCACCAGCTCCTCGGTGACCGTCAGGGCGGGGGCCTCCGCACGGGCTGCCTCCGCGGCCCGTCCGGCCTCCTCCCGGGTCCGGGAGAGGATCTCCTCCTGGAAACGGCGCCAGATCGTCGCGTCGGCCGCGAGGGTCGGGTCGACGCCGCCGTAGGCGGCCAGCACGAGCAGGTCCCGACCCTCCGCCTGCGCCGCGCGAGCCGCCCAGCGCACGGCTCGCAACGCCGACTCCGAGCCGTCCACCCCTACCACCACCGGCCCGCCCGGTGCGGCGCCGCCTCCCGCGGTCGTCGCCACCGGGTCGCTGTCGCGTCTCTCGTCCATCGCGCTGTCCCTCCTCGACGCGCAGGTCGCGTCCCGCAGGACAGCCTCCTCACGTCGCCGCCCGGACGCCCGGGCCCTGCGGGCCCGGATGCCCGGGCCGATGGTCACCCGCTCGGCGGAGGCGCGACGGTCACGCCGGCGCCGTCGGCCGGGGTGGCGGCGCTCGTGGCGCCCGGGGGCACGACGACCACCGGGCACGTCGCGTGGAGGACGACGCCGGTACGGACGTGGTGACGGTGGCGCAGCCAGCCGTGCTCGCCGACCCCGAGGACCACCAGCTGGGCGTCGCGCGCCTGGTCGGCCAGCACCCGGTCCGCACGCTCCTCGGCGATCACGACCCGGACGGCGGGCGGGCGGTCCGCCCCGATCGCCGGGGCGTCCTCGGAGAGCAGGCGCGCGTCGGGCCCCGCACGGACGACCACCAGGGCCGCGTCCCGCTCGGCGGCCCGCTCGGCCGCGAACGCCAGCGCCGCACGCGCCCCCGAGGAGCCGTCGTCGCCGACGACCACGGGCGCCCGCCCGTCGGCCCGGCCGCGGACCTCGGGGTCGCAGGCCTGGGGCACCACCACCAGGGGCACGTCGATGTGGCCGGCGAGACCGCGGGCGACGCCGCTGAACACCAGGTCCGCGAGGTGGCCCAGGCCGTCGTTCCCGATCACCACGAGCGAGGCGGTGTGCGCCTGGGCGCGCAGCACGGCGACCGCGCCGCTCTCGATCACGTCCTCGCTCACCGGCAGGCCCGGGGCGATCTCCTCGGCGACCCGGTGCATGTCGGCCAGCTCGCGCCGCGCCATGGTGCGCAGCGCCGTCCCCGGGTCCGCACCGACGATGCCGCGGCCGGGATAGCTCCCCCGCGGCACGGCCAGCGCGAGCACCAGCCGCAACGGCCACCCCCGGTCCCGCGCCTCGGCGGCCGCCCACCGGACGGCGGCCTCCCCCCGGCCCTCGAGCGGCACCCCGACGACCACGGCCCCGCGGTGGTCACCGTCCCGCTCGCCGGCCCTCGTCGTCGACCCCGCACCTGAACCGGACATCGGCCCACCTCCTCCGTCGGTCACGGTGTCGTCCGCGCGGTCGACGACGCCAGGGCCGGAGGGCCCCGCGGACGGGCCCGACCGACCGGGAACGCGCCGGTGTGCCCTCGGACCCGCCGAACCGCGACCAACGGCCCTGGGCCGGGTCCGGCCCCCGCGGTGCACTCCGGAGGCGTGCCGCCGAGTGCGGCACGACGACGGGGAGGTCACCGTGAAGGCACGAGACATCATGAGTCGTCCGGTGGTGTGGGTCCGACCCGACACCCCGGTGTCCGAGGCGGCGGCCATGCTCGTCGAGCAGGGCTACTCCTCCCTGCCCGTGGTCGACCCGGACGACGGGGTGGTCGGCATCGTCGGCGAGGCCGACCTCGTGCGCGGTCGCATCCCCGCCCAGGACGCGAGCACGCCCGCCGCGCCCTCGTCGACCCTGGTGAGCGAGGTCATGACGCGCTCGCCGGTCACGCGGGAGCCCGACGCGGACGTCGCCGACATCGTCGGCACCATGCTCGACCGCCGGCTGCGCGCGATCCCGATCGTCGAGGACGGCGCGCTGGTCGGGCTCCTCGCCCGCCGCGACGTGCTGCGCTGCGTCGCCCACGGCGACCTCACCTCCGCCGAGGTGTGGCGGCACCGTGCCGGGCTCGTCGACCAGGACCGCGGCTGAGGGCACGGCCTCCGACCCTGCGGTCACCGGCTCGGGCCGGTCGATCGCAGGGCTCGAGGGCACCCCGCGACACGTCGAGGCCCTCGACGTGTCGCACCGGGTGACCACCGGTGGGTCCATCGGCCCTACCCCGGCCCCCGCGCCGGGACGACGCTGACCGGGCAGTACCCCACCGGCGTCGAGGGAGGGACCCATGGAGCGGGACCAGGACAGCGGGACGGCGACGAACGGCACGACCCGCACGGACGGGGACCGAGGCCCCCGGATTCCCTGGTGGGGCTCGGGGTTCGACGTCGTGCGCCGCGGCTTCGACCGCGGACAGGTCGAGGAGGCCCTCGACGCGGCCGAGGCCGACGTCCGGATCCTCACGGCCGACCGCGACGCGCTGGTCCGGGCCGAGGAGCAGGCCCGGACGGAGCTCCGGGCGCTGCGCGCCGACGTCCACCACCTGGTGAGCGCTCCGCTCGCGGTGGAGGGGATCTCCGCGCGGCTCCAGCACCTGCTGCGGCTCGCGCAGGAGGAGGCCGAGCACCTGCGGGACCAGGCCGCCGCCGAGGCCGGCCGGGTCGCCGAGGACGCCCGCGAGCACGCGCGCACGACCGTGGCCGAGGCCGTCGCCCGGGCCGAGGCCGTCGTCGCCGAGGCCGAGGAACGCGCCCGGACCCGCCTCGCCGACGCCGCGGAGCAGGCCACCGCGCTCGTGCTCGGCGCGCAGCAGCAGGCCCGGGCGCTGCGGCGGGACGCCGAACAGGCCCGGGACGAGGTCGATCGGCAGCGCACGGAGCTCGAGGCCGAACAGCGGGACCTGGTGGCGCGCACCCGCGCGGAGATCGAGCGGCTCGACCGCGCCGCGGCCGCCGACCGGCGGTACCGGGAGGAGGAGTCGGAGGCCCGGCTGCGACGCCTCGAGGAGGACGTCGAGACCGGCCTCGCCGCGCGCCGGGAGGAGGCCGCCGCCGCGCTCGCCGACAGCGAGGAGCGCCGGCGGCGTGCCGAGGAGCGGGCCCGCGCGATCGAGGCGGAGGCGGAGGCCCGGGTCGACGCCGCGACCGCGGAGACGATCGAGCTCGAGGAGAGGCGCCGACGGGCCGCCGCGCAGCTCGCCGAGCTCCGGCGCACCCTCGAACAGCAGGACCTGGGCGGCGCCGCCGGGGAGCCGGCCGCGCCCGCGGCCGCTCCCGCCGCCTAGCTGGACCTAGTCAGGAGTCACGCCCGGCACGGCGGGGTGCACCGGGTGCGCCTCGACCCGGGCGTCCGGGCCGGGGAAGACGAGGCTGCGGTGGTCGTCGTCCAGCCACCGCACCCAGTACGGCGGGCTCCCGTCCGCGTGGCCGAGCTCGACGATCTGCCCCTGCCGCCGGTGCGAGGCGTCGGTCAGCCCCTCGACGATCAACCAGTTCCCGATCTGTGCACGCATGCCCCACTCCTCCCGACCGAGCGACGAGTGCGCAGCGTCGGGCGGCACCGGGGCGTCGGACCAGGGCCACCCGCACCGCCGCAACGGGCCCTCCGCCCTCCTGCCCGAGGGCCCAGGGCCTCCTGTTCCGGGGCGTCGGGCGCGACACGGTCCTGGTGGGCGGTGCCCGGCCGCCGTGCGAGAGGAGACCACCATGGGCGACCCCGTCGTGCACTTCGAGATCGGGGGCGTCGACGGCGCACGCTCCCGGGCGTTCTACGCCGACGTCTTCGGCTGGACCGTGCAACCCGAGTCCCACGGCTACGGGGTCGTGACCACCGGCTCCCCCGACGGCATCGGCGGCGGCATCATGCAGACGCCGCCCGGCGTGCCGCACTGGGTCACCGTCTACGTCGAGGTCGCCGACCTGGAGAAGTCGCTCGCCCGCGCCGAGGAGCTCGGCGGCAAGCGGGTCATGGGACCGACGCCGGTCGACGGCGTCGGCGACATCGCCATGTTCAGCGACCCCGACGGGAACGTCATCGGGCTGCTGACCGAGGCGGAGAGCGGGCCGTGACGCCTCCGCGTCCGTGCGACGTCCTGTGCGTCGGCGACGTCGTCACCGACACCACGATCGAGCTCGTCCCGGGCGCCTCGACGACCACGTTCCCCGACGAGGACGGCGACTGGCTGGCCCTGCGCCTCGGGGCGAAGCTGCCCTTCGCCGACCTGCGGATCGTCGACGCCGTCGGCAACGCCGCCAACGCGGCGGTCGCCGGCACGCGCCTGGGCCTGCGGGCGGCGATCGCGACCGACGTCGGCAAGGACGACGCCGGACAGCGCATCGTCACCCGGCTCGACCAGCAGGGCGTGGACGTCGGCCTGGTCCACGTGCACCCCGACCAGCAGACCAACCACCACTTCGTCCTGCGGTACGGGGCGGAGCGCACGATCCTGGTCCGTCACCACGAGTTCGCCTACCGCTGGTGCGGGCCGACGGCTCCCCCGCTGCCGCGCTGGGTCTACTTCAGCTCGCTGAGCGAGCACGCCGGCGCCTACCAGCACGCCGTCGCCGCCTGGCTCGACGACCACCCCGACATCCGCCTGGCGTTCTCGCCGGGGACGCTCCAGATCGCCGGCGGTGTCGACCCGTTGCGGGCCGTCTACCGCCGCAGCGACGTGGTGATCATGAACCGCGAGGAGGCGGTCGCCGTCACCGGCGGGGACCACGCCGACGTGCCCGAACTCCTGCGCCGTCTCCACGACCTCGGGCCGGCCCGGGTCGTCGTCACCGACGGCCCGGCCGGCGCGTACGCCTCCGACGGCGACGAGTACCTGCGCGTCCCCCCGTACCCGGACCCCGCCCCGCCCGTCGAGCGCACCGGCGCCGGCGACGCCTTCGCCTCGACGCTCGTGGCCGCGCTCGCCCGCGGGGAGACCTGGCGGACCGCCCTGCGGTGGGCGCCGGTGAACAGCATGAGCGTGGTCCAGCAGGTCGGCGGACAGGCGGGTCTGCTCACCGTCGCCGAGCTCGAACGCCTGCTGGCGCAGGCGGACGAACGGTACGGACCCACCCCGCTCTGAGGAGGCTCGATGGACCCGGCGGGTGCGGTGCTCAGCACGGCCGCCGGCGCGACCCTGATCGCGCTCGCCCTCTTCGACGTGTTCGCCACCCTGTTCTCGCACCCGCGGCGTCGATCGCTGAGCCGTGCGGTGGTCGCCGCGACGTGGTCGGCCTGTCACCACCTGCCCGGGTCCCGGCCGTTGGCCTTCGCGGGACCGATCGCGTTCCTGGTCGTCGTGGCGAGCTGGGTGGCGCTGCTGGGGTCCGGGTGGTCCCTGGTGTTCTGGCCGTGGATGCCGGACGGCTTCCTGCACCCCGCGCCACCCGAGGGCCTCGGTGCGAGGCTGCTCGACGCCGCCTACTTCTCGCTGGTCACCCTCACCACGCTGGGCTACGGGGACATCTCGCCCGCGCACGGGGTGCTGCGCCTGGCGGCGCCGCTGGAGGCGCTGCTGGGCCTCGGCCTGCTGACCGCGAGCGTGTCGTGGCTGCTCTCGATCTTCCCCGTGCTGTCCCGGCGGCGGGCCCTCGCCTACGAGATCCACCTGCTGCAGGAGGTCGAGGCCGACACGACCGATCCCGGCCCGCCGGCACCGCTGCCTGCCGGGGTGTACGCCGACCTCACCTCGCGGCTGGTCGCCAGCGAACGGGACCTCGTCACCTTCCCCATCACCTACTACTTCCACGACGACGACACCCGGTTCGCGCTCCCCGCCGCGATGGGGCACCTGCTGGACCTCGGTGAGCGGGCCCGCCGGCAGAGCGCCTCCCCCGACGCGCACTTCCACGGCGGGCTGCTGCTCCGCGCGATCGACGACTTCGCGGCCAGCATCGTCGGCCGGTTCCGGGTCCCGGACGGCGGTTCCACCCGCGAGGTGCTGTGCGCCTACGCCAACGACCACGCGGTCGGCGCGGGTGGGCCGGGACGGCCCGCGTGGGACACGGGGGTCGGCACGGGATCGCGGGAGGCGTGATGGCCGCAGCGGGTGCAGGTGAGCAGACGGAGAACGGGGCGGTGCGGCTCGGGCGGGTCGCGGGCGTCCCCGTCGCGGCGCACTGGAGCGTGCTGGGCATCGTCGTGCTGATCGCGGTGGTCACGGCCCGCAGCGAGCTGCCCGTGCTGGCCCCGGGGCACGGCGCGGCCGCCTACGGGGTGGCCGGGCTGGCCGTCGCGCTGCTGCTCATGGCGTCGCTGCTCGTCCACGAGACGGCGCACGCCGTCGTCGCCCGCGCCCGCGGGCTCGGCGTCGACGGGATCACCCTGTGGCTCCTCGGCGGCACGACGCGGCTGCGCCGTGACCCCGAGAGCCCCGGTACGGAGCTGCGGGTCGCGGTGGTCGGCCCCCTCGCGAGCGCGGTGCTCGCCGGGCTGTTCGGCCTCGCCGCCGTGGGCGCGCGGTCGGCGTCGGCCGACCTCGTGGTGGCGGTCCTGGTCGAGCTGGCCGTGGTCAACCTCCTGTTGGCGGTGTTCAACCTCCTGCCGGCCGCGCCCCTCGACGGCGGCCGGGTCCTGCGCGCGGTCCTCTGGGCGTGGCGCGGCGACCGCTGGGGCGCGGGAATCACGGCGGCCCGCGCCGGGCGGGGGCTGGGGGCCCTGCTCCTGGGCGGCGGCGTCCTCCTCGGTCTCACGGTCGGGCTCGGCGGACTCTGGCTGGCGCTCGTGGGGTGGTTCATCGTCGCCGCCGCCGGCCAGGAGGAGCGGCAGGCGCGGACGGGGCGGGCCCTCGAGGGTCTGCCGGTCGCCGCGGCCGTGCTGTCCGGCCCGCCCGGCCTGGTCGCCGACGGGGAGCCGGCGGCGCTGCGGGCCGCTGCCGGCACAGCGGCGGCGCGGGCCGGGGGCCTGCTGCTGACCGGACCGGACGGCCCTCGCGGCTACGTGCCTCCGGACCGGTTGCGCGCCGCGGCGGAGCGGGCCGACGACACCGCGGCGGTGCGGCGCCTCCTCGTCCCCCCGTCGCGGCTGACCGTCGTGCGTCCGGAGGACGCGCTCGCCCCGCTGCTCGGGCGCCTCGCGGAGCCCGGAGCCCGGCTCGTGGTGCTCGCGGACGGCACCCCGGTCGCGGTGGTGTCGGCGGCCGACGTCGACGGCCTCGTCCGCGCCGCCGGGTCGACCGGTCCCGGGACCGGCGGGGTGCCGGACCCGGGCGCCGCCCCACCGCCGGGGTGGTGGTGGCCCGGCGGGCCCGCCGCCGATCCCGACCGCCCCCCGCGGCCCTCGCCCTGATCGGGCCGGGGGCTCACGGGTCGGCGGTCGCCGAGTCCGCCGACGCGGCCTCCTGCCCGGCCCCGCGGGTCCGCGGGAGCTGCCACGACAGCAGCGTGCCGCCGTGCGGACGCGGCGCGACCGCGAGCGAACCGCCGAGACGCTCGACGCGCGCCGCCAGGGCGGCGAGGCCGTCGCCCGGCGCGAGGTCCGCCGGCACCCCGACCCCGTCGTCCTCGACGGCGAGCGCGATCCGCTCCTCGTCCACGGCCAGCCGCACCGTCGCCGCGGGGGCGCGGGCGTGGCGCGCGATGTTCCCGAGGCCCTCGCGCAGCGCCGCCAGGAGCTCGCGGGCGGTCTCGTCGGTGACCGCCTCCTCGAGGGGTCCGCGGATCTCCAGGGCGGGCGTGATCCCCAGCGCGCGGCCGCTGTCCCGGACCAGGTCGAACACCTGCCCGCGCAGGGTCGTGGCGGAGACCTCGGTGCGGACCAGTCCGGCGATCAGCTCGCGCAGCTCGCGGACGATGTCGTCGGTCTCGTCGACGAGCGGGGCGAGGTCGCGCTCCGCGGCCGGGTGCCGGGCGGCCACGGCCTGGATGGTGAGCCCGTGGGCGAAGAGCCGCTGGATGCTGTTGTCGTGGATCTCCGCCGCCAGGCGGTCGCGCGCATCCCGCAGGGCGAGCTCGAGGCGGGCGTCGGTGAGCTCGGCGCCGTGGCGCAGGACGCTGGCGCGCATGGTCTCGACGGCCTGGCCGATGGCGGCGACGTCCCGGGGTCCGGTGACGACGATGGGGGTCTCGTGGGCGCCACGGGCGACCCGCTCCGCCTGCTCCTGCAGGTCGACCAGGGGCCGGACCAGGCGTCGACGCACGAGGGGCACCGACGCCACCGCGACCCCGAACGCCAGCACGACTCCGGTGAGGGCCACGACGTTCGCCGTCCGCTGCGCGACGAAGACGTCGGCGAGCTCGGCGCGCTGCCCGCTCACGGCGCGGTCCTCGAGCGTCGCCAGGCGCAGCCGCAGGACGTCGAACAGCTCCTTGCCGCGGCGCTCGGAGGCCGCCAGCTGCTCGAGGGGGAGCGGGCCGGCCCGCCGTGCGGCGATGGTCGGCTCGGCCACCTCGGTGCGCCACGCGGTGGCGGCGGCCGCGACCGCGGCGATCTGGGGCTCGGCCACCGGGTCGGTGCGCAGCAACTCGGTGAGCGCACCCGTCGCCCTCGCCTCCGCCTCGCGGCCGCGGAGGTAGGGGGCGAGGAACGCGGGGTCGCCGAGGAGCAGGTACCCACGCTGCCCGGTCTCCTGGTCCAGCAGCGCGGTCCTCAGTTCCGCGGTGGAGCGCTGCGCGGGGAGCGTGTGGTCGGCCAGGTCCGTGACCCCGCTCGCGACGCGCAGCCGAGCGAGACCGGTGACGAGCGCGAGGACGACGACGAGCCCGACCAGCACGGCCACGAGACCCCACACGGTCACGCGCACCGTGGCCCCCGAGCGGGGTCGCCGGGCTCCCGGACGATCGTCGACCCGCATGATCACCTCCGGCACTGGGTCGATCGAGAGCATCGCCCGACGCCCCTCGACGATCCCAGGGCCTTCCGGCCCCTTCCCCCACCGCCGACCGCCGCCCGGGCCACCCGGGTCGAGCGACGTTGGCCCCGGCCGCGCGGACCCGTCGGGCCGTGGCGCGCGGATCGACGCGGGTCACCTCGTCAGACGATCCGGGAGACCCCCGGCAGCCGCACCACGAGCGCGGCCACCCCGAACGTCGCGACGACACCGAGCACCGTCGCCACGAGATACTCGGCTTCGGGCGGCCACGGCACGTACCGGGTCGCGAGCACCAGCCCGACGAGCACGACCTGGTGCACCAGGTACGCCGCGAACGCGGCTCGGCCCAGACCGCGCGCGAGCGGGCCCTGGTGGTCGACGCGGCGGCGGAACACGTCGAGCAGCCACGTCGACATCGCGACGACCAGCGCAGCCTCGAGCCCGGCCACCACCAGCGACGGCCAGGAGCCGCCCCCGCCGAACCGCTCGATGTCTGCGCCCACCGCCCCGGCGCCCACCACGACGACCACACAGCCCGCGACGGCGGCCCAGGCCACCCGGAACAGTCCCCGCGTCATGGCCGGGTCGATCCGGTCGAACCAGCCACGCTCCCCGCCGACGACGCCGAGGACGAACCCGACCACCCACGCCGGGGCCTGGCCGAGCGCCAGGTGCCACACCTCCTCGCCCAGCGGGACCGCGAGCCGCACGGCGTACGAGCCGAGGGCGAGCGCCAGCCCGGCGGCGACGAGGTGCCGCCCACGCAGCCGCGTCCTCCCTGCCCGGGCCGGCCACCACGTGCGCGTCACGGAGTACACGGTGGAGAACAGCAACAGCACCGCGAGGAACCACGTGGGCCCGGGCACCGGCGGCCACCAGGTCCGCAGGACGAAAGCGCCGAAGCCGCGGTCCCACCCCACGTTGTCCGAGTCGACGTACTCCACGAGCGGGCTCAGCACGAGCGCGAAGAACACCGTCGGGACACCGAGGCGCACGGTGCGGTCGGCGAGGAACCGGGCCAGGCCCTTGCGGACCACCGAGGCGGGCGTGAACGCGCCCGCGATGAGAAAGAACAACGCCATCCCGAACAGCGCGCCGACCAGCTCGGCGAGAACGAGCACGGTCTTCAGCGGCTCGCCGACCGACGGCTCGGTGAGGACCCACGTATCCAGTCCGGTCCAGGCCATGGTCGCGTGCGCGACGATCACCCCGGCGACGAGCACCACCTTGAGGTTGTCGGCGTAGGCGAGCCGGGACCTCGTGACCGGGTGCGGTCCGGACCGGGGGTGGGCGGCCATCGTCCCTCCTCGACTCGGGACGGTCAGCGCAGCGGGGCCCGCACGGCCCGGCCAGGGGCGAACGGCCCTGGCGGGCACACGGTCCGGTGTGAGGGTCGACCACGCGCAGAGGCAAGGGGGACCGCATGGGCACGTGCCGCGTCCGCCCGCCCCGACGGGCGACAGCGCTGCCCGTCGACCGCACACCCGCGCGCCGGGTCCGACCCGGCCTCGCGCGGCTGTGGTGGCAGGGCGTGACCCATCCGCGTCGAGCGATGCGCGCCCTGCGCGAGCTCCACGGCGCTGGGCCGGGGTTGCGGGCGGTGCTCATCCGGTTCACGGTCACCGACGCCCTGGAGACCCTGCCGCTGGCGCTGCTCGGACGCCTGCCCTTCCGGCCCACCCGGCTGCCCGTGCCCGCCGAGCGCCACTACCCGGTCCAGTCGGTACTCCTGCCGGCCTACGGCCTCGCCGTCTGGTTGCTGATGGGGTCAGCAGGGCACCTCACGTTGCGGCTGGCTGGACGGACGAGCCGGCTCGACGCGGTGCTCAACGTCGTCGGGCTGGGCATGCTCGTCCCGATGCCGCCGCTGTGGGCCGCGGACGTGGCCCTCGTCGCCGCGGACCGGTTCCGGCTGCCGGAGCTGGGCGTCACCCACCTCGTGGCCGAGCTGTGGGAGGTGGCGCTGTTCGCCGTCGGGCTGCGCGAGGTCCTCGACGTCCCGGCCCGGCCGGCTCTGGTGCTGGGACTCGGTCTGGGCGGGGTCTACGTCGCTGCGGTGTCGCCGGTCCTGCGCTGAGTGAGCCGGCCCCGCGGAGCTCGACGCGGGCGGCGGCCGGAGGGCCCGCGGGCCAGGGTCCGGCGGCCCTGGCCCGGCCCTCGGCCGCCGCGGACCCTGATCCGTCGAGCACCCGATGCCTGGAGGAGCCATGGTCGCACCGATCCCCGAGCCCGAGGCGGACAGCCGCGAGGCCCCCGCGGTCGAGGCCGCGCTCGGCGCGGCCCCCGAGGCCGACCCGGCCGCGCCCGTCATCCGCGACTCGCGCCGGTGGTCGCGTGACGCCCGGTCGGCCCCCGCCTCCCCGCCGGCTCCCCCGGCACCGGCGGACGCCGCGCCGTCCGGGGACGCCGAGGCCGAGCCCGACGTCCTCGATGCCGGGCCGCTCCTCAGGATCGGCACCATGATCCGGAAGGTGCTCGACGAACTGCGGGACACACCGCTCGACGATCGCGCCCGGGAGCGGGTGCGGGAGCTGCGCACGCGGGCGATGGACGAGCTCCTCGCCCACCTCGGCCCCGACTTGCGCCAGGAGCTGCAGGCCCTCGACGTCCCGCTGCCCGCCGACGAGGTCGCCGGCGACGCGGAGCTGCGGATCGCCCAGGCCCAGCTCGTCGGCTGGCTGGAGGGCCTCTTCCAGGGGGCGCAGATGGCCCTCGCGGCCCAGCAGATGGCCGCGCGGTCGCAGCTCGGTCGCTTGCGCCGCGAGGCGCAGGCCCCGGGGGACACCGCGGCCGGCACCGGGGGCCAGTACCTCTGATCAGCGCACGCCGGCGGCCACGAGGAACGCCGCGGCGTCCGCGACCGTCCGCAGGCGGGGGTAGTCGTCCTCGTCGATGCGGACCCCCGTGGTCCGCGAGAGGTGCTCGACGAACGCGAGGAAGTCCAGGGAGTCGAGCTCGAGGGCGTCGC
This sequence comes from Actinomycetospora sp., assembly GCA_029266415.1. Taxonomy (GTDB): domain Bacteria; phylum Actinomycetota; class Actinomycetes; order Mycobacteriales; family Pseudonocardiaceae; genus Actinomycetospora. The sequence goes on along the minus strand of JAQSWW010000049.1, from coordinate 6,732 downwards.
GGACGTCCGCGGTGTCCCCGAGGGCGTCCAGGTCGGGCCCGGGCGCGATGCGGGCCAGGCCGGCGCGCACCAGCGCGCGGGCGGCCTCGTCGCGGGAGGTGGGGGCGTCGGTCGGGCTCATGACCACTCCTCGGTGTCGTGCAGGACGTCGTCGATCGCGTGCAGGAACCGGCCGCCGACGGCGCCGTCGGTGGCGCGGTGGTCGCCGGTGAGGGTGGCCGTGACCGTCGGGCGCACGCCGAGGAGGTCGCCCTCGGCCCACGGGCGGCGCACGACCGCGCCGAAGCCGACCAGCGCCACCTGGGGCGGGAAGATCCGGCCGTGCACGGCGTGCCCACCGGTCTCGCCCAGGTCGGTGACCGTGAGCCCGGCGTCGGTGGCGTCCGAGGTGCGGAGGCGGCCGGTGCGCGCGCGGGTGACGACGTCGCGCAGCGCGGCCATGAGCTCGGGCAGCGGGCGCTCGTCGGCCGCCGGGATCGTGGGGACGAGCAGCCCGCCCCCGCGCAGGGACACGACGACGCCGAGGGCGACCGTGTCGGCCGGTACGAGGGCGTCGTCGACCCAGTGGGCGTTCAGCTCGGGGACCCGCCGCGCGGCCCGCGGCGTGGCGTACAGCAGCAGGGCCGCCGGCACGATGCGCTCGGACACCGGGAGGCTCCGGTTGAGCTCGCGCAGGCGGTCCAGCGCGGCGCCCAGCTCGAGGACGCTGTCGACGTGGTACTGCGGGATCGCGAGCGAGCGGGTCATGCGCGCCGCGATGGCGGCCCGCATGCCGTCGGCGCCCGGCCGCGGTATCGGGGTCGGGGTCGGGGCGGGGGTGGGCGTCGGGGCCGGTGTGGAGCGGTCCGGGACGTCGCGCGCGCGGACGACCCCGTCCGCCCCGGGCCGCAGGTCCTCCGGGGCGGTGCCCCGCTCGGCGGCGAGCCGGCGGGCGTAGGGGGTGATGCGCGGGCGCCCGGCGGCGGGCTCGGGTCGCGGTGGGGGTGCCGGTGCCGGGGTGGGCGCCGGGGTGCGCGTGGTCGCCGCCGCCCGCACGTCGGCGCGGGTCACGGTCCCGTGCGGCCCGGTGCCGGGCAGCTGCGCCACGTCGAGCCCGAGGCGTTCGGCGAACGCGCACGGGCGGGGTGGCCCGGTGCAGGGGGGCCGATCCGTCGTGCTCCGGCGGTGCGGGTGCGGGTGGCGGTGCGGGTGCGGGTGCCGGCGCGGGTGCGGGTGCCGGCGCGGGTGGCGGTCCGGCCCCCTCGGCGGCGATCACCGCGAGCGGGGTGCCGACCGCGACCTTCGTACCCACGGGCACGAGCAGCCGTTCGACGACGCCGTCCTCGAAGCACTCCACGTCGATGACCGACTTCTCGGTCTCGACGGCGGCGACGAGGTCCCCCCGGTGGACGTGGTCGCCGGGCGCGACCGCCCACTCGACCACCGTCCCGGTGTCCATGTCCGCCCCCAGCGAGGGCATCCGGAACTCGCCCACGGCTCAGCCCACCGTCCGCCGGGCCGCGGCCACGACGTCGTCGACCGCGGGTCGCGCCGCCCGCTCCAGGTGGGCGGCGTAGGGCACCGGCACCTCCGCCGAGCACACGCGCTCGGGCGGGGCGTCGAGGTCGTAGAACGCCTGCTCCGCGACGCGGGCCGCGACCTCGGCGGCGAGGCTCCCGCTGCGCCACCCCTCGTCGACCACCACGAGCCGGTGGGTCCGGCGCACCGAGGCGAGCACCGTGGCCTCGTCCAGCGGGCGCAGGGAGCGCAGGTCGACGACCTCCGCCGCGATCCCCTCGGCCGCGAGGCCCTCGGCGGCCGCGAGGGTGGTCGGGAGCATGCCGCCGTAGGTCACCAGCGTGACGTCGTCGCCCGTCCGGCGGACGGCGGCGCCGTCCAGGGCGACCGGGGCGCCGTCGAGGTCCCCCTCGCTCGTGTACAGGCCGGCGTGCTCGAACAGCAGCACCGGGTCGGGCGACGCGAGGGCCGGGGCGAGCATCTCGCGGGCGTCGGCCACGGTGGCCGGGGCGACGATCCGCAGCCCGGGGATGTGGGCGTACCAGCCCTCGAGGCTGTGCGAGTGCTGCGCCGCGAGCTGCCGGCCGGCGCCGGTGGTCATGCGGATGACGAGGGGCACGGTGAGCTGGCCGCCCGACATGTGGCCGAGCGTCGCGGCGTTGTTGAGGATCTGGTCGAGCGCCAGCAGGCTGAAGTTGACCGTCATGACCTCGACGACCGGGCGCATGCCGCCGAGCGCGGCGCCGATGCCGGCGCCCACGAACGCGGACTCCGACAGCGGGGTGTCGCGCACCCGCTCCGGCCCGAACTCCTCGAGCAGCCCGAGGCTCACCGCGAAGCAGCCGCCGTACCGGCCCACGTCCTCGCCCATGAGGAACACGCGCTCGTCGGCCCGCAGCGCGTCCCGCAGCGACTCGCGCAGCGCCTCGCGGTAGGTCAGCCGCTCGGGGACCACCGCGGTGCTCACGAGGGCTCCGCGTAGACGAACCGGGTCAGGTCCTCCACCGGCTCGAGTGGCCCGGCCTCGGCGTCGGCCACCGCGGCCTCGATCTCCGCGTCCACCGCCGCGACCAGCCGGTCCCACGACGCCCCGTCGAGGCCGCCGTCGCCGAGCATCCGCGTCCGCAACCGCTCCACGGGGTCCTGGTCCTTCCACCGGGCCACCTCGGCGCGGTCGCGGTAGCGGTCGGGGTCGTACATGGAGTGCGCCCGGAAGCGGTAGGTGCGCAGCTCGAGGAAGCAGGGCCCCCGACCGGACCGGATCGTGGCCAGGGCGCGGCGGGTCGCCTCGGCGACGGCCTCGGCGTCCATCCCGTCGACGGGCCAGGCGGGCATCCCGTACGACGAGGCCCGCAGGGCGAGGTCGGTCTGGGCGTGCTCGAGCTCGAGGGCGGTACCCATGGCGTAGCGGTTGTTCTCGCAGCAGAACAGCACGGGCAGCCGCCACAGCGCGGCGAGGTTGAGGCTCTCGTGGAACTCGCCCTCGGCCACCGCCCCGTCGCCGAAGAGGCAGGCGGTGACCACCGGCTCGCCGCGCAGGGCGTCGGCGAGCGCGAGCCCGACCGCGACCGGCAGTCCGCCGCCCACGATGGCGTTGCCGCCGTAGAAGCGGCGGGCGACGTCGAACAGGTGCATCGAGCCGCCGCGGCCCCGGCTGCACCCGGTGGCCCGGCCGAACATCTCGGCGAGGACCGAGGCCATCGGGACGCCGCGCGCGAGGGCGTGGCCGTGCTCGCGGTAGGTGGACACGACCGCGTCCTGCGCCGCCAGCTCCCCCACGAGCCCGGCGGCCACGGCCTCCTCCCCCACGCACAGGTGCATGAACCCGCGGATGCGCTCGGCGCTGTAGAGCTCGACGCAGCGCTCCTCGAAGCGCCGGATGCGCACCATGCCGCGCAGCAGGGCGAGCCGCGGGTCCTCGGGCTCCCCGGGCGGCGGGGTCGGCGCGGGCTCGGTGTCGGTGGGGCTGGTGCTCACGACGTCTCCACGGTCGACAGGTCGCCCTCGGGCAGACCGAGCTCGCGGGCCTTCAGCAGCCGGCGGAGGATCTTGCCGCTGCGGGTGTGGGGCAGGTGCGGGTCGACGACGAGCTCCTTCGGCGCGACGCTGCCGAGGCGGCCGCGGGCGAAGGCGATCAGCTCGTCGTGCAGGTCCTCGCCCGAGGTCCAGCCCGGGCGCAGGGTCACGAAGGCCTTGACGAGCTCGCCGGCGACGGGGTCGGGCTTGCCGATGACGGCGGCCTCGGCCACCGCGGGGTGGGCCATGAGGACGCTCTCGACCTCGAACGGTCCCACGAGGTGCCCGGCGGTCTTGATGACGTCGTCGGCCCGGCCCGCGAACCAGTACCACCCGTCGGCGTCGCGACGGACCACGTCGCCGGTGAGGTACCAGCCGTCGGCGAAGCTCGCCCGGTAGCGCTCCTCCTCGTGCAGGTAGCCGCGGAACAGCGACGGCCAGCCCACCCGCAGCGCGAGCTCGCCGTCGATGCCCGGCTCGGTGACCTCGCGGACGCCGTCCGCGGTCCGCAGCGCGCGGCCGTCGGGGCCGCGCTCGAGCACGGTGGCCTCGATGCCGGGCAGCGGGCGGCCCATCGAGCCGGGGCGGATGTCCTCCCCGGCGAAGTTGCTGATCATGATGGCGCCGGTCTCGGTCTGCCACCAGTTGTCGTGCACCGGGGTGCCGAGGACCTCGGCCGACCAGCGGACGACCTCGGCGTTCAGGGGCTCGCCGACGCTCGCGACGTGGCGCAGCGCGGACAGGTCACGGCGCGCGGCGGCCTCCGCGCCGTGGCGGGCCAGCATGCGCAGCGCCGTCGGGGCGGTGTACCAGACGGTGACGCGCTGCTCGGCGAGCACGTCGTACCAGCGTTCGGCGTCGAACTCGCGCTCGTCGACCAGCAGCGTCGCGCCGTGGGTCAACGGCGCGACGATCCCGTAGGACGTGCCGGTCACCCAGCCGGGGTCGGCCGTGCACCAGAACACGTCGTCGGGCCCGAGGTCGAGGGCCGCGGTCGCGGTCGCGTGGTGCGCGACCACGGCCTCGTGCACGTGCACCGCACCCTTCGGACGGCCCGTCGTCCCGCTGGTGAAGTGGAGCAGGGCGGGGTCCTCGGGGTCGGTCGGCGGGATCACGAACCCCTCGTCGGCGGCGTCCAGGAGGTGCGCCAGGGCGGTGCACCCCTCCTCGCCGTCGTCGGGGCCCTCCGCCGGGTCGCCACTGAGGAGCACGTGCCGCAGGTCCGGGAGGTCGGCGCGCAGCGGACGGACCCGGCGCTCGTAGAGCCGCGGCGTCGTCACCAGCACCCGGCCCTCTCCGAGCCGCAGGCGCTGCACCACCGGTTCGGGCCCGAAGGCGGAGAACAGCGGCGAGAGCACGCAGCCCGCCTTGAGCGTGCCGAGCGCGACGACATAGAGGTCGAGGGTGCGCGGCAGCAACGTGAAGACCCGCTCCCCCCGCGCGACGCCGAGGGCGCGCAGGCCGTTGGCGAAGCGGTCGGTCCGTCGCCGCAGCTCGGCGTAGGTGACCTCGTCGACCGCCCCGTCGCGGCCCAGCACCCGCAGGGCCACGGCGTCCCCACGGCTCGCGGTGTGCCGGTCGACCGCCTCGTGGGCGATGTTGAGTCCCCGCCCTCCGGGCAGCCCGGCCATCTGCGCCCGCGCGTCGGCCCACGTGAACGTCCGCCGCGCGCGGGCGTAGTCGGGCATCCGCGCGCGTCGACGCACGGCATCGGGCTTCTCGATGAGCTCCACGCCCGGGACCCTCGCGGTCGCGACGGTGTGCCCGTCAGGGACGAACGGCCCGACCGGCGGCGTCGCCGGGCCCTGCCTCGCGCGGTGGGGCCCGCGGACCGTGGGGTGCACCCGCGCAGGGGAACCGGAAGGGCGAGGCGAGGAGGAGCCGTGACCGATCAGGTGGACACCGCGGAGGTGCTCCGGCGCCTCGACGAGCTCGTGGCCCTCGTCCGCAGCGTGGACACGCGGTTGGCGCGCCTGGAGCAGGCCCGCGGGGCGCGGCGTCCGCTCGGGGAGGACCCGGACGTCGGGGGGCCGCGCCGGCTCGACCTCACCGCCACCGTGGACGAGGCCGCGCGCCAGGAGCTCGTCAGGAGGGCGGGTGCGACCTGAGGCGCGGGGCGCGCCGAGACCGCCGGCCGCCCCTCGCGGGGGGAGGTGAGGTACGGCCGACGGTCCGGTCGCCCCCGAGGGCTCGTCGCGCCCGGCGGCGGCATCGAGCCTAGGCGGGGCGCGCCGCCCCGACGATCACCCGGCGGTCGCAACTCCACCCAAGGATCTTGCTCACCGAGGATCTCGCTCGTGAGGCCTTCAGGCGGAGTCGCACAGACGCTGTCGGGCGAGGCGTTCGAGCAGCTCGGGCAGGGCGTGCGGAGGCGCGCCGTCGAGGTCGCGCCGGCACTGGGTGACGGTGGCGGAGACGACCGCCGCGTGCCGCCCGGGGAACTCCGCGACGAGCCGGGCCACGGCGTGGGGCACGGTGCCCCCGTCGCGGCGCGTGCCGGTGAGGTCGGGACCGTCGACGGCGAGGAGCGATCGGGGGGCCTGGGGTGTCCGGGGAGTCATCGCGTCCTGTTCTCGTGGGTGGGCAGGGGCGCGCTGCCCGCATCATGGGCGGATCCCCCGAGAGCGCGGGAGGGCCGAACGTCCCGGGTCCGGCGTCTCCCTCGCGGCGGATCACTCGAGGCGGACGTTGTGGGCGCCCACCAACCCGTGGCGCAGCACGCGCCGTACCGGCATCCGCGGGTGCTCGATCCGCAGGACCCCACCGAGCTCGCGGAACCCGCGGGTCCCGCTGAGCAGCGCCGCACACCCGCGGAGACCCAGGAACTCCAGCGTCCCCAGGTCCAGACGGAAGACGTCGTGACAGGGTTCGCTGGCCGAGGCGAGCACGAGCGCCGCACCGCTGCTGGTGAAGAACGTGAGCGCGCCACCGAGGTGCAGCCGGCACGGCACGCTCCGGGCACCGTCGGTCGCGCTGCGCGAGACGACGATCCGCACGCCCGAGGCCTGGACCTCGTCCACGCAGCTGCGGACGTGCGGAGCGACCGCGAGGTCGCTCTCGAACACGATGAGGACATCGCCGTCGTGCACCGCCGCCACCCCGCAGACCCGCCCCCCTCGCCGCCACGGTGACCTCCACACCGTGCCGCGCCGAGCATCCCAGGATCCCCAGCTCGGACGGCCGCCCCAAGCGGCCGTGTCGGCCAGTGCGCACGCCCGT
>JAQSWW010000048.1 GCA_029266415.1 Actinomycetospora sp. | reverse complement strand
GCCGTCGTCCCCGTTCGCCGGGTCGTGCTGCCGTGCGTCGCCCCCGCCCCCGGGCGAGGGGGCCGACGGCGGCGGGGAACCGGGCCGGACCGCGGACACGGGCGTGGTGGGCGCGGGCGGCAGGGGCGGGCGCGGCGCGGCGGGGCGGGGACGCCCGGCCGCATCGGGCGGGGAGCCGGGGAACCGCTCGGCGTGCAGCATCCGCTCGGTCTGCGGGTCGAGGCGCAGGCCGAGCAGCACCGTCGGCGCGTCGAGGAGGTCGTCCTCGCCGTAGCGGGCGACGGGCGGGACGTCCGGACCCGGGGGACCGGTGGGACCCCCGTCGTCGACGCCCTCCTGGCCGCCCTCACCGCCGGGGCCCCCGCCGGCCCGGCGCCGTCGGAACTTGGCGAGGAGGGCGCGCAGCTCGCGCACCGTCGCCGGGGCGAGCACCGCGAGGACGGCCAGGTAGATGACGGCGAACACCAGGAAGTCGAGGACCAGGAACAGCAGGCCCACGGCGACCGGGCGGCTCGCCGAGTGGAGGACGAGGTGCTCGAGGGCCCCGGTCGCGACACCGGCGACGGCGGCCGCGACGACGGGCGGGACGATGACGCGCCCCAGCTCGCCCCAGGTGGCGCCCACCAGCGGGCGGGCCAGGACGAGGGTCAGCGCGCCCGAGACCAGCCCCTCGATCGACGCCGCCAGGCCGACACCGAGGAGGCCGAAGGGCAGCAGCGCCAGCAGGCCGCCGATGCCGACGACGATCGAGGTGCCGGTGACCCAGTGGATGAGCCGGCTGCGTCCCGCGCCCTTGATCGACTCGACGCCGACCGCGTTGAGCGCCGTACCCGGACCGAAGCCGGCCATGGCGGCGACGAACACGCCCGCGGGCGCCCACTGCTCGCCGAGCAGCACGACGATCGCGGGGGCGCCGACCGCGACGAGCAGCACGCCCATCGGCAGCGTGACCGTCCACAGCAGCCGGAGCGCCCGGAGGAAGCCGCGGTGGAAGCGCACGGCGTCCTGGGCGATGCGCGAGAACGCGGGGAACAGGACGTAGGAGGCGACCTGGATGATCGCCTGACCGGGCAGCGTCCCGATCCGTCGGCCGTAGCGGTACTGGCCGGCGGTGGCGATGTCGAGCGCCCGGCCGACGATCGACTGCTGGGTGATGTCTCGGATGTTCGACGCCACGCCCTGCACGATCAGCGGGTAGGCGAAGCGCGCCATCTCCCGCCAGGTGCGGAAGCAGAACGACTCCTTGCCCGGGAGCCACCCCGCGAGCGTCCAGCTCGCGATGAGGGTGGACACCTGGGACAGGTAGAGGCCGAACACCATGCCCCACACGCCGTAGCCGAGGGAGACCGCCGTGACGGTGCCGACGGCGAAGGTGCCGGCGGTGATCGGGTCGACGATGAGCTTGCGCTTGAAGTTGAAGCGTCGCTGCATCAGGGCCTCGGGCACGTTGAGCAGCGCGTGGATCAGCAGCGTGCCCGACGTCGCCGCCGCGATCAGCGCGACCATGCGGTCGCCGAAGAACATCCCGAGCAGGGGGGCGGCGGCGAGCGCGCCCGTCGCCATCACCACACCGGTGACGAGACTGGCGTAGAAGGCGGTGTTGGCGGCCTTCTCGATGTCGTGGCCCCGCTGGATGAGCGCGGCCTTCATCCCGCCGCCGGCCAGGGTGACCAGGAAGTTCGCGAACAGCGTGCCGAGCGTGAAGACACCGATCTCGGCGGGACTGAGCAGGCGGGCGACGACGACGGTCTGGGCCAGCGAGATGACCTGGGTGACGAAGAGCATCGCCGCCGAGATCGACGCACCGCGCTTCAGCGTGCGCCCGAGCTTGTTGAGCGACGGGTTGTGCTCGTCGTCGGCGACGACGCGCCCCGGCCCGCGGACCGGGTCGGCCTCCGGGTCGGCGTCGGGGCGCCCGGCGACGGCCTCGGTCGGGGTGATCCGTGTCGTCGCGGCGTCCAGACCGTCGCCCTGGGACCCCGGGCGCTCGCTCTCGCCCCCGGAGTGGGGCACTCCTGGGCCGGTCGGCTCGGAGCCGTGGGGTGGTCGCGTCATCGATCCATCGGGCCGGAGGGCGGCGGGAGGGCTGCCCCCGTCGAGTGCCGGTGCGCGAGTCTAGCCCCGTCGTCGGGGGCGGCCGTGGCCGGAGGAAGCGCCGAGCGGGGCCGCGACGGACTCGACGACCGTTTCGCGAGCCCCTCGCGACCCCGCCCAGCGGATGCGGAACCCCTCCTCGAGGGCCTCGACGACGGGAGCCGTCGCCGGGTCGGACGCGGTGGACAGGACGGTGGCCACGACGGCGGGCGTCCCGGGTGCGACGTCGAGCTCCGCGCCCACGAGCCAGCAGGGCCGGCGCGCCTCGAGGCGCTCGGACCACCAGCCCAGCTCGCCGGCGCCCGGGTCACCCCCGCGCAGTCGCCAGGGGACGAGGGGCACGGTCGCGGCGCCGGCCAGCGCGAGCACGAGCTCGTCCCCGCGCCGCACGAGCACCGCCGGGCCGCCGTCCGCGGGGTCGGGGGCGAGGTCGGGGTGCAGCGGCCAGGTGGTCCGGGCGCGATGGGTGCCGCCCTCGGCGGTGAGCACGTCCACCACGAGCACGGCGTCGTCGCCCGGCGGGGCCTCGACGACCCGGCGGTGCGTCACGGGCCCCTCGAGGCGTCCGTAGCCGTCGTGCTCGGCGTCGACCCGGCCCGCGGCGAGGTCGACGGCGTGCACCCGGGTCGACGCGTGCTCGGTCCACAGGAACGCCCCACCGGTGACCGACTGGTCGGCGTCGTCGACGGCGACCGTCGCGTGCGCGCGGGTGGAGCGGTGGGCGGCGCGCCAGTCGGGGTGCGCGAAGTAGCTGCCCGTCCCCGGGTCGCCGACGAGCTCGGCGCCCTCGACCGCGAGCCCGACGGCCAGGGCATCGGCGTGGCCGTGGGCGGCGATGGAGAGGTAACCCAGGGGACCGACGTCGACGGTGACGCGCCGGCGCCGGTCGCGCAGGACCACGAGGCCGCCGTCGGGCGCGTAGACGGAGCCGGGCTCCCACGCGGCGGTGGCGGTCGGCGCCGGGTCGCCGAGACGTGCCGCCACCCAGGCGGCGGCGAGGTCGGTGCGTCCGCACGCCCGCGCCGCGGGGAGTCCGGTGAGGACGCCGACGAGCGCGAGGTGCTCGCGGACCCCGCGCACCGGCGCCGGGTCGAGGCGCACCGCGAAGCCCTCGTCGTCGTCACCGGTGCGGGGCGTCGGGTCCTCGGTGCCGACCAGGTCCGCCAGGTGGGTGGCGGAGCGCTCCACCGCCGCGACCAGGACCCCGTCCTCGGGCGTCGGCTCGTGGCCGGGGCGCAGGCGGCGCAGGAGCGCGACCACGGCGAGCAGCTCGGCGGTGAACACCTGGTAGCCCACCGCCTGCTCGGCGCCGACCCCGTCGGGGAGGATCTGGCGGTCGGCCTCGACCGCGAGCGCGGCCAGCGCGTCGGCCTCCCACCGGCGGGCGGCGGCGAGCTCGGGCAGCGCGATCGCCACGGCGGCGAGGCCGGCGAGCTCCCCGATCAGGTGGTTGTTCGCCGAGCTGTGCCGCGAGCGGTCCCGCCAGCACCGGCGTGCCCCCGCGGCGAGCATCCGCACCACGCGGCGGAGGCGGTCGGGCGTGAGGTCGGGGTGCTCGGCGAGGGACTGCAGGGCGACCGTCACCGAGATCGCGCGGACGCCGACCTCGAACGCACCACGCCACGCGATCCCGCGGCCCGGGGGGTTGGCGGCGATCCAGGAGTCGAGCTGGTCGAGCGCCTCGGCGCCGTAGCGCGGGTCGCCGGTGAGCAGCCACGCCTGGGCGAGCCAGGGCAGGTGCTGGAGGCGGTTGAGCTCCCAGATCCACTTCGGGTCGCCGTGGCCCGCGCGGTGGTTGATCTCGTGTGCCGGGCGGTCGGGCCAGCGGTACCCCGCGAGCGGATCGGACCACCAGTCGATCGGGCCCTCGTAACGCGCCTCGGGGTGCGCGAAGAACGTGAAGCGGTGCTCGAGCACACGGTCCGCGGCCGCGACGAGATCCTTCGCCGCCGCGGGGTGCTCTGCCGCCACGGCGGCGGCCGATGCCCGGTCGAGCAGGACGGGGCGCCCGGTGCCGCGGCGGACGTCCTCGCGCAGCGCGGCCCAGTCGGCCGGCCCGGCCGCGGGACGACCGAGCAGCCGGGCGTCGTCGGGCTCGGCGTCACCGGTGACCCGGCGCAGCACCGTGGCGCCGGCGGTGCTCGCCCGGTGGGCGACCTCCTGCGGGCTCATCGAGCGCAGGCGCCGCGTGTACCACGCGAGCGTCGACCGGGCCGGTGCTCCGGGACGGGGCATGACGCGGACTGTACGGGGGGCCGAACGGGCCGCCCGGGACCGCCCGTTCGGCGCTAAGCGACGTCAACCTCATGCGTCTCATGAGTCTCATCAGTCCGTGTTGTTGTCAGCAGTCACGTCGAGTGGTCGAATCACTGCGACAAACGGTCGGCCTCGAGCGACGAGCGTTCACAGGTGGTCGGGCCGGTGCGACGAACGGCAGGGTCGGGGGACGAGATGAGGACGAGCGGTCGGGCGGAGCGCCGGCATCGTCAGGGCACGGCGGCGGGCACGGCGGCAGGACGGCGACGATCGGGACGGGCGGTGGCGGGGGCCGTGCTGACCGCCGGCGTGCTCGCCCTGACCGGCGCGGTCGGTGCCCCGCCGACCGCGGCCGCGACCGAGACGCCCGGGGTCGACGCGGCACCGACGGCGTCGGCGGTCCCGGTCGGATCCCGCGAAGTCTTCGTCGGCGACTGGGAGACCGGGGACTTCTCCCAGTGGCAGCAGTGCCAGGCGAAGAACCTCAACGCGCGGTGCCGCACGATCGGGGCGGGGAACCAGCAGATGCGGATCGTCGAGGCACCGGAGGCCCACCAGGGCCGTTACGCCGCGAGGTTCGACATCCGGCCCGGCGACGTCCCGCCCTTCGGCGGCGGTGAGCGCTCCGAGGTGCAGTCCAGCGCCGCCGGCGCGCTGGTCCGGGAGGGCGACGAGCGCTGGTACCAGTGGTCGATGAAGTTCCCGGAGGACTTCCCGAACCCGCAGGGCGTCTGGTTCATCGTCCTGCAGTGGCACAGCGCCAAGGGCTCGCCGCCGCTGGCCATCAACATCGACCGCCGGGGCGACGTCGTGATCGGGGGCGACGGGCTCAAGGGCGAGCCGCGCCGCACCATCGGGCCCGTGCGCCGCGGGCAGTGGGTCGACTACGTCCTGCACGTCAAGTTCTCGCGCGACAGCGACACCGGCTTCATCGAGGCCTGGGAGAACGGCACCCAGACCGTGCCCCGGTACAACCGGGCCGCGATGGTCGACTCGTCGAACTACCTCAAGCAGGGCGTCTACCGCGACGACGGTCCGGCGACGTGGGTGATGCAGGACGGCCTGCGGGTCACCGCTCCGTGACGTCGTCCCGTCCGGCCACCGACTCGACCATCCGCGTGAACGCCTCGGCGGTGCCCTCGATGGTGAAGTCGCGGGACGCCCGCGCACGCGCGCGCTCGCCCATCGTGCGCCGCAGGTCGGGGTCGTCGGCGAGCTTGCGCAGCCGGGCCCCGAGCGCCGCCGCGTCGCCCCGGTCGACGAGGTAGCCCTCCTCGCCGTCGCTCACCAGGTCGGCGACCGCGCCCACGTCGGTGGAGACCACGGGCAGGCCCTGGGCCATCGCCTCCATGATCGAGATCGGGACGCCCTCGTGGTCGGAGGACAGGGCGAAGACGTCCGAGCCCGCGAGCAGGCGCACGACGTCCCGGCGCTGTCCGAGGAAGCTCACCGCCCGGCCCAGGCCCCGCGACGCCGCGAGCTCCTCGAGCTCCTCGCGGCGAGGCCCGTCCCCGACGACGAGGACGTGCAGGCGCGGGTCGTGGAGGTCGGCCACGGCCTCCAGGAGCACGTGGTGGGCCTTCGCCGCGGTGAGCCGGGCCAGCACGACGACCACCACGTGCCCGTCGTCGACGCCGAGCTCGGCCCGCGCCGACGCCCGGTCGGCCTCGGTCCGCGCCGGCGGCGTGACGATCCCGTTGGGCACGAGGTACTCGCGGATCCGGCTCAGGGGCCCCTGGTTGACGCCCTCCTCGTCGCGGAGGTAGCGGCCCTGCGCGGGGGAGAGGAGAGCCAGGCCGCGGGAGAGGAACAGGGTCTCCACGGCGTACCGGGGCAGCACCCGGCTCCCGACCACCGTGCGGTCCATGTTGTGGGCGGCGACGACGGAGACCGGTCCGCGGGCGAGGACGGCCGCCAGACGCCCGATCATCAGCGACGCCTTGTGGTGGTTGGACACGAGCACCACGTCGGTGCGCACCCGCCGCAGGTGGCGGACCAGGCGCGGGAGCGTGCTCGTGTCCCAGCGGCCGCGGCGGTCGAGGACCGTCACCGGCACACCGGCGGCGCGGAAGTCGCCCGCGAGCGGGCCCTCCTCGCGCAGGCAGACCACGTCCGCGACGACGCGGGCGGGGTCGAGGTGGGCGAAGGTGTTGCGCAGCACCGTCTCCGCGCCGCCGTGCGCAGCGACGTCGAGCACGAGCGTGACGCGCAGCGGCGGGCGCGCGAGGTCGTCCGTGCGGGGCCCCGGCCACACCAGCTCGGGCGCGTCGTCGTCGCGCCGAGGGGTGATCGGCGTGCGGGGCGCGCGGCCCGCGCTCTCCTCGAAGGCGTTCTGGGCCTCGGCGACCGAACGCTCCTGGGTGAAGACCTCCCGCACCCGACGCCGGCCGGCGGCGCCCATGGCGCGAGCGGCGTCCGGGTCGGCGAGCAGCGCGAGGAGCCCGGCGGCGAGCGCGCCGGGGTCCTCCGACGGCACGACGTGACCGGTGACCCCGTCCACGATCATCTCGGGCACACCACCGACGGCGGTGCACACGGCCGGGACACCTGCGCTCATCGCCTCGAGCAGGGAGTTCGGGCACGCCTCGACGGTGCGCGAGCTGAGCGTGAAGACGTCGAACACGCGCAGGAGCCGGCGCACGTCGTCCTGGTGCCCGAGCAGCAGGACGTGCTCGCGCAGGCCGAGCTCGTCGACGAGTGCCTCGATCGCGGGCCGCTGCGGACCGTCGCCGATGAGCGCGAGGCGGACGTCGGGGCGCTGGTCGACGACGGCGCGGAAGGCGCGCAGGAGGGTGGGGTGGTCCTTCTCGGGCCGCATCACCGCGATGGTCCCGATGACGGTCTCGGCCTCGCCGATCCCGAGCTCTCGGCGCGTGGCGGCCGGGTCGTCCCCGCCCGCGTCGATCCACGTGGGGTCGATGCCGTTGTAGACGACGCGCAGCTTCGCCGCGTCGTACCCGAGATCGCCGGTGATGTAGGGCAGCTGGCCGTGGGCGACGCCGTAGACGTCGTCGGTCATGCGGGCCAGCCGACGGTTGATCCAGCGCCGGCGGCGGCCCGGCGGGACGACGTCACCGCAGTTGCGCACCCACACCAGCAGACGCGGCACCCCGGTGAGGATGCCCGCGACCCGACCGAGGATCTCGGCGTTGAACCCACGGAGCACGACGATGTCGGGACGTTGCCGGCGCATCTCGCGCACGAGCCCGCGGATCATCCCGAGGACGTCGCGGCCGCCGCGGTCCAGCTCGACGCGGGGCACGTCGGCGGCCTCGAGGCGGGCCCAGTTGGCGCCCACGTGGCCCCGGTTCTGCAGACACACGATCGAGCCGCGGACGCGGTCGGGGTCCATCGAGGTGAGCAGCGTGGCCGCGTGGCGCTCGGCGCCCCCCACCATGAGGTTGGGGACGACGAACATGACCCGGAGTGGCCCCTCCGTCCGCGCGGACCGGCGGGGGCGCCTCACGAGCGGTCGGGGGTCGGGGTCTCGCTCATGGCCCCTGACGCTACCGAGCGTGCACCCCTCCGTGACGCGCGGTCCGGCCCGGCAGGAGCGAGCACGTCGTGGTACAGCTCCTCGATCCGGGCGGCGACGGCCTCGGCGGCGAACTCGGCGCGCGCCCGTGCCAGGGCGGCGTCGCCCAGCGCACGCCGCCGGCCGGCGTCGGCGAGGAGCACGCCCAGCGCGTCGGCCAGCGCCGGGACGTCGTGCGGCGGGACGAGGAGCCCCTCCACGTCGTGGGTCACGAGCTCCGGGATGCCGCCGACGTGCGTCGCGAGCACCGCGAGGCCACGCGACATGGCCTCGAGCACGACCATCGGCTGGCCCTCGTTCTCGGACGGCAGCGCCAGGACGTCGGCGTCGGCGAGCAGCGCCGCGACGCCGTCGGCCGAGAGCCAGTCGTGCACGGTGACCGAGCCGGCGACGCCGAGATCGCGCGCGGTCTCCCGGGCCCGGTCGTGCTCACCGTCGCCCGCCAACGTCACCCTCGTCCCGGCCGGCGCGTCGCTCACGGCCTTGGCCCACGCCTCGAGCAGGTCGAAGGCGCCCTTCTTGTCCCAGATGCGGCCGAGGAACACCACGTGCGGGGCGCTGCCCGCGGCGCGGAGCGTGACCGGTGCCGCGGCCACCGGGTTGGGCAGCGCCACGAGGCGGGCGCCGGGCGCGATCCGCGCGAGCCGCCTGCGCATGAGCCCGCCCAGCGCGATCACCACGTCCGCCCGCTCGAGCGTCGCGCGGATGACCGCGCGCACGGGCCTCGGGGCCCGGTCGTGGAAGAGGTGGAAGCGTCCGCTGTGCACGTGCAGCACGACGGGGACGCGCAGGGCGTAGGCGGCCCAGGCCACGAGCGCCTTGCGGACGAAGCTGCCGGCGGCCGAGGCGTGCACGTGGAGGAGGTCGGGCCGGCGGACGACCAGCTCGGCGAGGACGCGCCCGAAGCCCGCGGCGAAGGTCCGCGCCTTGGCCACCGTGCCGCCGTCACGGTGGGTGGCGACGTGCCGGACTCCCCAGCGGTCCCACAGCCCGGCGGCGGCGAGTGTCCGCACGCAGGTCGCGATGCCGCCCTGGGTGGAGGTGCTGGTGGAGACCCACAGGGTCCGGGGACGACGGGTGCGGCCGGATCGGCTCACCGGGACGGCTCCAGCGGGCGCGCTGCGGTGGCCCGCCGTGCGCGGTCCTCCGCGTACCAGGCCTCCTGGTCCGCGGCGGACATGCCGCCGGGCAGTCCCGCGCCGGGACTGCCCGCGGGCCGGACGCGACGCGTGGCGCGGAGCCGGTCGAGCTGGCCGACGACCATGCCGGCCAGCAGGAACGGCAGCATGCTCGCGAAGTCGAGGATGCGCAGGTCGACGGTCAGGGCGTTGGTCACGAGGACCACCATCGCGCCGGCACCGACGACGGCGAGCGGGGATCCCAGGAAGGAGTCCTGCGGCAGGTCCCGGAGCGCGCGCCAGAGCAACCAGAGGACGCCGACGACCACGCTGATCCAGAGGAGCACCCCGGGGATCCCGAGCTCGGCGGCGATCCCGAGCTCGTTCTGGTGGGAGATGATCCCGAATCCGCGGTTCCAGTCGATCTCCGGTGACCACGTGGTGTGCTCGTGGGTGTTGTACACCCGGAACCGGCCGATGCCGACCCCGAGGAACGGGTGCTCGGCCACGGCCTTGAGCGACGTCGCCATGATGTTGAGCCGGTCGTAGATCTCGTTGGACGAGCCGATGCCGCCGGCCGAGCGGTCGGACGAGAAGAAGCGGGGGGCGTTCGCGGCCACGCCCGCGGCGCCGAGCCCGAGGATCACCACGAACGGCCGCCGCCAGCCCTTCGCGAACACGGCCCCGACCACGAGCACCACGACCAGCGACAGGAGCGCGGAGCGCGTGTGGGTCAGGTAGATCGCGTACGCCGAGCCCAGCGCGAGACCGTAGAGGGCCCAGCGCAGCCGCCGGCTCGTCCCGGGACGGGTGGCGAGGAACAGGCAGATCAGGAACCCGATCGCCAGGAGCATGCCGTTGACGACGGGCTGGTTGAACACCCCGACCGCCCGGCCCTGCCAGTTGGGGGACTCGACGATGAAGCGGGGCCAGACCAGCCGCTTCGGACCGTGGAACTGGATGATGCTGACCCACGTCGAGTAGGCGGTCATCCCGACCACCGTCCACAGCACCCACCGCACGGAGCGCTCGTCGTCGAGCACCGCCTTGGCCACGACGTACACGACGAACGGCAGGATCGTGCCGCTGAAGATCCAGCGGTAGACCTCCACGGACGCTCCGGTGAACGGGTCGACGGCGTCCTCGGGATGGGGCAGCAGCGCGGAGACGAGGTTCCAGACCAGGTAGACCGCCATGAGCCACTCGACCGTGCCCAGCTGCGGCGTCTGCTTCACGCGCCGGGCCAGGGCGATCGCCAGCGCGAGCACCATGACGTAGAACAAGGGCGTCAGGGCCTCGGCGGAGACGATCTCCTTCTGCGCGGTCCGGCCGAAGCTGGCCAGCATCACCAGGACGAGGGCCAGCAGGGGGTTCGAGAGGGCGAGCGCGCAGACCAGCGCACCCACCGCGAGGGCGGCGAACAGCATGCCGGCCTGGGCCGGGGCGACGACGGCGATGCCCAGGACGACGACGACCGCGACCGCCCCGACCGTGACCTCCGTGCGTCGCTCGCGAGCGCGACCGGAGAGCAGACTCATCGCGCGTCCCCCGTCGGGCGTGTCGGTGCTCCCGGGCTGCGGTACGGGCTCATCGCGGCCTCTCGTCGGATCGGGTGCCCCGGCGGGGCGTCGGCGCCGGGGTCGGTGCCGGTGCGCGCCGCCCCAGGGTATCGGCGCCCGTGGCGGAGGGCCGGTGCGGGCGCCGTCGGGCCACCGGGGTTCGATGGCCCGCGGTCCCGCGCGGCGTGGGACCGCGAACGGAGCAGCGGGCAGGAACGGGGGACGGCATGGCGGACAGGTACCTGGTCACGGGCGCCGCGGGTTTCGTGGGCAGCACGATCTGCCGACGGCTCGCGGCGGCGGGTACGGAGACCGTGGGCGTCGACAGCCTCACCGACTACTACGACACCGCGCAGAAGAAGGACAACCTCGCCACGATCACCGGCGACGCCTTCCGGTTCGTCGAGGCCGACCTCGCCGACGTCGACGTGGCCGCCCTGCTCGACGGCGTGACCCACGTCGTCCACCAGGCCGGACAGCCCGGGGTGCGGAGCAGCTGGGGCGCCGAGTTCGCGGTCTACACCCGCAACAACGTCGAGCTCACCCAGCGCCTGCTCGAGGCCGCGCGCACCACGCCCACCCTGCAGCGGTTCGTCTACGCCAGCTCGTCCTCGGTCTACGGCGACGCCGAGCGCTACCCGACGCTCGAGACCGACCTGCCGCGCCCCGTGAGCCCGTACGGCGTCACGAAGCTCGCCGCGGAGCACCTGTGCACCCTGTACGCCACGGAGTTCGGCGTGCCGACCGTCTCGCTGCGCTACTTCACCGTCTACGGACCGCGCCAGCGTCCCGACATGGCGTTCACGCGCTTCGTGCGCGCAGGCCTCACCGGGGAGCCGATCCACGTCTTCGGCACCGGCGAGCAGATCCGCGACTTCACGTTCGTCGACGACATCGTCGCGGCGAACGTCCTCGCCGCGACCCGGCCGTCCCCGCCCGGGACCGTGCTCAACATCTCGGGGGGGAGCAGCGTCTCGCTCAACGAGGCCCTCGCGGTGCTCGAGCGGGTCGTCGGCCGCGAGCTCGACGTCGTGCGCCACGAGCGGACGGCCGGCGACGTGTTCCGCACCGGCGGCGACGCCTCGCGCGCCGCGCAGATCCTCGGGTGGCGTCCCGAGGTGTCGCTGGAGGAGGGCCTGCGTCGGCAGGCCGACTGGATGCGCGGCGTGCTCGGCGCCTGAGCACCCGCACACGACGACGCCGGGAGACGCGCCCGCAGGCGCGTCTCCCGGCGTCGTCACGAGCTGGGGGAACAGGTCGTCAGCGCTCGGTGCGCAGCGTCACCGTGGGGGCCGAGAGCTTCTCGGACGGCGAGCCACCCGCACGGTCGTCGTCCTCGGCCGGGGCGGGGGCGTCGGCCTTGGGGCCGGCGGAGCCCGACCCGTTCGTCCTCCGGGTGAAGCGCGCGGTGCCGATGCGCTTGGTGCCGGGAGGCGAGCTCGGCGAGGCCGACGGCTTGCCCGCACCGGACGTCCCGGGAGCGGGGCTGCCGGCCTTCGGGGCGGACGCGGGCTTGGCGCCCGAGGGACCCGCGGGACCCGCGGGACCCGAGCCGGCGGGCTTGGGGCTCGGCGACGGCTTCCCGGCGGCCGGCGAGCCTCCGCGGCGGGTCTGGACGCTCACGCCGGGGACGCCGCCGTCGGGACCCGGGCCCGAGGGCGACGACGGACCCGAGGGGCCCGCGGGCCCGGAGGACGCTCCGGCGGCGGGCTTGGCCGTGGCCGTCGGCGTGCCGGTCTGGCCCGCCGGCGCGCCCGAGGGGCCGGCCGAGCCGGGGGCGGGCTTGCTGCCGGGGGACGGCTTGGCGCCGGGGGAGGGCTTCGCACCGGGGCCGGCATTCGGGCCGGCACCGGGCGCACCACCGGGCGAGGGCTTGGCGCCGGAGCCGCCCGGAGCCGGGGTGCCCTCCGAGGAGCCACCGCGTCCGCCGGCGGCGGCCGGCGCGCCGCCCCGGCCGGCGGACGCGGGCCGCTCGACCGATGAGCCGTTGGTGCCCTGCGGGGCGGACGGGCCCGAGCCGGCCGCGCGCACCGGGGCGCCGTTGGTGTTCTTGGCGCCGTTGACCGGGGACCCGTTGGTGCCCTCGGACGCGGCACCGGCCGGCCCGGCGCCCATCGCGGCGCGGGCCTCCTCGAGCTTCTCCCGCGAGATGGGGGCGGTGCGGTCGGCCGGCGGGACCTGCGCGGGCGGGCGGGGACCGGACGGCCCGGGGCCGCCGGCGGGCGGGCCGGGACGGCCGGCGGGCACCGGCGGCGGGCCCGCGGGCAGGCGCACCGGCGACCAGGAGCGCTCGGCGAGGAAGCCGGGGTCGGTCAGCTGGCTCGGGTTGCGGACGAGCACGACGCCGAGCGCGGTGCCCCCGGCGCGGGCCAGGGCGTCGAGCGCGGCCGACGCGTCGCGGGAGCGGGTCTCGCCCTCCTCCACCACGAGCAGCGAGCGGTCGGCGGCCGAGCACACGACCTGGCCCTCGACCGACTCGACGGGCGGGGCGTCGATGATCACCAGGTCGGCGAGCATCGTGCCCTGCGAGAGCAGCCGCGAGACGTGCGAGCGCGAGAACAGCGCGAACAGGTCGTCGCGCTTGCTGCCACGCGGCGCGACGAGCAGCGCGCGGCCGTTGGAGAAGACCTTGCCGTCGATGCGGCTGTCGCCGCGCTCGGCGAGGAAGTCGGCCACACCGGACATCGAGGACAGCTCGGTGGAGCCGGTGGGCTCGGTCTCGAGGTCGGCCTGCACGAGCAGCGTGGTCTGGCCCTGGAGGGCGCGCAGGCCGGCGAGGGCCACGGCCACGCGGGACTTCGACGCGCGCGTGGTGGTGGGGCCGGTGATGGCCAGCGACCCGGGGGTGGGCATACCCGGGGCGTTGGTGAGGCCCATGAGCGCGCGCAGCATCTCGTTGCGGCCGTTCTCACCGGACTTGCGCTTGCCGCCGACGGCCGCGAGGACCTGCAGGCCGAGCCGGTCGCGGACCTCGTTCGGGGTCACGATGCGGTTCTCGAAGCGGCCCAGCGCCATGGCCAGCAGGGCGCCGAGCAGCAGGCCGCCGACCAGCGCGGCACCGGCGTTGCGGGTCGCGTTGGTGGGGTTGGCGACGACGCCGGCGTTGAGCTGGAGGTCCTGCAGCTGGTTGGTGCTCTGGCCCTGGAGCTCGCTGATCTGGCGCTGCAGGGCGCTGACCTGGGCCTGGTCGCCGGTCCGCTGGGCCGTGGCGAGCTGCTGGTTGAGGTCGGCGAGCTGCCGGGCCTGCGAGTCGCCGCCGAGGCTGGAGTTGACGTCGTCGCGCAGGGCGACGGCCATCTTCGTCGCCGACTCCGACGCCACCTCGGGGCTGTCGGCGACGGCCTCGATGTAGACGATCGGGCTGGCCGCCGCGATGCGGGCGTTGAGGCCCACCGACGAGTCCACACCGGCGGTCTGGCGCAGCTGCTGCTGCGACGACGCCTGGTTGAAGTAGTCGGCGTAGCCCTGCGCGAGGACGGTGTCCTGCTCGGGGGCGCGGTCCTGCGACACGATCGTGAGGGCGGACCGGCCGGTGTAGGTCGACCCCTGCAGGAGCGAGGCCCCCAGCGAGCCGGCCGCTGCCACGATGCCGATGACGAGGATCAGCACCCACCGGCGGCGGATGCGGTCCCACTGGATCTGGAGCGGGCTCATGACGTGCCTTTCCTCGGGTCCTCGGCGTGTCGCTCGGAGCGGCTACCTGCCGGCATCCTAATCTCGAACGTCGGAGTCACAGGCGTGATCAGCTCGGCGCGGCACCGTCGCGCGGGGTCGGCGTGGTGGTGGTTCACGACTCAGCGTCCTCGCATGGCCGATTCGTACGCGGCCAGCAGTTCCTTCTCGGAGTTCGTCCACGAGAGCGGCCCGGACACGCGTTCCACGCCGATCTCCCCCATCGCCGCGCGGCGACGGGGGTCGTCGAGCAGCTCGGACACGAGGTCCGCGAACTCGGCGACGTCGTTGGGGCGGGCGTAGACGGCGGCCTCGCCGGCCGAGACCCGGGCCTCGACCAGGTCGAACGAGACCACCGGCCGCCCCATCGCCATGTACTCCATGATCTTGTTCATGGTGGACACGTCGTTGAGGGGGTTGCGGGGGTCCGGCGCCAGGCACACCGACGCGGTCGACAGGTGGCGCAGCACGTCCTCGTCGGGGATGCGGCCGGTGAACGACACCCGGTCGTCCAGCCCGTAGGCGTGCGAGAGGGCCACGACGTCGTCGAACGCGTCGCCGGTGCCCATGAACACGGCGTGCCAGTCGTCGCGGCGCTCGGCGAGGTCGGCCAGCGCGCGGATCGCGTAGTCGACGCCGTCCTGCGGGCCCATGACACCGAGGTAGCAGAGCAGGTGCTCCCGCCCCCGCGCCAGCGCGGGCTCGGGGGTGCGCAGGCGGAACCGCTCGACCGCCGGCGCGCTGCGCACGACGAAGGTGTCCTCGACCGGCACCCGGCCGCGGCCGGTGGCGACGGCGCGGTAGCTCTCGTTGGTGGCGATCACCGTGTCGGCGGCGCGGTAGGTGCCCCACTCGAGCAGGCGCATCGCCCAGTACATGGAGTCGCGCTTCTCGCGGAACCGCGACAGGTAGAGCTCCGGCACGAGGTCGTGCTGGTCGAAGATGATCCGGGCGCCGCGGGCCTTGGCGCGCAGCGCGGGCAGGAACAGCAGGTCCGGCGGGTTGCACAGGTGCACGACGTCCACGGGCGCGCGCTTCTGGATGCGCTTGACCAGCCGGTGGGTGTGCCAGAGGGCGGTGCCGTACTCCTTGAGGTAGCCCTGCGGGCCCCCGCTCGCCGCCACCAGGGGGTAGCGGTGGATGCGGACGCCGTCGATGACGACCTCGGTCTCGGTGTCCCGCTTCGTGCCCTGCGGGCAGATCACCTCGACCTCCCAGCCGTGGCCGGTGAGGGTCTGGCACTCCTGCCACACCCGCCGGTCGAACGGCACCGAGAGGTTCTCGACGATGACCAGGGCTCTACCAGGCAAGGCCGACATATCCCTCCTGTTGGCGACGCGCGGAGGCGTCCGGGAGACGGATGAGGTCGACGACCGGCGTCGTGGTGCCGGTCAGTGCGTCACGCACGTCCTCGTCCGCCTTCCCCACCACGAGGACCTCCGCGTGGTCGACGACCTCGGCGACGGTGTCGACGAGGAGGTCCCGCAGGTGGGGGAGGTGGGCCTCGATGAAGGCCCGGTTCGCGCCGAGCAGCGCCGACTGGACGACGGCGGGGTCGTAGATGCGTAGGTCGTAGCCCTTGCCGAGCATCCGCTCGCAGAGCTCGACCAGGGGGCTCTCGCGCAGGTCGTCGGTGCCGCCCTTGAACGCGAGGCCGAACACGCCGACCCGGCGCCTCCCGGTGGCCGCGACGTGCTCGAAGGCCCGCTGGATGTGCTCGTCGTTCGACGGCAGCACGTTCTCGAGGATCGGCACCCGCACGTCGTGCCGGCGCGCGGCGTGCACCAGGCCCCGCAGGTCCTTCGGCAGGCAGGACCCGCCGAAGGCGAACCCGGGCCGCAGGTAGGCCGGGCTGATGTTGAGCTTGCGGTCCGCCAGGAAGATCTCCATGACGTCGTGGGAGTCGACCCCGAGCTCGCGGGCGAGCGCGCCGATCTCGTTGGCGAACCCGATCTTGAGCCCGTGGAAGGTGTTGTCCACGTACTTCGTCATCTCGGCGACCGGCGGTTCGACCCGGAACTCCGGGGCGTCCAGCCCGGCGTACAGGGAGAGCACGGCGTCGCCGCTGGCGCGGTCGACCTCGCCGACCACGGTCTTCGGCGGGTCGTAGAAGTCCTTGACGCTGGAGCCCTCGCGCAGGAACTCGGGGTTCACCGCGACGCCGAAGTCGGCGCCGGCGACGAGGCCGGAGGTCTCCTCGAGCAGCGGGACGAGGACGCCGAGGCAGGTACCCGGCAGCATCGTCGAGCGGAACACGACGGTGTGGCGTTCGGGTGCGGGGCGCGTCGCGAGCGCGGCGCCGATCTCGCGCGCCGCGCGCTGCAGGTAGGTGGTGTCGAGGCTGCCGTTGGGTGCCGAGGGCGTGCCCACGCACACGAGCGAGAGGTCGGTGCCGTGGATGGCGGCGGTGACGTCGTCGGTGACGGTGAGCCGGCCACCGGCGACGACGTCGCGGACGATGTCGCCGATGCGCTCCTCGACGACGGGGGTGCGGCCCTCGCCGATCATGGCGAGCTTGGCCGGGTTGACGTCGACGCCGACGACGTCGTGTCCCTCCATCGCGAGGCAGGCGGCGCTCACCGTGCCCACGTAGCCGAGACCGAAGACACTGACCTTCATCGCAGGGGGTCCTCGCAGAAGGGTCGGGGTCGCGGCGGTCTCTGGGGAGCGGAACCGCACGCAGGGCCGTACCCACGGTACCGACGGGTTTCCGGGCCCCTGCCGTTGGGCAGTGGACCGGATTCGGCCGTTGAGGTTCCGCTCACCGTTCCGTAAGACGTCCGGGAGGCGCCGAGGTTGGCCCGGAGGTCGGCCTCGAAAGGGGCGTCCGGACGGCCGTTAGCCTCGGCCGGGTGAGTCGTGACGTCGAGGTCCTCGCCGAGCCCGCCGACGAGCCCGGGCTGGTCGACGCGTGGCGCGCCCTGGCCGAGGCGCAGGGCAACGCGTTCACCACCCCCGAGTGGTACGCGGCCTACGCCCGGCACTACGGCGCCGACGCCCCCCCGTTCGTGGTCCGCGTGCGCGACGCCGACGGCACGCTGGCCGGGCTGCTGCCACTCTGCCGCGCGGGGCGCACCGTGCGCTTCGCGGGCGCGAACGTCGGCGACCGATTCGGGCCGGTGGCGCAGCCCGGCCGGGAGGCCGAGGTCGCCCGCGCGGCGGCGGGCGCCCTGGGCCGCGAGGCCGTCGTGCTGCACAACGTCGACGCGGGCGCCCCGTGGATCACGGTATTGAGCGAGGGGCTGCGCGGACGCGTCGCCGCCACGCGGCTACGTGACGACAAGGCTCCCTTCGTCCCTTTGGTCGGCCACACCTGGGAGTCGTTCCTCGCTGCCCGGAGCCGCAACTTCCGCAGTCAGGTCCGCCGCAAGGAGCGCGCTTTGCTTGGCGGGCACGGCGCCAAGATTCGGGCGACGGCGACGCAGGAGGAAGTGGGCGCCGACGTCGCGGCCTTCTTTCGGCTCCATGCTGCGAGATGGGACGAGCGCGAGGGGGGCTCAAGATTGACCAGCCCGACCGTGCACGCGTTTCACAACGACTTTGCCGCCGCCGCGCTGGCCCGGGGGTGGCTGCGGATGTCGCTCCTGGAGGTGGACGGCGTCGCGGTCGCGGCGCTCTACGCCTGGCGGATCGGCGGGCGCTACGCCTACTTCCAGACCGGCTTCGACCCGGCGTGGGCGGACCGCAGCGTCGGGCTCGTCCTTCTGGCGCACACCGTGCGTGAGGCCATCGAGGAAGGCGCCGAGGAGTACGACCTGCTCCTCGGCGGAGAGACCTACAAGGCGCGCTTTGCCACCGACGAGCGTCCGATCGAGACGGTCGTCCTCGCGGGCGCCCTGGACCCCACACGCTTGCTCGCCCAGGTCGACGCCGTCGTCCGACGCGCCACCGATGGCCTTTCGCCTGAAGTGCATGCCCGGCTGCGCGCCCTTGCTCAGCCCGTTCTCGCTCGGATGCCCGGCACCCGCGCGCGCTGACAGTGACCGAGCCCCGTGCCAGCCTGGGGGCCACGCTGGCGTCAGACGTCAGGGAATCCACCACCTCGATCCGCGCCGGGCACGGGCCGCTACCGTCGGTCGCCATGAGTCGACGGCTCCTCGTGCTCGGCTGGCACAACATCGACCCGACGCCGTTCTACCCCGCCGCACCCGGCGCGGGGCGTCGCGGCTTCGACCGCCAGCTCGCCGCGATCGACCGGCTCGCCACCGTCGTGCCGCTCTCCGAGGCCGTGGACACCCTCGCGGCGGGCGGGTCGCTGCCACCGCGGGCCGTGGCGCTGACGTTCGACGACGGCTACGCGGACTGGACCGAGGCCGCCGTCCCGGCGCTGGACCGCCGCGGCATGCACGGCACGTTCTTCCTGGTCTCCGACATCCTCGCCGGGCGCATCGGTGCCTGGTGGGAGGAGCTCGCCGACGCGTTCGACCGGTGCTCCGCGTCGCGGCTCGAGTGGGCCGGGCGCGTCCACGACCTGTCGACGCCCGTGGCGCGGCGCGCGGCGCAGGACGCGCTGAAGGACGAGCTCAAGCTCGTCGACCGCGCCACCCGCGTCGAGGCCGTCGCCCGCATCGCCGAGCGCATCGCCCCGCCGCCGCCCGAGCGCGCCCCGCTGTTCCTCGACTGGGCGGGCGCGGAGGCCCTCGCGGCGACCGGCCACGGGATCGGCTCGCACACCGTGACCCACCCGATCCTCGCCCGCGAGGAGGAGGCGACGCAGCGGCACGAGCTCGAGGAGTCGCGTCACGCCCTCGAGGCGGGCCTGGGGCAGACGGTGGACCTGCTCGCCTACCCCAACGGCAACGCCGGCGACTACGACCAGCGCACGATGGAGCTCGCGCGCGCCGCGGGCTACCGCGCCGCGGTGACCACCCGGCCCGGTCTCGTCGGGGCGCAGGAGCCGCAGTACGCGATGCACCGCGTCGTGCTCACGCCGCTCACCGACGTGGGCGAGCTGTTCGGCAAGGTCGCCCGCAAGGGCACGGGCGTCGCGCGCAGGGTGGCGCACCGCGCCTTCCGCACCCTCACACCGACGGGCTGACCCGCGCGTCCCACGCCGAGGCGACGATGTCGTCGAGGTCGTGGCGGGCGCGCCACCCGAGCCGTTCCCCGATCCGGGTGACGTCGGCGACGACCGCGGCCGGGTCGCCGGGACGGCGGTCGGCGACGACGGGCTCGACGGACCGTCCGGCGACGCGCGCGACGGTGGCCATCACCTCGAGCACCGAGTAGCCCCGGCCGACGCCGACGTTCAGGGTCTCCGCGCACGGCCCGTCGAGCAGGGCGGTCGCCGCGACGTGGGCGTCGGCGAGGTCGTCGACGTGCACGTAGTCGCGCACGCAGCTGCCGTCGGGGGTGTCGTAGTCGGTGCCGAACACCGTCGGCGCGTCCCCGCGGACGACGGCGTCGAGCACGATCGGGACGAGGTTCTCGCGACCGCGGTCGGCGAGCCGGGCGTCGTGCGCGCCGGCCACGTTGAAGTAGCGCAGCGCGACGTAGCGCAGGCCCGTCGCGCGGTGCACCTCGCCGAGCAGCCACTCCCCGGCGAGCTTCGTCGTCCCGTACGGGTTGACGGGCGCGCAGTGCGCGTCCTCGGTCACCCCGGTGCCTACCGGCCCTGTCGTGGCGCCGTAGACCGCCGCGCTCGAGGAGTACACGAAACGCTCCACGCCGGCGCGGGCGCAGGCGCCGAGCACGCTGCGCAGGCCCTCGACGTTCTCGCGCCAGTAGTACAGGGGGTGCGCCACGGACTCCGGGACGCTCTTGCGGGCGGCGAAGTGCATGACGCCGTCGAGGCGGTGCTCGGTCAGCGCGCCGGCGACGGCGTCCTCGTCGAGCACGCTCGCGCGCACCAGCGGCACGTCGTCGTCGACGCGCGCGGTCAGGCCGGCGGAGAGGTCGTCGAGCACCACCACCGCGTCGCCCCGCGCCCGCAGCGCCCGCACCGTGTGCGCCCCGATGTAGCCCGCGCCGCCGGTGACCAGCCACCGAAGTGCCATCGTCGTCCGCCCCCTCCCGCTCCGGCCGAGCAGGTTACGAGGCCCGGTGCGGCGCGCCGCCCAGCCCCGGCACCGCGGGCGGGGTGCCACCACCCCTCGCCGTCCGGTTCGTCCGGACGAGCGGTTCGGGGGGACCCCGACGAAACGCCGGCTCCCGGAAGAGCGACACTCCCCACGGCAGATGACCGATCCGGTGTCACCCGTGGGCCGACCTCCGTGCCCGTCGGCGGATGCGCCCGGAGCGAAGGGGGTCCGACGTGACGAATGTGCTGTCCAACCCGGCGTTCGACGACGCCACCCGCCGCGAGCACCTCTACCGCGGGGACGTGATAGTCCACGGGGCGGGCCCGAGCACGCTCGCGCTCGTCGACTTCACGCGCGGCCTGGTCGAGGAGGCCTTCGGCGACCTCGACCCGGAGCTCGCGCAGTACTCGATGGACGTCCACGACTTCGCCGCGCTGCTCGCGGAGCTCAAGCCGCGGTTCATCCACCACCCGCGCTGCAAGGAGCTGCTGCCGCAGATCCTCTCCGAGCGCGGCTGCGACCTCGATCGCACCTACTTCGACGTGCCCCGCCTGCGCACCTCGACGTCGGACGACTACCTGACCACCGGGATCGCCTTCGCGTTCCACCCGCACCGCGACACCTGGTACTCGGCGCCGATGTGCCAGACCAACTGGTGGATGCCGGTGTACCCGGTGAGCAGCGACAACGTCATGGCCTTCCACCCGAAGTACATGACGCAGGGGATCAAGAACGGGTCGCGACGCTACGACTACGCGGAGTGGAACAGGTCGAGCCGCCAGGACGCCGCGAAGCACATCGGCAAGGACACCCGTGACCAGCCGACCCCGGAGGAGCCGGTCGAGCTCGACCCGCAGGTCCGGGTGGTGCCCGAGGTCGGCGGGATGATGGTGTTCTCGGGCAACCAGCTGCACTCGTCGGTGCCCAACACCTCGGGCCGCACCCGGTTCTCGATCGACTTCCGGGTGGTCGACATCGACGACGTCGTCGCCGGGCGCGGGTCGGTCAACGTCGACGCGGAGTGCACCGGGACGACCCTGCGCGACTTCCGCCGCGCGTCCGACCTCGCCCCGATGCCCGAGGAGCTCGCCGCGGCCTACGACGGGGTCGCGTCGCCGGTCTGACCGCCTCCCGGAGGGACGCCGTGCGCCCGCTCGTGGCGAGCTCGTCCGGGGCGATGTCCTGCGCGGTGAGCACGGGGACCATGTCGACGCCGGGCAGGTGGTCCTCGCCGCGCATCACGCGCATGTAGGAGGACCGCAGGTCACGCAGGACACCGTCGGTCGGGAACGCGAAGCCGTCGACCTCGTCGACGAGCGTCAGCTCGGAGATCGTCCCCGCGATCCCGACCTCGCGAGCCGCGAGCAGTTCGGTGCGGTCCATCGGCCGGCGGGTGAAGCCGACGCCCTCGCGCAGGCAGAGCTGTTCGAGGATGCGGACGGTGAGGCTGTCGAGGGCTCCCTCGGAGGACGGCGGCACGACGACGCCTTCGTCGGTGACCATGACGACACAGGCGCCCGTCGCCTCCGCCACGCGCCCCTCCCGGTTGAGCAGGACCGCGTCGTCGTAGCCACGCTTGCGGACCTCGATGCGGGCGAGGCGGGCGACGACGTAGTTCGCGCTGCCCTTCACCCGCGTCGGCAGGTCGACGTCGGTGCCGCGGCGCCACGTCGACACCCCGAGCTTCATGGGCGCCGTCTCGCTCTTGGTCTGGGTGAAGGCCGTGATGACCATCGTCGCGGCCGTCCCCTCGCCCCAGTGCCCCTCGGTCACGTGGAGCGTGGGCCGCAGCCACAGGTCCTTCTCGGGCACGAGCAGTTCGGCGGCGAGCTGGGTGTGACGCCGGACGAACTCCTCGTAGGAGACGTCGAACGGGATGTGGAACAGCTGCGCCGAGCGCTTCAGCCGCTCGTGGTGGGCCGCGGGGCTGCGCAGCCGGAAGGTCGACTCCTCCGGGTCCCAGTAGCCCTTGACGCCCTCGAAGACGCTCAGTGCGCGGGTGAGCGCCTCGGCCGAGATGTGCAGGTTCACGTCGGTGTAGGGCTTCAGTTCGCCGTCGACGGACGCCCACGGCGGCGTTTGCAGCTGCGACAGCGAGGCGACGTGGGCCAACGGGCACTCCTCCGACCGGGCGTAGGTCGGTCCAGTATGGGGCCGCATTCGCGCGCGCGTTCCGCGGGTGGGCCGTCGTGGCGACCGGCCCGTGACGCGTGGGACCCCGCCGGCCTCGCCGTCGAGGCCGCCACACTCCACGACCAGCGCGTGTCGCCGTCCCCGCGCTGCGGCCCGTGACCCCGACCCCGGCCCCGCCACCCCGACGGACCCGTGCCGGTCCCCCGGACAGGAACGGGGACCGGGGGCCTTCAGACTGGGCCACATGGCCCACCTGTAGCCCCCTCTGGACCTGGGCTCGACGGGCGTCACGTGCTCCGCGACGCCCCGCCCGCCCGGGCCGGTCGCTCTCGCCCGCGGCGTCGGCTCGCGGCGCCGGCCGTG
>JAQSWW010000227.1 GCA_029266415.1 Actinomycetospora sp. | reverse complement strand
GCGGCGGGATGGGCGAGGTGTGGCGGGCGGTCGACACCCGCAAGGCCCGCACCGTCGCCCTCAAGCGGCTGCCGGCGGAGATGACCGGCGAGCGCGAGTTCGAGGACCGGTTCCGCCGCGAGGCCCACGCCGCGGCACGGCTCAACGATCCGCACGTCATCCCCATCCACGACTTCGGTGAGATCGTGGGACGGCTGTTCCTCGACATGCGGCTGGTGCACGGCCAGGACGTCGGCGCGGCGATCGAGTCCGTCGGGGCGCTGGGGGCGGCACGGTCGGTGTCGGTGATCGAGCAGGTCGCGTCGGCGCTGGACGCCGCCCACGACGAGGGTCTCGTGCACCGCGACGTCAAGCCGTCGAACGTGCTGCTCACGCCGTCGAAGCGCACCGTCGGCCCGCAGGACTTCGTCTACCTCATCCGTCGACGCCGACCCGCGCATCGACGTCTACGCGCTCGGGTGCGTGCTCCACGAGGCGCTGACCGGGAAGCCGCCGTTCGCGGGGCGCGACTTCCCGAGCCTCATGTACGCGCACATCAACACGACGCCGACCGCGCCGTCGCGGATCACGGGCGGGCTGCCACGCGGGTTCGACGACGTCATCGCCCGGGCCCTCGCCAAGGACCCCGACGAGCGCTACGCCCGGGCCGGCGAGCTCGCCGAGGCGGCGCGGGGCGTGCTGGCGGACGGGGCACCGGCGCAGCGGGTGCTCGAGACGCAGGTCCCGCCGCGCCCACCCCGGCCGGCGGCGCCACCCCCACCACGCCCTGTGCACCGTCCGCCGACGATGGGGCCGCAGCCCGCGTTCGCCCAGCCCTGGCAGCCGGGCCCGCCGCGCTTCGGCCCGGCCGGTCTCCCAGCGACGCCGGTGCCCGTGCGGCCGAGCGGAGGCGCCGGACGGATCGTCGCGGCGATCGCGGCGCTGCCGTTCGCGCTGTTCCTGGTGCTGATCTGCATCGTCGGCATGGTCGCCGAGTTCGCGGAGTGCTCGACGCGCAGCCTCTCGTGCGTCGCGGGCACCTCGGCGCTGGTGGGCGTCGCGGTGGCCGTGGGTGCGGGCGCCCTCGCGATCGCCGGGCTCACGACACCCGGGCGACGCACGGTGCGCCGTGCCGGCTTCGCGTGGATGGCGGTCGGCGGCGGGTTCGTCCTGTTGATCCTCGCGGCGGCGCTCGGCGCCTGACGGCAGGATGGTGGCCATGGCCGAACTGAACGACTGGAACCAGGGGATCATCGACGAGTTCCGGGCGAATGAGGGGCGGGTCGGCGGCCCCTTCGAGGGCGCTCCGCTGCTGCTGCTCCACCACCTCGGGCGCAAGTCGGGTACCGAGCGCGTGAGCCCGATGATGTACCAGCCCGTCGGCGACGCTCTGGCCGTGTTCGCGTCCAAGGCGGGCGCCGACACCCACCCCGACTGGTACCTCAACCTCCTGGCGCACCCCGACGTCGAGGTCGAGGTCGGCACCGACAAGGTCGCCGTCCGCGCCCGCGACCTAACCGCCGAGGAGCGCGACCCGATCTGGGAGAAGCAGAAGCAGGACTACCCGGGCTTCGCCGGCTACGAGTCGAAGACGTCGCGCACCATCCCCGTGGTGCTGCTCGAACGGCGCTGATGCCCGCGGTGTGGAACCCGCTCGCCGCCGGGCGCGGCGAGCTGCTCGACCGCGAGCTGGCGCCGGAGGTGCACGCGGAGCGCTGGGCGCGGCGGTACGACGGGAAGGTCGGCGAGCTCAACCGCTGGGTCGACCACGTCCGGGACACGACGTACGAGAACGTCCCGTACCTCGACCCGGCGTCCGCCGCGTCCGGGGCCCGCGTGCTCGTGCTGATGGGCGACCCGTCGGGCGCGGCGGAGGACGGGTCCGGCTTCGTCAGCAAGCACGACAACGACCCCACCGCGCACAACACCTACGTCGCCACCGAGCGCGCCAAGCTCGGGTACGACATCTCGCTGCACTGGCACGTGGTGCCGTGGTGGGTCGCGAACCCGGCGAAGCCCGTGCGCGCCCTGGAGCGAGAAGCCGTGCGCGCGGCGCCCTACCTCGCCGCCCTGGTGGAGATGCTCGACCCGCCGCCGAGCGAGGTCGTGCTCCTCGGCCGCCCCGCGGCGCGGGCCTGGGCGCGGCTCACGAAGGCGGGCCTGCCCGACGCGCTGCGCGAGGCGACGGTCGCGCACGCCCCGCACCCGGGCCCGCTCGTCTTCCACCGCCACGACGCCGCCACCGGACGTGGCAACAGCGACCTCGTCGTCGAGGCGATGCGGCTGGCCGGGCAGCGGGCGCGCGGCGAGAAGGTCCGCCCGCCCGCGGGCGGCCCGGCGGGGCGGCGGCGCCCGTTCTGATGCTCGTCACCTCGTCGATGGGGTCGGGGCTGGCGCGTGTGGGTACCGTCCGGGGCGTGACGGCGACGACCGACGACAGCCCGCGGACCACGCCCGACGTGACCGCGGCCGACGTCGAGCAGTGGCGCGAGGTCGTGCAGTGGAAGGACCGGTCGCTGCACCACTCGTCGACGATGCTCAGCCCGCTGCGCGACGGCGTCGCGGAGATCCGCGCGGGTGTCATGTCGACCCTGCGGAGGATTCCGGGCGTGACCCAGGTCGACGAGGGCCTGAGCGCCGCGTTCCACCAGCTCGCGGCCGCAGGTGCGGGGGCGGGCGCGGCCACGCTGCGGCGCGACGCGGTGTTCGCCGACTTCCGCGCGCAGGGCCACGACGTCACCGACTTCAAGGACATCCGGGCGCTCGACATCGGCGCGGTCCAGGCGGCGATGCCGCGCCTCGATCTCGGCTACACGGTCTTCGCGGGCGTGCAGGGCGGCGTGACCGGGTTCCTGAGCAGCACCGGCGTGAGCGCCGCGGCCGGCGGCAGCGGCGCGGCCGGGATGGGGAGCCTGCCGGGGATCGCGGTCACGGTCGCGACCCTCACCGGCGACGCCCTGCTCACCGTCGCGTCCTGCACGCGGGCGGTCGCCCACGTCGCGGCCTACCACGGCTACGACGTCACCAAGCGCAGCGAGCAGATCATCGCGCTGGCGGTGCTCGCGGTCGGCCTGTCGAGCGAGGACGACGCGCCAGGGGCCTACCAGGAGGTCGCCGAGCTGATCACCGCGAAGTCGCAGGAGAGCCAGAAGCGCAAGCAGCAGCAGGCGCAGATCAAGCGGCTCGGCCACGCGGTGCACCAGCGGCTGCTGGTGCAGATCGGCCAGCGCGAGGTCGCCCAGCTGGTGCCGGTGCTCGGCATCGGGGCCGGCGCCGTGCTCTCGGCGCGGCTGCTGGCGCGCGTCGTCGACACCGCCTCGCACCTCTACCGCGAGCGTTTCCTGCACGACAAGTACGAGCTGCCCTTCGGCGTCGAGCTGCCGTTCGACCCGGCGACCTACCAGCCGTACGTGGACCCGGCCGACGAGCACGACGACGGCGGGGACGACATGGACGACGAGGGCGACGAGATCTTCGCGGGCGCCTGACCACCCGGACGGCGCCGCGTCCACCCGGCGTTCACCGAGCGGCACGACCGCGCGCGGTACCTGGCGGAGCGGGCGTTCGCGGCCTGATCCTCGCGGTGATCGAAGTACCGATACGGACACTGGACGTCAGCGACGCCACTTCGCTGACACGGGGCCCTCACCCCTCCCCGGACGCCGCGAGGTGGTCGCGGAGGCCGGGGACCGAGGTGAACGCGCGGTAGCCCAGCTCGCGCAGGCGCTCGCCGGCGGGGTCGGTGAGGTCGGGGTCGAGGACCACGGGCGAGGCGAGGACGCGGCGGCTGATGCCCGTCGGCCACAGGGCGGCGGCGTCGGTGAGCACCCGGCCGTCGCGGGGGTCGTGCACGCGGGCGCCGCGGCGCGGGGGCGGGAAACCCTGGGCGGCGAGGTCGTCGACGAGGTCGTCGAGGGTCTCCCCGCCGGCCTCGCCGAGCACCGCGCGTCCCGAGCGCCCGCGGCGGGGCCGGTACTCGGTGCGGTCCCACGGCGCGGTCTCGACGACGGCGAGCGGGCCGGTCGGCGCCGACGGCGTGATCCCCGCCGCGGTCGCGGCGTCGAGCACCGGCTGCAGCGCGCCCTCGCGGTCGCCGATCCAGTGCGACTCGGCGACCCGCACGACGGGCCAGCCGCAGCGACGCAGGTCGTGCTCGGCCTCCACGTCGGCGCGGGTCACGGGGCGGTGCTGCTCGTCGCCGTCGCAGATCACCGCCAGCCGCCCGGTCGCCCCGGTGACCACGAGGTCCAGCGTGCGGCCGTGCACCTCGACCTGCGGGACGACGGCGAACCCCGACGCGGAGAGGTCGACGAACACCCGCTGCGCGAACAGGCTGGTGAACGCCGGGTGCCGGTGCTCGGTGTCGACCTGCCCGGGCACCGGGCGCTCCGGCGCGCCCGCCGAGCCGTCCGGCTCCGTGGCCGTGACGTGCTCGAGGAGCTTGCGGCGCAGGTCGGTGGGGGCGAGCTCGTCGGCGCGCACCGAGTGGAACAGCCACATCTGGTCGCGGGCCCGCGAGGCGGCGACGTTGAACGCCTGGCGGTAGCGCTCGGCGGTCAGCGACACGAGGCGGTGCCCCGGCGCCACGACCATCGAGAGCCACACGACGTCGCGCTCGTCGCCCTGGAAGTCCGCGGCGACGCCGACCCGCAGCCGCCGCGCCTCCCACGCGTCGACCCCGAGCCGCTCGCGCAGCAGGCCGTCGATCAGCTCGACCTGCCCGTGGCCCTGCAGCACGACCACCCCGAACGTGGCGCCGTCGTAGGCCGGGTCGGCGGCGCAGCGGGCGACGGCGTCGACGAGCGCCGCGGCCTCGGCCTCGTTGGCCAGCGACGACCCTTGCCCGCGGACCACCGCGCCGGGCACGTACGTCGCGCGCAGCGGGGGCAGGCGGTCGGCGCCGAACTGGCGCAGCGGCACCAGCGGCTCGCCGTGGACGCCCGCGTCGTCGGGGCCCGCGTAGAACTCCCGCGATGACCAGCCGACGATCTCGGGCATCGAGCGGAAGTGCTCCCGCAGCCGGATCGGCGGACCGAACGTCGCCCGGAACACCGAGAACACGCTGGCCCGCGGCGTGAACTGGCTCCGCAGGTAGAACGGCACCTCGGGCAGGTCGGTCTCCAGCCGCGCGAACGCCGGCTCGAGCGAGCCGACGCCGACGTCCGCGGGGGTGCACTGGCGGTCGTCGCCGACGACGATCACCCGCGGTGCGAGCCAGAGCAGGAACAGGCTGGTCAGGTCGGCCTGGCTGGCCTCGTCGACGATCACGACGTCGAAGGAGTCGGGCCGGGGCGCGACGACGGAGAGCACCTCGCGGATCGGCATCACCCACGCGGGCACGGCGTCGCGGGCGACCTCGACGGCCTCCCGGGCGGCGGCGCGGTAGCGGTCGGCGTGGCGCCCGGTGCCCCGCCCGACGGCGGCGACCGAGGCGCGGTGGCTCTGCAGCGCGCGCATCTGCTCGGCGGTGACCCCGGTCAGGCACGCCCGCCACGCCCGCGCGGCCGCGAGGCGGGAGGTGACGCGGGCGAGCTCGACGTCGAGGTCGGCGAGACGGTCGGGCACGGCCTCGGCCGCCGCCCACTGCCCCACGCGCGCCGCCGCCCGCGCGTGGGTCCACGCCCGCTCGAAGCGCTCCTCGCGGTCGGGCCACGGCTCCCCCGCGTGCGCGCGCAGCACGGCGACGACGCCGGGCGCGGCCGCCTCCAGGCGTGCGGCGAGGGCGTCGGCGCGGCGCTGGTCGCGGGCCTCGTCGTGCGCGGCCTCCACGGCGAGCACGGCCGCGGCGTAGGCCTCGGCGTCGCGGCGGCGCAGCGCGTCGAGGACGGCGACGAGCTCGGGGGCCTGGCGCGCCGGCGGCACCCCGGCCTGCACGCGCTCGACCACCTCCTCGAGCTCGGCGCGGGCGAGGTCGGCGGCGCGGGTGTCGTCGACGTCGAGGGTGAGGGCGGCCAGGACCCGCAGCCGCGGAAGAGCGTCGACCCGCGGGCGCTCGGCGGGCGGCAGGGCGGCGAGCAGGCGCCGGACCTCCACGGCGGCCGTGAGCACCGCGCCGACCGCCAGGCACGTCGCGCGCAGGGCGAGCACCTGCTCGACGAGCAGCGCGCGGTGCTCGGCGCGGCGCAGGGGGTAGCCGAGCGGGCCGAAGCCCTCGGCGAGGCGGTCGGTGATCTCGAGGATGCGCAGGTGGTGGGCGATCGCCGACGCCCCGGACACCGTCGGCGGCTCGGTGCCGTGCAGGTGGATCCGGT
>JAQSWW010000047.1 GCA_029266415.1 Actinomycetospora sp. | reverse complement strand
GCTGGCCAACGAGCTGCGCGAGCTGCTGCCCAACAACGCGGTCGAGTACTTCGTCTCGTACTACGACTACTACCAGCCCGAGGCGTACATCGCGCAGACCGACACCTACATCGAGAAGGACTCCTCGATCAACGAGGACGTCGAGCGGCTGCGGCACTCGGCGACGTCCAACCTCCTGAGCCGCCGGGACGTCGTGGTGGTCGCGTCCGTGTCGTGCATCTACGGCCTGGGCACGCCGCAGTCCTACCTCGACCGCTCGGTGCAGCTCACCGTCGGCGACGAGCTCGACCGCGACACACTGCTGCGCGCGCTGGTCGACGTGCAGTACCAGCGCAACGACATGGCCTTCGCGCGTGGCACGTTCCGGGTCCGCGGCGACACCGTGGAGATCATCCCGGCGTACGAGGAGCTCGCGGTCCGCATCGAGTTCTTCGGCGACGAGGTCGAGGCGCTCTACTACCTCAACCCGCTCACCGGCGACGTGGTGCGCCAGGTCGACGACGTGCGCATCTTCCCGGCCACCCACTACGTGGCCGGTCCCGAGCGCATGGAGAAGGCGGTCAAGGCCATCGAGGCCGAGCTCGAGGAGCGCCTGGCCGAGCTGGAGCGCCAGGGCAAGCTGCTCGAGGCCCAGCGGCTGCGCATGCGCACCAGCTACGACGTCGAGATGATCCGTCAGGTCGGCTTCTGCTCCGGCATCGAGAACTACTCGCGCCACATCGACGGTCGCGGGCCGGGCACCG
The DNA here is from genome assembly GCA_029266415.1 of Actinomycetospora sp. Taxonomy (GTDB): domain Bacteria; phylum Actinomycetota; class Actinomycetes; order Mycobacteriales; family Pseudonocardiaceae; genus Actinomycetospora. The sequence goes on along the minus strand of JAQSWW010000047.1, from coordinate 22,338 downwards.
CGCCGGCCACGCTCATCGACTACTTCCCGCAGGACTTCCTGCTGGTCATCGACGAGTCGCACGTGACGGTCCCGCAGATCGGCGGCATGTACGAGGGCGACATGTCGCGCAAGCGCAACCTCGTCGAGTACGGCTTCCGGCTCCCGTCGGCCACCGACAACCGGCCGCTGACCTGGGAGGAGTTCGCCGACCGCATCGGGCAGACGGTGTACCTGTCGGCCACGCCGGGCGACTACGAGATGCGCATGGCCGGCGGCGAGTTCGTCGAGCAGGTCATCCGGCCCACCGGCCTCATCGACCCCGAGGTGGTCGTGAAGCCGACCAAGGGCCAGATCGACGACCTCGTTGGCGAGATCCGCACGCGGGTCGAGAAGGACGAGCGGACGCTGGTCACCACGCTGACCAAGAAGATGGCCGAGGACCTCACCGACTACCTGCTCGAGCTGGGCATCAAGGTCCGCTACCTGCACTCCGAGGTCGACACCCTGCGCCGCGTCGAGCTGCTCCGCGAGCTGCGCTCCGGCGAGTACGACGTGCTGGTCGGCATCAACCTGCTGCGCGAGGGCCTCGACCTGCCCGAGGTGTCGCTGGTGGCCATCCTCGACGCCGACAAGGAGGGCTTCCTGCGCAGCGAGCGCTCGCTGATCCAGACGATCGGCCGCGCGGCGCGCAACGTGTCCGGCCAGGTGCACATGTACGCCGACAAGGTCACCGACTCGATGCAGTACGCCATCGACGAGACCAACCGGCGCCGCGAGAAGCAGATCGCCTACAACACCGAGCGCGGGGTCGATCCGCAGCCGCTGCGCAAGAACATCGCCGACATCCTCGACCGCGTGTACCGCGAGGCCGAGGACACCGAGGAGTCGGTCGGGGTCGGCGGCTCGGCGCGCAACAGCTCCCGCGGACGCCGGGCGGCGGGGGAGGCCGGCGGCCGGGGCAGCTCGGGCATCGTCGAGCACCGCGACACCTCGGGCATGGCGCGCGCCGAGCTGGCCGACCTCATCCAGCAGCTCACCGACCAGATGATGGCCGCGGCCCGCGACCTGCAGTTCGAGCTGGCCGGGCGCCTGCGCGACGAGATCGCCGACCTCAAGAAGGAGATGCGGGGGATGGACGCGGCCGGGGTCAGCTGAGCCGCCGGATGGCGGTCCCCCCGCGCCTGAGACGTACGTCACACTCGGCGGATGGATGAGTCGTCCGCCGCGGCGGTCCCCGCCTGGGCCGTCGAGGCGCTCTCCGAGGTCTACGACCCCTGTTGCCGGGACAAGGGCATCTCCGTGGTCGACATGGGGCTCCTGCGCTCGGTGTCGGTGCGGGAGGGCCACGCCCGGGTCGAGCTGCTGCTCACCTCCGGGTGGTGCCCGTTCGCCGCCCGCGTCCTGACCGACGTGCAGCAGGTGGTCGCCGACCAGCCGGGCGTCGCGTCGTGCGAGGTCGAGGTCGTCTGGGACGAGGTGTGGACCAGCGACCGGCTCTCGGAGTCCGCGGTGCGCAAGCTGCGGTTCCTGCCCGAGCCCGCGGCCGTCACCGACCGCGACGCCTACGTCGCCAGCCACCACACGTCGAGGAGGCCACCTCATGATCGGTGACGCGTTCGTGTTCGACGGGGTCGCCCACCCGTTCAACTTCGACCCGAAGAACGCCTTCAACCGCGACGGCGAGCTGTTCGCCAACCACATCTACGCCTTCCACAACGCGCTGACCCCGGACGACCAGCCGAAGCTGCCCCCGGAGGACTTCCTGCGCACGTGGACGCCGGCGGAGATCCACGAGATGGTCTACGACCACTCGGACACGGACATGCTCGTCGCGATGCCGCTGCCCCTCACCGATCTGTTCCGGGACGGCCTCTCGCCGTGGGAGGAGTGCGCGCAGCTCGCGGCGCACGACCCCGAGCGCACCGTCTTCTGGGGCACGGTCAACCCGCTCGAGGGGCGCAAGGCGCTGGATCTCATGGAGCGGCAGGTCGGCGAGTTCAACGCGCGGGCCTTCAAGTTCTACAACGTGCGCTACGACTTCGGCACGCCGGTGCCGTGGCGCATGGACGACCCGAAGATCGCGTTCCCGATCTTCGAGAAGGCCCAGCAGCTGGGCGTGGACCTGATCGGGGTGCACAAGGGGGTGCCGCTGGGCCCGCAGCCGATCGAGCACACGCAGACCTGGGACATGGACGGGGCCGCGGCGAACTTCCCCGACATCAACTTCGTGATCTACCACGTGGGCCTGCCGTTCCTCGACGAGGTCTGCTGGCAGCTGATCCGCTACCCGAACCTCTACGCCTCGCTCGCCGCCACGATCAACTTCGTGGTCCGGTCGCCCCGGATGTTCGCCGAGATCCTGGGCAAGCTGCTGTTCTGGTGCGGTGAGGACAAGATCGTCTACGGGTCGGAGGCGCCGATCTGGCAGCCCCAGTGGGCGCTGCAGGCGTTCCGCGACTTCACGATCCCGCAGGACCTCTGCGACGGGTACGGCTACCCGCAGCTCACCGACCAGGCCAAGCGGAAGATCCTCGGCGAGAACCTGCTGCGCCTGCACGGTATGGACCCGGCGGAGACCACGGCGAGGCTCGGCCGACCGCAGCAGCACTGAGGTCCCGGCACGCAGCGACTAGGGTCGTCGTGTGCGGGGTGGTGCTGCTCGGAGCGCGACGACCGCCGACCGGGTGATCGGCTGGGCCACGGTCGTGGCCGGCGTCGTGTACTCGGCGTTCCTGGTGACCCCGCTGTTCGGCACGCGCCTGGACCCGGCGCGCTCGTACGTCAGCGAGCTCGCCGCGCTCGACCAGCCGCACGACCTCGTCTTCCGCGCCGTCGACGCCCTCGTCGGCCTGGTCGTGGTGGCCGCCGCGGTGCACCTGGTGCGGCGCCCGGGGGCCCGGGCGGTGCGGTGGGCCGGCGTCGCGCTCGGGCTCTTCGGGGTGGCGACGCTGCTCGACGCGGCCGCCCCGATGACCTGTGCGCCCTCGGCCGACGCCGCCTGCGCCGCCGCCGAGGCCTCGCGATCGGCGCTCGCGTTCGGGGTGCACGAGGTGAGCAGCGTCGCGGCCAACGGCGCCGCGATCCTCGCCGTCGTGCTCCTCGCGGTCGCCCGGTCCCGGGGGCGCACGGCCGCGCAGCCGGCGTCGCCGCTGGAGGGCGCGATGCTGGTCGGGCTCCCGCTCGTCGCGGTGCCCGGGCTGCTGGTCGTCCTGGAGGAGACGGTGGGTCTGGGCCTCGACGGGGTCGTGGGCTACGTGCAGCGCGTGCAGGTCCTCGCGCTCTCGGGCGTGCTGGTGACCATCGGCCTCGTCGTGCTGCGGGGCTCGCGGTGGGCCCGGAGGCGGGCGTGAGGGCACGCACCGTGGTCGTCGTCCCCGGGCTGGGGTCGACGCCGGGGGAGTGGGACGCCGTCGTCGACGCGTTGCGCACCGACGTCGCGGTGGTCGTGGTCGACCCGGCCGACGCGCCGCGCCTGCGCTCGCGCGACGACTGGACCGCGGAGGCCGTCGCCGCCCGCCTCGCCGCCCGGGTGGCCGCCGCGGCCCGGCCGTTGCTGCTCGTGGGCCACTCGTCGGGGGGGCTGCACGTGCAGGCCCTGCTCTACGCCGACGACCCACGTGACTGCGCGGGCGCGGTGCTGGTCGACGCGTCCCACGAGGAGTCGGTGCGGCTCTCGCCCGCCCTGCTCAGCGATGTGGGGCGGGCCGTCGCCGAGCTGGTGGTGGCGACCGGGATCGCGACGCTCGCCGGTCCGTGGCTCCGCGCGCTCGGGGTGTGGGCGACGTCGGTGCGGCGGCGCGACCGCATGGCGCCCGCGGCGGTGCGCGCGGTCTACGCATCGCGGGCGTGGGCGGCGTCGACGCTCGACGCGTGGTTCGGGCACGGACCGCTGCAGGCCGGGGTGCTGGCGTGGCAGCGGGAGCGGGGCGTGCCGGGGGTCCCGGTCCGGCTGCTCGTCGGGGCCGCCGGGACGGGCCGCGGCCGGGCCGGCTGGGTCGCCCTGCAGCGGGACCTCGCCCGCCGGCTCGGCGCGCCCGAGCCGCGGCTGCTCGACGACGCCGGGCACCTGGTCACCCTCGACCGCCCGGACGCCATCGCCGACGCCGTGCGGGGATTGCTCCTCGGCGTCGACGAGGCCCCGGCTCATCGCTGAGCGGGAGCCGCCGCGTCAGCGCAGCAGCTCCCCGGCGGTGCGCAGGTCGGCGACGAAGCCCGCGAACATCTCGTCGCGGTCCTGCCCGCGGGCCGGGTCGGCGCGCAGGATCGCCGACGGGTGGATCGTCGGCACGAGGGTGAGGTCGTTCCAGGGCCGGGGCTCGCCGCGCTCGGCGGTGATCCGGAACTTCGGCCCCAGCAGCGCCTTGCCCGCCGTCGCGCCCAGGGTCAGCAGCACCTGCGGCTTCACCAGCGCCAGCTCGGCGTCCAGCCACGGACGGCAGGCGCGGATGTGCCCGGCCTTCGGCGTCTCGTGGATGCGCCGCTTGCCCTGGTAGCGGAAGTTGAAGTGCTTCACCGCGTTGGTGACGTAGGCGTCGTCGCGGGCCACGCCGGCCTCGTCGAGGGCCTCGTCCAGCAGCCGCCCGGCCGGTCCGACGAACGGTGCGCCCTCGCGGTCCTCCTGGTCGCCGGGCTGCTCGCCGACCATCACCAGCCGCGCCGTCGCCGGCCCCGTGCCGAACACGGTCTGCGTCGTGTCCTGGTACAGCTCGCAGCGGGTGCACCCGGCCGCCTGCGCGCGCAGGGCGTCGAGGTCGTGCGGGAGCTCGGTGGCGGTGTCGGCGGTGTCGCCGAAGAGGTCGAGCGGCTCGGTCACCGGGCAGGGGTGCCCGGCATCAGTCCAGGCAGAACTCGTTGCCCTCGGGGTCGGCCAGGATGATGTGGCCTGCTCCGAGCGGAGGGTCGGGCTCGTGCCGTGCGAGGCGGACGGCGCCGTGGCCGACGAGCCGCGCAGCCTCCGTCTCCAGGGCCGCCATGCGCTCCTCGCCCTCGAGGCCGGGGGCGGCCCGGACGTCGAGGTGCACCCGGTTCTTGGCCTGCTTGCCCTCCGGCACCCGCTGGAAGAAGACCCGCGGCCCGGAGCCGTCGGGGTCGAGCACCGCCGAGGCGTCGTTGTGGCGCTCGGGCGGGACGCCGAACGCCTCCAGGGCCTCCGGCCACGAGGCGAAGCCGCCCGGTGGTTCCTGGACGCGGTAGCCCAGGGCCTCGGCCCAGAAGGCCGCCAACGCGGCGGGGTCGGCGCAGTCGATGGTGATCTGGACGTCGCGGCTCACGGTCGGCTCCCGGTCGGCGGGGGGTGCGTGCGCGGCCAACCTCTCACCCGTGCCGGACAGCTCCGGTCCGCCACCCCGCGTCGCAGCCCGGAGGACGAGCCGCTCGGTCTCTGGGAGGGGCCCCGAGCGCGGGTTATGCTCCGGGTCACCCAGGGCGGTCCGCGTGACCGGAGGTGCATGTGGTGGACGACGGCGTCTGCGCCGTGACGCGCAGCACCGACCTCCGCCGGCACGCCCGGCTGCTGCACCAGGCCCACGACGAGCGCCTCGCGGGCAGCCGGCCGACGACGGCGCTGCGGCGGGTGGTCAGCCGGTCCTGGGACCGGGTGCTGTCCTACGGCGTCGCCCCGGACGGGCGGGGGCTCGACGACCCCGCACCGCCCGAGATCGTGGAGCGCCGGCGCGCCGAGTCGCCGATCGCCGGAGTCCTGCCCCAGCTGCGCGCGAGCCTCACGGCCGTCGCCGAGGACGCCGAGCACATCATGGTGATCACGGCGGCCGACGGCCTCGTGCTGTGGCGCGAGGGCGCGGTGCGTGTCGGGCGCCTCGCCGACAGTCTCGGCTTCCTGCCCGGCGCGGACTGGACCGAGGCCTCGGTCGGCACCAACGCCATCGGCACCGCGCTGGCCGAGCACGCGTCGGTGCAGCTCTTCTCCGCCGAGCACTTCGTCCGCGCCCAGCACCCCTGGACCTGCACGGCGAGCCCCATCCACGACCCGCGCACCGGGGAGATGCTCGGCGTCGTCGACCTGTCCGGCCCCGCGCCGACGGTCCACCCGACCACCGTGGCCCTCGTGCACACCGCGGTGCGGCTGGCCGAGACCGGGCTGTGGGCCGCGCACGAGACCCGCCTCGACGGGCTGCGCGCCGTGGCGGCGCCGCTGCTCGCCCGCGAGTCGGCGCCGGCGCTGGTGGTCGACGATCACGGGTGGGTCGCGGCGTCCACCGGGCTGGCGCCGCGCGACCGCGTCGCCGTCCCGCGGGCCGGCGAGGCGCTGCTCGTGCACGGGCTCGGCGCCTGCCTGCCCGAGCGTGTCCCCGGCGGCTGGCTGCTCCGGCCGTCGAGCGCGACGGGTCCGGGGGCGACGCGGCTGCGGCTGGACCTCGACGCCGACCCGCCGGGCGCGGTCGTGGAGGGCCGCGAGGAGTGGCGCCACGCCCTCGGCCGGCGCCACCTGCAGATCCTGGCGCTGCTCATGGCCGCCGGCAGCGAGGGCCTGGACGCCGCGGCGATCAGCCGCGCGCTCTACGACGACGCCGACCACCTCGTCACCGTGCGCGCGGAGCTCTCTCGGCTGCGCCGCGTCCTCGGCGGGCTGCTCGCGGCGCGCCCGTACCGGATCGCGCCCGGCGTCGAGGTGGTCCCCCCGTCGCCGCAGGACGCCGCGCGGTTGTTCGGGCCCGCTGCAACACCGCTGCAACCCTGGCCGTGATCGGGCTCACTCCTCTGGGATGGAGACCGACACCGTCCCGGAGGAGGAAGCGTGAAGGCTGCTCGCTACCACGGACGCGGCGACATCCGCGTGGAGGACCTGCCCGAGCCCCACGCCGGCCCCGGCCAGGTGCAGCTGGCCGTCGAGTGGTGCGGGATCTGCGGCACCGACCTGCACGAGTACCTCGACGGCCCGATCTTCGCCCCGACCCCGCAGGCGCCGCACCCGCTGACCGGCGGGGCCGTGCCGATCACGCTGGGCCACGAGTTCGCCGGCGTCGTGTCCGAGGTCGGCGAGGGCGTGACCGGGCTGTCCGAGGGCGACCGGGTCGTCGTCGAGCCCTACGACGTGTGCGGGACCTGCGTCGCGTGCCGGTCCGGGCGCTACAACGTCTGCCGTTCCCTCGGGTTCATCGGCCTGGACGGCGACCAGGGCGGCTTCGCCGAGCGGGCCGTCGTCGACCGGCGGTGGGTGCACCCCATCGGCGACATGACCACCCAACAGGGCGCCCTCGTCGAGCCCCTCGCGGTCGGCTACCACGCCACCAAGCTCTCCGGCCTCGAGGCGGGACAGACCGCCGTGGTGTTCGGGGCCGGGCCGATCGGCCTGGTCACCGCGGCCGCGCTGCGCGCCGTCGGCGCCGGGCAGGTCGTCGTGGTCGAGCCCGCCGACGCCCGCAAGGCCAAGGCGCCCGGTGCCGGCGCGGACGTCGTGCTGGACCCGACCGAGGAGGACGTCCCGGAGCGCGTCCGCGAGCTCACCGGCGGCGCCGGGGCCGACGTCACCTTCGAGTGCGCGGGCCTCGACCCCGTGCTCGCCCAGGCCGTCGCCTCGACCCGCCCCGGCGGCACCTGCGTCAACGTCTCGATCTGGGGCCACCCGGCCACCTTCGACGTCAACTCGCTCGTCCTGTCCGAGATCCGGCTCATCGGCTCGCTCGCCTACGCCGGCCGGCACCCCGAGGTCATCGACCTCGTCCGCGACGGCGTCGTCGACGTCGAGCAGTTCATCACCGGACGCATCGCCCTCGACGACATCGTCGACCAGGGATTCCGCGAGCTCATCGACCACAAGGAGACCAACGTGAAGATCCTGGTGCACCCGTGACCGCGGCCGGGGTCCGCTGCGCCGTCGTGACCGGCGCGGGACGCGGGATCGGGGCCGCCATCGCGCGCCGGCTGGCGGGCGACGGGCTCGCCGTGATGGTGTCCGACATCGACGCCGAGACCGCGCGGGGCGTCGCGAAGGAGATCACCGACGCCGGCGGCCAGGCGGCGGCGACGGCCACCGACGTCGCGGACCGTGACGCGTGCCTGGCGCTCGTCGCCGCGGCGCGGGAGCGGTTCGGCTCGGTCGACGTGATGGTCGCCAACGCGGGCATCGCCCAGGTCAAGACGCTGCGCGAGGTGACGCCCGAGGACCTGCAGCGGATGCTGTCGATCAACGTCGGCGGCGTGCTGTGGTGCCTGCAGGCCGCGGCCGAGGCGATGATCGAGCAGGGGACGGGCGGAAAGATCATCAATGCCGCGTCGGTCGCCGGGCACCAGGGCTTCGACCACCTCGGGCACTACTCGGCGTCGAAGTTCGCGGTCCGGGCGCTGACGCAGGCCGCGGCCAAGGAGCTCGCGCCCCACCAGATCACCGTCAACGCGTACTGCCCGGGCATCGTCGGCACCACGATGTGGGACGAGATCGACCAGGGCCTCGGCGGCTACCTCGGCACCGGCAAGGGCGAGGCGCTGGCGCAGTACTCGCAGCTCATCGCCCTGGGCCGGGTGCAGACGCCCGAGGACGTCGCGTCGTTCGTCTCGTACCTGGCCAGCCGCGACGCCGACTACATGACCGGCCAGGCGGTGATGATCGACGGCGGGATCGTGATGGTGTGACGCGCGGTGGGGGTGCCCGAGTTGACCATCGGAGTGGCGGGGGTAACATCACCGTCATGCAGGCGCTGCGTCGAGAGGTAGTACTCCGGCGCGCCGGGTGAGCCAGGTCCCCGGCGCGCACCTTCCGCTCGTCCCCGTCGCCGGGGGCTGAGCCCGAGGCCTGGCTCGGATCCATCGCACGCACGGATCCCCAGGAGCACCGCCGTGACCACGCTCGAGCCGGCCCCCACCTACACCCCCGCCCCGCGTCGCGCCTCGCGGCTGCCGCGGCCCTTCACGATCCTCACCACCGGCGGGATGCCGGGCGTCATGGACCTGGCGTCGGCGCTGTGCTCGTTCGGCTACCGCGTCCCCGACTTCTCGGTCGACGTCCACGAGGGCGTCAGCTGCTCGTGCATCCAGTGCACGGTCGCGCTCACCACCTCCGAGTGCGCCGAGTTCGCCGACCGCGTCCGCATGCTGCCGGGCGTGCTCTCCATCGAACCCAGCTGCTGATCGGTCGCGCGCGCATCATGGTGTGGTGAGCAACGACGCCCGCCGCGGCGACCAGGACCGGTCCGGGGAGTGGTCCAACCCCCTCGAGGACCTGATCGGGCGCCTCGTCGAGGGCTTCGGCGACCTGGGGCGCCCGGACGACGGCCCCCCGCCGCCGCGAGGCCACCGCGAGGACACCCGCACGCCGGTCCTCGACCGGTTCGGGCGCGACCTCACCGCGGCGGCGCGGGCCGGGCGCCTCGACCCCGTCGTCGGCCGGGAGCGCGAGGTCGCCGCGGTCCTGGAGATCCTCGGGCGGCGCACCAAGAACAACCCCGTGCTCGTCGGGGACCCGGGTGTCGGCAAGACCGCGATCGTCGAGGGCATCGCGGCGCGGATCGCGGCCGGCACCGTGCCCGGCACGCCGGGCCGGCGGGTCGTGGCGCTCGACCTCGCCGGGCTGGTCGCCGGCACCAAGTACCGCGGCGAGTTCGAGGAGCGGCTGCGGCGTCTCGTCGACGAGGTCACGGCCACCGACCGCGGGGTCGTGCTGTTCCTCGACGAGCTGCACACCGTCGTCGGGGCGGGCGCGGGCGTCGAGGGGACGATGGACGCGGCGGACATCCTCAAGCCGGCGCTCGCCCGCGGGGAGCTGCAGGTCGTGGGGGCGACGACGCTCGACGAGTACCGCCGCCACGTGGAGTCCGACCCCGCGCTCGAGCGACGGTTCGCGCCGATCACCGTCGACGAGCCGACCGTCGAGCAGACCGTGGGCATCCTCGAGGGACTGCGCGCGCGCTACGAGGAGCACCACGGGGTGCGCCTGCCCGAGGACACCCGCCGGGCCGCCGTCGAGCTGACCGCGCGCCACGTCCGCGACCGCTTCCTGCCCGACAAGGCGATCGACGCGATGGACACCGCCGCCGCCCGCGTCCGCCTGCGGCGCGCCGAGGACCCGGGTTCGTCCGCGACCGTGACCGTCGCCGACGTCGCCCAGGTCGTCGCCGACCGCACCGGCCTGCCCGTCGCGCACCTCACCGACTCCGAGCGCACGCGCCTGCTCGGGCTGGCCGAGCACCTGCGGCGACGCGTCGTGGGCCAGGACCACGCGCTCGAGGCCGTCACCGACGCCGTGCTCGCCGGACGGGCCGGGATGGGCCAGCCCGGCCGGCCCGTGGCGTCGTTCCTGTTCGCGGGCCCGACGGGGGTCGGCAAGACCGAGCTCGCCCGCGCCCTCGCCGAGGCGCTGCACGGGTCCGACGAGCGCCTCGTGCGCCTCGACCTCGGCGAGTTCCGCGAGGCGCACACCGTCGCCCGCCTCACCGGCGCCCCACCCGGCTATATCGGGCACGACCGGCCGGGCGAGCTCACTGAGGCGATCCGGCGGACGCCGTCGTGCGTGGTGCTGCTCGACGAGATCGAGAAGGCGCACCCGGACGTCCTCGCGCTGCTGCTCGGGGTGCTCGACGCGGGGCGGCTGACCGACGGGCGCGGACGCACCGTCTCGTTCGCGGACGCCGTCGTGATCATGACGAGCAACCTCGGGGCGTCGGCGCTGACCGAGGGCCGCGACGTCGACGAGGCGCGCGGTGCCGTCGTCTCGGCCCTGGCGCGCGCCCTGCGCCCGGAGTTCCTCGGCCGCGTCGACGAGGTCGTGCTGTTCACCCCGCTCGGCCCCGAGGAGCGGCGGGCGGTGGTGGAGCTGTTCCTCGACGGGACGCGCGAGCGCCTCGCCGCCCAGGAGGTCGGGCTGACCGTGACGCCGGCGGCGGTGGACGCGCTGGTGGTGCGCGGGCACGACCCGGCGCTGGGGGCGCGGCCGATGCGCCGGGTGGTGACCCGCGAGGTCGACCGGGCGCTGTCGCGGCGCATCGTCGCGGGCGCGCTGCGTCCCGGCGGGCACGCGACCGTCGACGCCCCGGACCCCGAGGGCCCCCTGACGATCGAGGTCACGGGCTGACGGGCGTGCCAGCGTGGGGGCCACGCTGGCGTTCAACGCCAGTGGAGGCCCCACGATCACCGCGCGGCTACTCCACCGTGACGCTCTTGGCGAGGTTGCGCGGCTTGTCGATGTCGCGGCCGAGCACCGCGGCGCAGTGGTAGGCCAGCTGCTGCAGGGGGATGCCGAGCAGGATCGGGTCGAGCTCGGGCTCCAGCCGCGGGACGCGCAGCACCGCGTCCGCGAGGCCGTCCGGGAGCTCGGCGTTCGTCACCACGATCACCGGGCCGCCGCGGGCCTTGATCTGCTCGATGGTGCTGGTGTTCTTGCCCAGCAGCTCGTCGTCGGGCACGACGACCACGCACGGCATCGACGGGTCGACGAGGGCGAGCGGCCCGTGCTTGAGCTCCGCGGCCGCGTACGCCTCGGCGTGGATGTAGGAGATCTCCTTGAGCTTCTGCGCGCCCTCACGCGCGACCGCGGCGCCGCGCACGCGCCCCAGGAAGAACATGGACCGTGCGTCGGCGTAGCGCCGCGCGACCTCGGCGACCGCGTCGGACGGCGCCAGCGCCGCCTCCACCGCGTCCGGGAGCCGTCGCAGCCCCTCGACGAGGCGCGCGCCGTGCGCCGAGGACAGGTCGCGCACCCGGCCGAGCAGCAGGGCGAGCAGCGTGAACGACGTCGCCATCGAGCTGAACGCCTTGGTCGAGGCCACCGACACCTCGGGGCCGGCGTGCAGGAACATGCCCGCGCCGCACTGGCGCGCGATCGCCGAGCCGATGACGTTGACGACGCCGACGACCCGCCCGCCTTTGCGCTGGAGCTCCTCGACGGCGGCGAGCGTGTCGATGGTCTCGCCGGACTGGCTGACCGCCACGTAGAGCGTCTCGGGGTCGACGAGCGGGTTGCGGTAGCGGAACTCGCTGGCCTGCTCCGCGTCCGCGGGGATGCGGGCGAGCTCCTCCACGAGGCCCGCGCCGATCTGGCCGGCGTAGAGCGCCGAGCCGCAGCCGAGGAACGTGACGCGGCGGATGCCGCGGAGCTCGCGGGGGTCGAGGCGCAGCCCGTCGAGGCGCGCCGTGGCGAACCGGGCGTCGAGCCGGCCGGCCAGCACGCGGCGCAGGGCCGCCGGCTGCTCGTGGATCTCCTTCGACAGGAAGTCGGGGTGGCCGTCGAGCTCGTAGTCGTCGTCGTCCACGTCGACGGTGATGGGCGACGCCAGCCGCGAGCCCTCGTAGCCGGCGGCCGTCAGGGTCGCGAGCTCGCCGTCGGCCAGGAAGACCACCTGGCGGGTGTGTCGCACCAGCGCGGCGACGTCGGACGCGACGAACATCTCGCCGTCGCCGAGCCCGAGCACGATCGGGCTGCCGTTGCGGGCGACGACGAGCTCCTCGGGACGGCGCGCGTCGAGCACGACCAGCCCGTAGGTGCCCTCGACGACGCGGAGCGCCTCGCGGACGGCCTCCTCGAGCGAGCGCGAGCCGTCGTCCAGGGCGCGGGCGATCAGGTGGGGCAGCACCTCGGTGTCGGTGTCCGAGCGCAGCACCACGCCGTCGGCGACCAGCTTGGCGCGCAGCTCGTCGGCGTTCTCGAGGATGCCGTTGTGGACGACGGCGATCCGCCCGTCGGCGTCGGTGTGCGGGTGGGCGTTGCGCTCGCTCGGTTCGCCGTGCGTGGCCCAGCGGGTGTGGGCGATGCCGGTCCGCCCGGGGGAGTCGTCGTCGCCGACGGCCGCGCGCAGGTCGTCGACCCGGCCCGCGGCCTTCGTGATCCGCAGCGCCTTGCGGTACGCGACGGCGAGGCCGGCCGAGTCGTAGCCGCGGTACTCCAGACGCGCGAGGCCCTCGACGAGGATCCTCGTCGCCGGCCGCGGTCCGACGTACCCCACGATGCCGCACACAGGCGTCCTCCTTCATCCGTAGACGATGCGTCGCAGGCGCCGCTCGCTGAGCGCGCCCGGCGCGACCGGGCGGTGCGCGAGCTCGTCGGCGATGACCGTCCAGATCTCGGCGTTGCGACGGTCGCGGGCCTGCAGTTCCCGGTGCCGGCGCCGCACGTACTCCTCGGTGGTCTCCGAGCGGTAGTAGGCGACGACGTCGGCCACCACGCGGGCGGCCACGGCTCCGGGCAGACCCGTCGTGGCGGCGATGTGCCGCACCAGCTCCGGGTCCACGCCGGGAGCGTGCCCTGAACGGTCGTCGTCGCCAAATCCCCTGCCCGGACTCGGGCAGGAACCGCGGTCACGTGGCGGATGAGGGCGACCACGCCGAGGGCGATCGCCAGCTTTGAGCAGCCAGTCGCCGGCGTGCACCAGCGCCGACGTCGCGGGCACGCCCTCGTGGAAGACCGAGCCGGCGAGCAGCACGACGGGGAACGCGAGCCAGAGGCCGGCGGCGAGGAGCAGGGCGGGGACGAGGCCCGCGAGGCCGAGGGCGATCAGCAGCAGCGCGGCGCCGGATCGACACGTGATCGTGGGGGATTTCCTGGCGTTGGACGCCAGCGTGGCCCCCACGCTGGCACACCCCGTGCGCCACGCTCGGGCTCGGGCCGGGCTAGGAGGTGATGTCCTTGCGGCGGAACCACCAGATCGCCGTGGCGCCGAAGGCCGTGCACCAGACGAGGCCCGAGAGCACGCCGCGGGCGAGGTCGCCGCCGTCGACGTCGAGGGTCAGCAGGTCGGCGAAGGCGAAGACCTCGTGGGTGGGCAGGACGTTGCGCAGGCTCCCCAGCGCGTCGACCGTGTCGAGGATCTGGGACAGGATCGACACCAGCACCGCGCCGCCGACCGCGCCGAGCGGGGCGTCGGTCACCACCGAGAGCAGCGTGGCCACGCCCGCCACCCAGAGCAGGTGGATCGCGAGGTAGGCGACGGCGAGGGCGATGCGGACCAGTGCCGTGCCGTAGGGCAGCGACTCGCCGGTGGGGGAGAGGTAGTCGCCCGCCCCGTACACCAGCGTCCCGAGCACCACGGCCACCACCGGCAGCACCACGAGCGTCGCGAGCGAGAGCAGCGCGGCCACGATCGCCTTCTGACGCAGCAGGCGCACGCGCGGCACCGGGATCGCGAGCAGGTAGCGCAGCGACGACCACGACGCCTCGCTGGCCACCGTGTCGCCGAAGAACAGGGCGACGACCACGACGAACAGGAAGCTCGCCGACGAGAACAGCGCGAACACCGCGAAGTTGACGCCGGAGGCCTGGGCGAGGTCGGTGAGGCTCGTGGCCGCGGCGCCCGGGTCGGGGGCGTCGCCGACGGAGAACGCGATCCAGAGGATCACCGGGAGCAGGGCGAACAGCGCGAGCGTCACCTGTGTGCGCCGGCGCCGCCACTGGCGCGCGAGCTCGACGCGCACCGGGAGCGTGCGGGTCTCGTCCACGGGGGTGGTCACGGGCGCGGGCCCTCCTCGCCGATCAGCGCCAGGAAGGCGTCCTCGAGGCGGCGGCGCGGGCCCACCCCGCGCACGTCGTGACCGGCCTCGACCAGCGTGCGCACCACGTCGGCGCGGTCGGAGCCGTGCAGGTCGACCAGCACGACGTCCGGGTCGCCCGGGTCCGGCTCGACGCCCACGCCGTTGCGCCCGCGCAGGACCGAGACGGCGTCGTCGCGGCGGCCCGGGTCGACGGTCACCGCGACCTGGCCGTTCGCGACCAGCTCGGCGACCTCGCCGGTGGCGACCACCCGCCCGCGGTGCATCACGACCACGTGGTCGCAGGTCTGCTCGACCTCGGCGAGCAGGTGGCTCGAGACCAGGACGGTGCGTCCGGTGCCGCGGGCGTAGCCGCGCAGCACCTCGCGCATCGCGTGGATCTGGGGCGGGTCGAGGCCGTTGGTGGGCTCGTCGAGCACGAGCAGGTCGGGGAGCCCGAGCATCGCCTGCGCGATGGCCAGGCGCTGGCGCATGCCCTGGCTGTAGGTGCGCACGGCCCGGTCGACCGCGCCGCCCAGCCCGGCGATCTCCAGCGCCTCCTCGAGGCGCGCGTCGCCGCGCGGGCGCCCGGTGGCCGCCCAGTAGAGCTCCAGGTTGTCCCGCCCGGTCAGGTGCGGCAGGAAGCCCGCACCCTCGACGAACGCCCCGACGCGCCCGAGCACCGGCGCGCCGGCGACGACGCGCCGCCCGAAGAGGCGCAGCTCGCCGGCGGTCGGAGCGATCAGCCCGAGGAGCATGCGCAGGGTCGTGGTCTTGCCGGCGCCGTTGGGCCCGAGCAGCCCGAGGACCTGGCCGCGCTCGACGGTGAACGAGACGTCGTCGACGGCGACGAGCCCGCTCGCGCCCGAGAATCCCGATTGGAAGGACTTCGACAGCCCGCGCACCACGAGCGGGGTGTCGGCGAGGCCCTCCTCGAGGGCGAGCGCGCCGCCCGGCTCGAGGTCGCGGCGCCGCCGCCGTCCCGCGAGCACCCGCGCGACCAGCCAGGCCACGAGCACCCCGAGCAGCAGCAGGCCGGCGGTGATCAGCGGGGCGAGCGGGACCGAGGTGCCGCTGCGGACGTCGCCGGGCACGGTCGGCACCGACAGCGTCGCGTCCCCGGCCGGCGCGATGCGGTGGACCGCGGGCAGGGTCGCCGCGGCGTAGGACTGGTCGGTGGTGCTCACGACCACCTCGAGGCGGTGGCCGGCGGCGAGGGTCGCCACCACCGCGGGCAGGCTCACCGTCACCTCGGCCGGCACCGGGCCCGTCGCGGGCAGGCGCACCGGCGACACCGCGTTGCCCAGCAGGGTGCGGGTGCCCGGCGCGTCGCCGCCCGCGGCCACGTCGTAGACCTTGGCGAACAGCACCGGCTCGCCCGACGGACGGCCCGGCACCGCCGAGACCGCGAGCCGGACCTGTGGTGCACCGGCGACGACCGTGCGGGCGGGCAGCGGGTCGGTCGAGAAGCGCGCGGCCTGGCCGGGGAGGTCCGCGGCGAGGCGGCCGAGCAGCGCCGACGCGCCGACCCCGCCCCCGGAGCCGCCGCCGCCCCCACCGGGGCCGCCCGTGTCGCCGCCCTCCTCGTCGTCCTCGCCGTCGCCCCCGCCGGCGCCGGCGAGCCCGCCCAGGCCGGGCACCGACGAGATCGCGGCGGGCGCCCCGCCGGCCGGCGCGAGGACGTCCTGGGCCCCGCCGCGCAGGGGCATGGCCTGCCGCGGCGGGCCCGCCCCGCCGTCGAGGCCCGGGTAGGCGGCGGCGGTCACCGTGCGCTGGGTCGGCGCGCGGCGGGCCTGCACGCCCGAGGGGACGACGTAGGTGAACGCGGTACCCGGGTCGGCGACCGTGCCGGCGAGGTGGTGGTCGAACCAGGCCTGCATGCGCGTGGTGGTGCGCTGGTCCGGGCCTCCGCCGTCGTGCCCGCCGGCGAACCAGCTCACCGCGACCGTCCCGCCGCCCGCGGCGATCTGCCGCGCCGTGGCGTCGGCCTGGTCGAGCCCGAACAGCGTGTCCTGCTCGCCCTGGACGAGCAGCGTCGGCGCGGTGATCCGCCCGGCGACGCTGGCCGGCGAGGCCCTGGAGAGGAAGGTCGCGAGCTCGGCGGGCTCGCGCCCGGTGGTCACGGCCGCGACGTAGCCCGCGCAGATCTCGGGCAGGAACCGCCCGCACACCTGTGGGGGCGCCTGCTCCTGGCCGGGCGCGGGGCGCGAGCCGCTGCTGAAGAACAGCGCCGACCACGCCCGCTTGAACACGCCGTCGGGCTCGGCGGCGCTCGCCGCGGCGGTGCCCGCGGGCACCGCGCCCGCACGGTCCGGGAACAGCGCCTGGCCGAGGTCGTTCCAGGTGATGATCGGGATGGTGGCGTCGACGCGGGGGTCGTTGCCGGCGAGCAGCAGGGCCAGCGCGCCGCCGTAGGACGCGCCGGTGACCCCGACCCGCGGGTCGCCCGGCCCGTCCTGGCGGACCTCGGGGCGGGCGGCGAGCCGGTCGACGAGCTGGCGGGCGTCGGCCACCTCGTACTCGGGGGAGTTGAGCGCGATCTGCCCGGTGCTCTGGCCGAACCCGCGCGCCGACCAGGCGAGCGCGACGTAGCCCCGCTCGGCCCAGGCGCGCGCCTCGGAGGCGACCGAGTCCTTGCTGCCCCCGAAGCCGTGGGCGACGAGGACCGCTGGCGCGGGGCCCGTGGTGGCGGGGAGCCAGAGGGTCGCGTCGAGGGTCTGGGGCTGGTTGCCCGCGGGGCCGTCGAGCACGTCGATGCGCAGGTCCTCGCTGCGCACCGTGCCGCCCGGGGCGGGCGCGGCGCCGACCGTCCCGGCTCCCAGCACGAGGACGACGAGCACGACCCCGAGGACCCGGAGCGGGCGGCTGATCACCTGCGCACGGTATCCCGCGTCGTCTGAGCCGGTCGTGAGCGATGGGACGCGCAACGATCAGTGGAGCACGCCGATAGGGATCAGCGGAGCACGCCGACAGGGATCAGGGGAGCACGCCGACAGGGGAGCCGGACCCGGTGGAGCAGCCGGGTGGCCGCCGACACCCGGGGCGGCGTCGCAGCGCCGTCACGCGGGTGACATGCTCGGAGACGGAGGGGAGTATCCCCGCGCGTCGGCCTCGTCAGCACGGCACCGGATGTCTCGGTGCCCGGGGCCGCCGGTCGCCCGTCACGGGCGGCGGGAGAGACCTCCGGTGGCTTCGTCGTGTGCCTGGACGTCCCCGGAGATCGGAGAACCCCGCTGATGAGCGTGCCCTTCTGGGTGTGGGCCCTGACCATCGTCGGGCTGCTGGCCGTCCTGGCCCTGGACCTCGCGATCGTCGGCCGCCGCCCCCACGCGGTGGGCGTGCGCGAGGCCGGTCGCTGGGTGGCCGTGTACGTCGGGCTCGCGGTGCTCTTCGCCGTCGGCCTGTTCCTGCTGGCCGGGCAGGACGTCGCGACGGCCTTCGTCGCCGGCTACGTCACCGAGTACTCGCTCTCGGTCGACAACCTCTTCGTCTTCCTGCTGATCATGAGCGCGTTCGCCGTGCCCACGGTGCTCCAGCACCGGGTGCTGCTGTTCGGCATCCTCATCGCGCTGGTGCTGCGCGGGGCGTTCATCCTCGCCGGCGCCGCGGTCATCGCCCGGTTCAGCTGGGTGTTCTACCTGTTCGGCGCGTTCCTCGTGATCACCGCGATCAAGGTCGTCACCTCCGGCGGCGAGGACGAGGAGTTCCGCGAGAACGCGGTGCTGCGCCTCGTGCGCCGGGTGCTGCCGGTGACCGACGACTACGTGGGCGCGCGGTCGTTCGTGCGCCGGGCCGACGTCCGCGGGCGCGTGCGCCTGATGGTCACGCCGATGCTCATGGTGATGATCGCGATCGGCATGACCGACCTGCTGTTCGCGCTCGACTCGATCCCCGCGATCTTCGGCCTGACCCGCGACCCGTACATCGTGTTCACCGCGAACGTCTTCGCCCTCATGGGCCTGCGCCAGCTCTACTTCCTGCTCGGCGGGCTGCTGGCGAAGCTCGTGTACCTGTCCTACGGGCTCGGCGTGATCCTCGCCTTCATCGGGGTCAAGCTCGTGCTCGAGGCGCTGCACACCAACACGTTGCCGTTCCTCAACGGCGGCGAGCCGCTCGACGTCCCGGTCATCGGCATCGAGGTGTCGCTGGCGGTCATCGTCGGTGTGCTGCTGATCACCACGGTCGCGAGCGTCGTCAAGGTCCGGTGGTTCCCCGAGCGACCCGAGGCGTCCGACGGGCCCAGCGACGTGCGGCGGACGGACGACGACGGCCACACCGACGCGACGCCGGAGCCCACCGGCTCGTCCCGGCCCTCCTGACCGGCTCACCAGGGGGCCACCGCCCGCGCGGTTCGGTGGCACCCTCGATGCGGGACCGCGTGAGGGGAGTCGGGGCGCCGGTGGCGGTGGGGCGGGGCACGACCGGGGCCAGGGTCGTGCGGTGGGCGGTGGTGGTCCTCGTGGGCGCGCTGCTCGTCGGGGTGCCCGCGGCGCTCGCCGCGCGGCCCGGTCAGGCGCAGGCCGACCCCGGTGAGCTGCGCGACCGGATCGCGGCCTCGACCGACCGCCCCTGGACCGGCTACGCCGAGGCCCGCGCCTCCCTCGACCTGCCCCGCATCCCGGCGCTGAGCGACGTGACCACCCTGCTCTCGGGCGTGACGCGCCTGCGTGGCTGGTACGCCGCCCCGGACCGGGCGCGCACCGACGTGCTCACCGCGGTGGGCGAGCGCGACCGCTACACCACGCCGACCGGCCAGGCGGTCTGGGACTACGGCGCCGAGCTGCTGACGATCGTGGGCGCCGACCCCGTGGTCCGCCTGCCCCGCCCCGACGACCTGCTGCCCCCGGCGCTGGCCCGCCGCCTGCTCGCCGGCACCGCGGCGTCCGACCCGGCCACGGCGCTACCGTCGCGGCGGATCGCCGGGGTCGACGCGGCCGGGGTGCGGGTCACGGTCGCCGACCCGGGGACCACCGTCGGCGCGCTCGACGTGTGGGCCGACCCGGCGACCGGCCTGCCGGTGGCCGTCGAGGTGCGCGCCCGGGGCGTCGCCGACCCGCTGATCAGCACCGCCTTCGGCGAGCTCGAGCAGGGCCCGCCCGACCCCGCGGCGCTCGAGCCGCAGCGCGGCCCCGGGGCCGGCGTCACGCGCAGCCCGACGTCGGACCTGTTCGGGGTGCTGGGCCGCGGGGACGGCTCCTCGTTGCCCGCCCGCCTCGCCGGGCGGGACCGCGAGCGCCCGCAGCGGCGGTTCCCGGCGCTGGGCCAGTACGGCACGACGCTGGGCCAGCTCATCGCCGTGCCGCTGCCCGCCGACCTCGCGGGCACCCTGCTCGGCGGGATCGACCGCGCCGGCGCCGGGCGGACGCTGTCCGTCGCGGGCCAGGGCTCGGCGCTGGAGACACCGCTGCTGACCCTCGCCGTGGTGCGCAGCAGCGACGGCGCGCGGGCGTGGGTGCTCGCCGGGCTCGTGCCGCCCGCGACGGTCGACTCCGGGGCCGCCGACCTCCTCGCCGGGGGGCAGACGTGAGCGCGGGAGACGGAGCGCAGCCGAGCTCGACCCATCGAGGCCGGCTGGTGATCGAGACCCGCCGTCTGACCAAGCGCTACGGCAGCCGGGCGGCCGTCGACGACGTCGACCTGCACGTCGCCGAGGGCGCCCGGTACGGCTTCCTGGGGCCCAACGGCTCGGGCAAGACGACGATGGTGCGGATGCTGCTCGGGCTCGTCTACGCCACGCGCGGGGAGATCGAGGTGCTCGGGCGGACGGTGCCGGCCCGCGTGTCCGAGGTGCTCCCCGAGATCGGGGCGATGGTGGAGGGCCCGGCCGCGTACCCGCACCTGTCGGGCCGGACGAACCTCGCCCTGCTCGACGCGTCCGGGCCGCGTCGTGACCGTGACGGACGGCGCCGGCGCGACCGGATCGAAGAGGTGCTCGAGCGGGTCGGGATGGGCGCGATCGACCGCCGGCCGGTGCGGACCTACTCGCTGGGCATGCGCCAGCGCCTCGGGCTGGCCGGCGCGTTGCTCAACCGGCCGCGTCTGCTCATCCTCGACGAGCCGACCAACGGGCTCGACCCGCACGGCATCCGCGAGGTGCGCGACCTGCTGCTGGAGCTCAACGCCGCGGGGACCACCGTGTTCCTCTCGAGCCACCTGCTCGCCGAGATCGAGGCGCTGTGCACCGACGTGGGTGTCGTCGACCGCGGGCGGCTGGTGCTCGAGGACGCGCTCGACGCCGTGCGGGGCCCGACCGGCCGGCTGCTGGTGCGCACGCCCGACCCCGAGGCCGCGGTGCGCGTGCTGGGGCGGGCGGTGGCCGAGCGCGACGGCGAGACGCTCGTCGTCGACGCCACGACGGGCGGCCCGCCGGCGCTGGCGCGCCACCTGGTCGAGCACGGCGTCCCGCTCGACGGTCTCGCCGAGCAGCGCCGGAGCCTGGAGGACGTGGTGGTGGCGCTGACGGGGCCGGGGTCGGACGCGGCGCGCACGCCGGCCGGGAGACGAAGCAGACAGGGGAGCACGCCGACAGGGGAGCTCGACCCGATGTCGCAGGGGTTCCGACGGTGATCGGTGTCGAGCTGGTCAAGCTCGTCCGCCGGCCCCGGACGTGGGCCGCGATCGGGCTCCTGTGCCTGCTGCCCGCGGTGGTGGCGGTGTTCCTCGCGACGACGCGCATCTCGCCCCCGCCGGGGCAGGGCGCGGCGTTCCTGTCGGCGGTGCTGCAGTCGGGCTCGCTGTACCCGGCGGCCGCGCTGGCGCTCGTCCTGCCGATCTTCCTGCCGGTGGCGGTCGCGGTGGTCGCGGGCGACGCGGTGGCGGGGGAGTCGTCGCAGGGCACGCTGCGCTACCTGCTCGTGCGGCCCGTGCGGCGCACGGCGCTGCTGGTCGCCAAGCTCGTGGCGGTCGTCGTGTTCGTCGTCGGCGCGGTGCTGGCCGTGGTGAGCACGTCGTACGTGGTCGGGGTGACGCTGTTCGGGGCCGGCGATCCGG
The DNA here is from genome assembly GCA_029266415.1 of Actinomycetospora sp. Classification (GTDB taxonomy): domain Bacteria; phylum Actinomycetota; class Actinomycetes; order Mycobacteriales; family Pseudonocardiaceae; genus Actinomycetospora. The sequence continues at coordinate 958 of JAQSWW010000047.1, read as the reverse complement.
TGGCGGTGGTGCGCGCGCTGCCCGAGGTCACCGGCGACGACGGCGGCGTCGCGGGCACCGGGTCCGGCCAGCAGCCGGCGTCGGGCCCGGCGGGCGGCCAGGTCGGGAGCTCGGACGCGGCGTCCGGCGGGGCCGCGGACGCGCGGCCCGGCGCCGACACCGGCGACACCACGGCCGTCGACCCCGAGGCCGCCCGCGAACGGGCGCAGTCGTCGGTGTCGTCGCTGTCGGGCGAGGCGCTCTCGCCCACCGACCTCGCGGCGCGCCTGCTCGGGGCGATGGGCTACGTCGTGGTGTCGATGCTGGGCGTCGCGGCGATCGCGCTGTTCCTCTCGACGCTGACGGCGTCGTCGCTGGGCGCCACCCTCGGGGCCCTCGCGGCGCTGATCACGAGTCAGGTGCTGGTCAGCCTCGACGCCGCCGCGTCCGTCACGCCCTACCTGCCCACCCGGTACTGGCTCGCGTGGATCGACTTCTTCCGCGACCCGATCTTCCTGCGCGACATCACCGCGGGCCTGTGGCTCCAGGCCGGCTACGTCGTGGTCCTCATGCTCGCGGCGTGGGCGAACTTCACGACGAAGGACGTCACGAGCTGAGCCTGAGTGTCAGCGAAGTGGCGTCGCAGACGTTCAGTGTCCGTATCGGTACTTCGATCACCGGACCGACGATCACCCGACGCACGATCAGGACAGGCCCTCGGCGCGCAGGGCGTCGCACTCGCCCGGGTCGGCGGTCGGCAGGGGACCGGTGCCGAGGGCGCGCAGGACGAGCCCCACGCTCAGCGGGTCGCTGGGCAGCCGCGAGTGGGTGATCGTCGCGTCGCTGCACACGTCCTGCAGGCGCACGGCGTCGGTGCCCGGGAGCTCGGCGGACTCGGGTGGGGTGACGGTCTCGTCGTCGGCGGTCCAGAGCGAGAGCCACGGGAGCCCGGGCGGGGCCGTCGCGAGGCTCGTGAGCA
>JAQSWW010000226.1 GCA_029266415.1 Actinomycetospora sp. | reverse complement strand
GGACCCCGCGGCCCTGGCCGACGGCATCGCCCGCGTGCTCGACGACGCCGACCTGCGCGTGGGCACGGCCCGCCGCGCCCTCGACGAGGTCCGCGCGCGGTGGTCGTGGCCGGTGATCGCGCACGAGCTCACCGACGTCTACGACCGCGTCCGCGACGTCCCGGTGCCGGCGATCGACGACGCCCCGATCGACCCCGACTGCCGTTTCCGCGCGGCGCCGCACCTGCTGTGAGTATCAGCGAAGTGGCGTCGGGCGGCACGAAGCGCAGCGAAGCTGCCGCGCCGGAGGCGAGATGCTGACGTTGAGTGTCCTGGCGCGCCTGGCCGCCGCCGGGCACGAGGTCCACGTCGTCACCGTCTTCACCGGCTCGGTCGCCACGCCGACGGGGTTCGCGCTCGCCTGCCAGACCGACAAGGGCCTGGCCCCCGAGGTCGACTACATGGCCCTGCGCCGCGACGAGGACGCGGCGGCGCTCGCCCGCCTCGGCGTCCGCGGCGAGCACCTGGGCCTGCTCGAGGCCCCGCACCGCGGCTACGACTCCCCCGCCGCCCTGTTCGCCGGGCGCCGCGCCGGCGACGACGTGGCCGGCGCGGTGACCGAGGCCCTCGCCCCCCGGATCGCGGGCGCCGACCTCGTCCTCGCGCCGCAGTCGGTCGGCGACCACGTCGACCACCAGGTCGTCACCACCGTCGTCGCCGCGCTCGCCGACCCCGACCGGACGGCCTGGTGGCGCGACACCCCGTACGCCGTGCGCCACCCCGACGCCCCCGGCGCGCCCGAGGTCGCCGGCACCGACGTCGCGGTCGCCCTCGACGGCGTGCTCGACGCCAAGGCCGACGCCGCGGCCGCCTACGCCACCCAGGTCGGCTTCCAGTTCGGCGGTCCCGAGCACGTCGCGCCGGTGCTGGCCGACCTGGCGCGTCGGGAAGGGCGTCGGGGAGGGCACGGCACGCCGGTCGAGATCCACCGCGCTGGTGGCGCGGCCCGCGCGGTCCTCGGCACCCTGGACTCGTGACGACCACGCGCCCCCTGTTCGAGGTGGCGACCATCCACGCCGAGCCGGCGTCGCTCGCGTCGGCGCGCGGGCAGGAGGTGCTCGCGCGCTTCCCCGACGCCGACGTCATCGAGATCGCCTCGCACTGGGCGATCCCCGAGCTGCACGGCGACGAGGCCAACGTCGCGCGCTGGGTGCGGGTCAAGGCCGAGCATCTGGTGCTCGGGGAGAAGAAGTCGCTGACGGTGCGGCCCAACGGGCGGTCGGCGGACTTCATCGCGCCCTCGACGGCCAACGGCTGCGCGATGGCCTGCGCCTACTGCTACGTCCCGCGGCGCAAGGGCTACGCCAACCCGATCACGGTGTTCACCAACATCGACGCGATCAGCCGCGCGATCGCCCGCCACCTCGCCCGGCAGGGGCCCAAGCCCGAACCCAACCAGTGCGACCCGAGCGACTGGGTCTACGACCTCGGCGAGAACTCCGACTGCTCGGTCGACGCGCGGGTCAGCGACAACGTCGCCGACCTGGTCGCCCGGTTCGCCCGCCTCGACGGGGCCAAGGCGTCCTTCGCCACCAAGCACGTCAACCGCGACCTGCTGACGCTCGACCCGCGCGGCGGCACCCGCCTGCGCTTCTCGCTGATGCCGCGCCGCGACGCCCAGCTGCTCGACATCCGCACGAGCTCGATCGACGAGCGGATCGCCGCGGTCGACGACTTCGTCGACGCCGGCTACGAGGTGCACCTCAACCTCTCGCCCGTCGTCCTGCGCGAGCGCTGGCAGTCCGAGTGGGCGGCGCTGCTCGACGAGCTCACCGAGCGCCTCTCCGAGCGCGCGAAGGCGCAGGCCGCGTGCGAGGTCATCCTGCTCACCCACCACGAGGGCCTGCACGGGGTGAACCTCGGCTGGCACCCCCAGGCCGAGGACGTGCTCTGGCGGCCGGAGGCGCAGGAGACCAAGCGCACCGACCACGGCGGCGCCGTCGTGCGCTACCGCGTGGACGTCAAGCGGCGCGCCGTCGCCCGGTTCCGCGAGCTCGTCGCCCGGCACGCCTCGTGGCTGACGATCCGGTACGCGTTCTAGGCGATCACGGGTCGAGCCCCCCATCGGCGTGCTCCTTCCTCTGGCTCGGTCTCCCGACCGTTACGCTCGGACCACGTGAGCACCCGGCTGGCGCTGAGCCGCGCCTACCCCCACGGCGTCCCCGCCTTCGCCGCCGCGCTCGCCGATCCCGACTTCCACCGCGTCAAGCTCGACGTCGACGGCACCGGGCGCATCGAGGTGCTGGCGTTCGAGCGCCGGGAAGAGGCCGGGCGCGTGCGCGTCGTGCTGCGCCAGCCGATCCCGCCCGGCCAGATCCCGGCCGCCGTCGAGCGGCTGCTCGCGGGCCTGCTGGTCATCGAGCGCACCGAGGAGTGGACGCTCACGCCGCAGCGCTGCGACGGGCGGGCGCGGGTGGTGGTGCCCGGCACCCCGATCACCGCCGGGGGCACGATGTCCGTCGTGCCCGACGGTGACGGCAGCCGGCTCTCGGTCGACCTCGACATCGCCGCCGCCGTCCCGCTGCTCGGCGGCGGGATCGAGCGGCAGGTGGTCACCGGCATCCGCGGGCTCACCGGCAGCGAGCACGACCGGATCTCGCGATGGCTCGCCGCGGGGCAGGCCGGCTGATGCCCGCCCGCCGCAAGCGCCGTCCCGGCTCCGACCGGCTGTACGTCACCTCGGCCGAGGGCCTGCCCCTCGGCCACCTCGACCTGTTCACGCGCGTCGCGCACGACGTCCCCGCCGGGTACCGGGAACGGTTCCTCCAGGAGGCCAACGCCTGGCTCTGGTCGAACAACATGCCGCCGATGGGCGGTCCGGCCGAGGTCGTCGAGCCCGCCGCGCTCGGCGCCGGGGTGGACGCGCCGGAGGGCGGCTGGAGCCCGGGCTGGGAGGACCTGGCCTTGCACCGCCCCGGTCACGGCCTGCTCGAGCAGGCCGCCGAGGCACGCCTCGCACGCGGGCCCGAGGCCGACCGTCCCTACCGGCTGCGCGCCGACGGGCAGCACGCCGTCGCCGAGGCGCTGGCGAAGCTCACCCGCCAGCCGTCGCTGCGCCGGGGCCGGGGCCCGCGGTGGCGCATCCTGCACACGATCACCATGGCGTTCGAGGAGGCCACCGAGGGCACGGTCGTGCTCGACCACCTCGTCGTCGGGCCGCCCGGTGTGTTCGTCGTCGAGGTCGTCAACATCCCCGGGGGGCGCGTCGGCCTCGGCGACCACCAGCTCGACCTCGGCAACTCCGGCACCCTCGACCTCGGGCGGCGGCGCCGCATCGGGCTGGAGGCCGCCGACCGCGTCTCGGTGGCCCTGGCCCGGGCGGCGGGGGCGACCGAGACCCTCGACCCGCCGGCCGTGCACCCCGTCGTCGCCGTCGTCGGCGCGATCCTCGTCGGCCAGGGGCGGCCGCGCGGGGTGACGGTCACGCGCGTCGGGCATCTGCCGCGGCTGCTCACGGCGTTCGGGGCGCCGCTGTCGGACCTCGCGGTCGCGCAGATCCACGACGTCGCGCGCCGTTCGACGACGTGGACGGCGTGACCGCCCCCGCCCCGACCCGTGAGCTGCGCCGGGCGCGGCTCGCCGTCGTCGGCATGTTCGTGGTCAACGGCGCGACCTACAACAGCATCGTCCCGCGCCTGCCGACCCTGCGCGACGAGCTGGGCCTGTCCAACGCGGCGCTGGGTGCGGCCATCGCCGCCTTCCCCGCCGCCGCGCTGCTGTTCGGGGTGCTGGCCGGTCCGCTGATCGCGCGGGTGGGCAGCGGGCGCGCCGGAGCCGGGGTCGGGCTGGTGGGCGCGGTGCTGCTGCCCGCGGTGGCGCTGGCGCCGTCGTGGTTCGCGCTGGCCGCGGCCCTGTTCGTCCTGGGCCTCACCGACGCGTGGGCGGACGCGGCCATGAACGCGCACGGCCTGCGGGTCCAGAACGGCTACGGGCGCTCGATCGTCAACGGCCTGCACGCCGTGTGGAGCATGGCCGCGGTGGGCGCGGGCCTGCTCGGCGCCGCGGCGGCGGGGCTCGGGGTGCCGCTGCTCGTGCACCTCGGGGTCATGGGCGCGGTGCTCGTCGCGGTGTCGGTGCTGGCGTGGCGCTGGGCGCTGGGCGGGCCCGAGCCCGAGGCCGAGCACGCCGAGGGCAGCTCGCCCGGGGCCGGCCCGCTGCGCGCGGTCGTCGTCGCCGCGGGTCCGCTGCTGGCGGTGGCGGCGCTGCTCGTCGCGTCGGGCGGGATCGAGGACTCCGCCGCGTCGTGGGGCGCGCTCTACGTGCGCGACGACCTCGCCGGCGGCGCGTTCGTCGCCGGCCTGCCGTTCGTGGCGTTCCAGGCGGCGATGACGGTCGGGCGCCTGCTCGGCGACCGCGTCGTCGACCGCTTCGGACCCGTCGCCGTCGCGCGGGGCGGGGCGGTGCTGGCGGCGCTCGCGATGACCACCGCGCTGCTCGTGGCGCACCCCGTCGCGGCGGTGCTGGGCTTCACGCTGACGGGCCTCGGGGTCGCGACGATCTTCCCGCTCGGGTTCGCCGCCGCGGGCCGCATCCCGGGCGTACGTCCGGGCGACGGGATCGCGGTGGTCGGCTTCCTCGCGCGGCTGGGCTTCCTCGCCTTCCCGCCGATCATCGGGCTGGTCGCCGACCGCGTCTCGGTGGGCGCCGGGCTGGTGCTCGTGCCGTTGTCGGCGGTCGCGGCGATCGTGCTGGCCGGGGCGCTGCGGCCGCGGGGAGCACAGGGAGTGCGGTCGTGATCGGGCCCGTGGCCGAGGCGGTCGCCGCGTTGACCGCGCCGCTCGCGCCGCTGGACGAGGCCGTCGCCGCCCTGGGTCGCGAGCCGGGGCTCGTGGCGTGGTGGGGGGACGCCGGGGTCCCGGTGTCCGGGCCGGCGCACCCCGTCGACGAGGGCTGGACGCTGCTCGAGGTGGGCGACGCGACGATGCTGCGCAACCGCGTGACCCGCCAGGACCTCTACCGCACGGGCGTCTCGTCGCTGCGTCGCGCGCTGGCCGGGCTGCTGCTCGACGACCTGGAGCTCGCGCCGACCTGGGCCGCCGACGTCATCCTGCCCCGTGCCCACGAGGAGCGGCTGGACGCCTGGATGCGCGCCCACCTGCGCCTGTCGGTGACGGTGCGAGAGGACCGCAAGGTGCTGCTCGGTCCCGTGCGCGACGCGATGGCGCCGGGGCTGCGCGAGGACGGCGAGACCGCCCGCGCGGCGTGCGCGCGCTTCACCGCCGCCGCCGGCGCGCGCCCCGTCCGCGACCCGTCGGTCCCGTTCCGCCGCCCGTAGACGTGGTCTCGGAACCTCGGGAGCGAGGCAGGCTGTCGCACCCGCTGGGGATGTTCAGGCGCGCAGCGCCGGGCCGAGCAGCAGCCCGCCGTCGATGACGAGCTCGGAACCGGTGATGAAGGCAGCGTCGGGGGAGGCGAGGAACAAGAGTGCGCGGCTGATCTCGTCCGGGTCACCGATCCGCGGCACGGCGAAGGGCTCGGGGTCGAAGACCTCGGCGATGGCCGGCACCCCGTCGGCGAGCGGCGTGGTGATCAAGGGTGTGGACACCACTCCCGGGGTCAGCGACACGACGCGGATGTCGTCGCGTCCCAGCTCCAGCGCGGCGGGTCCGGGTCAGTCCGCGCACGCCCCACTTCGCGGCGACGTACGGTCCGAAAGCAGCCGTGCCGCCATGGGCCATCGTCGAGGCGACCGTGACGATCACGCCGCCGCCGCGGCGGCGCATCGAGGGAGCGACTGCTCGCATCCCGAGCGCGGTGCCGGTGACGTTCACGGCGGTGACGGTGTCCCACAGGCTGCGGTCGGCGTCCTCGAGCAGCGTCGGCGGGTGCTGCACTCCGGCGTTGGCGACCAGGACCGAGATGGGCCCGAATCGCTGCTCGGCCGCCGCGACCGCGGCCGTCCATTGCTCCTCGTCGGTGACGTCGAGTCGGACCGCGAGCGCTCGCTCTCCGAGCTGCTCGGCCAGCGCGACCCCGGCCGCCTCATCACGCGCAGCGATCACTACGGCAGCACCCTCGTGGTGGAACGCCTGCACGTGGCTGCGCCCCATCCCGCCGGTCGCTCCCGTCACCAGCACCGTTTGTCCCTCGAAGCGTCCCATCGTGCCCTCCTCG
>JAQSWW010000225.1 GCA_029266415.1 Actinomycetospora sp. | reverse complement strand
ATCCTGCAGCGCTACAACGACCTGCAGGACATCATCGCCATCCTCGGCATCGACGAGCTCTCCGAGGAGGACCGCCTCACCGTCGCCCGCGCGCGGCGCATCGAGCGCTTCCTCGGCCAGAACATGTACGCCGCCGAGCAGTTCACCGGCGAAGAGGGCTCCTTCGTGGACGTCAAGGACACTGTCGAGGCCTTCGACAAGATCACCAAGGGGGAGTACGACAACTACCCCGAGCAGGCCTTCGCGATGAGCGGTGGGCTCGACGACGTCGAGGCCAACGCCAAGAAGTACTCGTCCTGATGGCCGAGATGGAGGTCGCCATCGTCGGCGTCGAGAAGCGGCTGTGGTCGGGCCAGGCGAACTTCGTCTCGGCCCGCACGGTCGAGGGCGACATCGGTCTGCTGCCCGGGCACCAGCCGGTGATCGCCGCCCTCGACGAGGCGGGTGTGGTGCGCATCGACCCGACCGACGGCGAGTCGTTCCACGCCGCGGTCTTCGGCGGGTTCCTCTCGGTCACCTCCGAGTCGGTGACCATCCTCGCCGAGGTGGCCGAGCTCGCCTCCGAGATCGACGTCGCCGCCGCCCGCGACGAGCTGCAGCGCGCCGAGGGCGGGGGCGACGACGTCGACGACACCGCGGCCGCCGCCGCCCGCGCGCGGGCACGCCTGCGCGCGGCCGGCGAATCACCGGACCGCTGAGGGACGGCGAGCAGCACCGGTGAGCACGACGATGATCGTCGAACTGGCGGCCATCGTGGTGCTCGCGGTGCTGCTCGTCGTCGCCCTGCTCGTCCTGCGGCGGCTCCGGGTGCTGCGCCGGGGCGGCGTCGACGTCGCGCTGCGCGAGGCGCGGCCGGCGGAGGACCTGCGCGGCTGGCACTCGGGGCTCGCCCGCTACCGCGGCGACGAGTTCCGCTGGTACCGCATCAGCGGGCTGACCTCGGGGGCGAACGTCGTCCTCGACCGCACGCGCCTCGAGATCGTCGACCGCCGCGACGCGACGGCCGGCGAGATGCACCCCGCCGGGGCGACGGTCCTGTCGTGCCGCGAGGGCGGGCGCACCTGGGAGCTGGCCATCGGCGCCGACGCACTGACCGGCTTCTCCTCCTGGCTGGAGTCGACCCCGCCCGGCCGGTCGACGGGCTACCGGCAGGCGAGCTGACCGTGGGCCTGTCTCCGGCGTCCGGCCCCGGCGCTGCCCCCGCGCGACGATCTCCACCGCGCGCTGGGTGGCTCCACCGAGGCCGTCACCTCCGGCGCGAGCACTCGGGCCGCATGCACGTCCCGCTGGCCGCCGTCGTCCGGGCCGCCGAGATCGCGCGGGGCACGCTGCACGTGGAGTTCGACCCCACCGCGCCGGGCGTGCGGGTGCTGCCGGTGCGGGAGAACGTGGACGCGATGGACTTCTCGGTCCGCGCGGGCTGACGCGACCGGGCGCTCAGGCGGGACGGGACCGCTCGATCGCGTCCTGGAGCGCGGCGCGGAAACGTGTCACCTCGGGGCCGATGCCCGCCGCGACGTGCCGCGTCGCGCGCCGGGTGCCTCCCAGGGGCGTGCTGGTCACCGACACCACACTCTGCGGCGGCGTCGGTGCCGCCCCGGGCGCCCGCTTCGCCAGCCCGACGGTCGGCGTGGCGACCTCGACCTGGTCCAGCCGGTGGAAGCTGACCCGGGCCTCGGGGCCGACGTGCGGCGCGTCGTCGTCGGTGCCCTGGCGGTAGGAGATGATCAGCAGCTCCGGGGTCAGCAGCATCTCGGTGGTGTGCCGCTCGGAGCGCGGACCGACGGGCCGCCGGACCATCGTCTCCTCGTCGACGCGCAGCCCGTGCGTCACCTCGGCCAGCGGGTCGCGGTCCAGCCCGCGGGTGGTGCCCTGGCGCCGGATGAACGCGGCCATCGCGGGCGGGACGTCGTCGGCGGTCACCGCCCAGGACGTCAGGTTGCGGGCCACGGTGCCACCGTGGAGGAGCGGTGCGGGCAGCGCAACGATCAGACCGGTCCGAGGACGTGGTCGAGGTGGGCGTTGGTGAACAGGCCGCCGGGGTCGACGTCGCGGCGCACGCGACGGAACGCGTCGAAGCACGGGTAGCGCTCGCGCAGGGACGCGGCGTCGAGGTGGTGCTCCTTGCCCCAGTGCGGGCGCCCGCCCGCGGCGGCGGCGATCGCGCCGACCGCGCCGAACCACTCGAGGCGGGGCGCGCCGACGTACTGGTGCACCGCGACGTAGGCGGTGTCGCGGCCGTGGGCGGTGGAGAGCCACACGTCGTCGGCGGCGGCCACGCGCACCTCGACCGGGAAGAGCACGGGGTGCTCCAGGCGCGGCACGACCGCGCGCAGTTCCGCGAGCACCTCGCCGAGCCGTGCGCGCGGCAGCGCCCACTCCGACTCGACGAAGCGGACGCGCCGGCGGGTGGTGAACACGCGGTGCGAGCGGTCGCCGTACTCGCGTGCCGACAGCACCGACGACGCCAGGCGTCCCAGGGCCGGAGCGGCGGCGGGCACGGCGCGCCCGGCACGGCACAGCGCCCCGAACGCGGCGTTCTCCATCACGTCGTACTCGACGAAGCGCCGCACCGGCGACAGCGGTGGGGGCGCGGCGTCCGACGCCACGCGGTCGTTGCGCTTGACCAGCGCCCGCGCGCCGTAGGGGAACCAGTAGAACTCGTAGTGGTCGGCCGCGTCGGTGGCCTCGTCGACGCCGGCGACGACGTCGTCGAGGGGCTCGGGCCGCTCCACCGCGCGCAGCACGAAGGCCGGCACGCACTGCAGGGTCACGTGGGTGACGACGCCGAGGGCGCCGAGGCCCACCCGTGCGGCGGCGAACAGGTCGGGCTCCTCGGCGGCGGAGCAGCGCACGCGGGTGCCGTCGGCGAGCACCAGGTCGAGCGCGGTGACCTGGGTGGCGAGGCCACCGAGGCGCGCGCCGGTGCCGTGGGTGCCGGTGGCCAGGGCACCCGAGACGGTCTGGGCGTCGATGTCGCCGAGGTTGGCCATCGCCAGGCCGTGGGCGTCGAGGGCGCGGTTGAGGGTCCGCAGCGTGGTCCCGGCGCGCACCCGCACGCGCCCCGTCGTGGTGTCGACCGCCTCGAGCCCGGCGAATCCGCGCAGGTCGAGCGCGTGCCCGTCGGTGGCCGCGAGCGGGGTGAAGGAGTGGCCGCTGCCGCGGGGGCGCAGCCGGGCGCCGGCCGCGGCGGCCTCCCGGACGGCCGCGACGACGTCGTCGACCGTGCGGGGGTGGTGCACGCGGGCCGGGGCGGACGTGACGGTGCCGGACCAGTTCGTCCAGGTGCCCCTCCTGCGGTGGGTGCCGTGGGTGCCGCCGGGAGCCACCACCGCACCGTAGCGTCCTGGCGTGTCCCGCTCCCCGTCCTCGGACCGGCTCGACCGCGCGACGGCCCACCTCGATCCGCCGTTCGGCGTGGTCGACCTCGACGCCTTCGACGCGAACCTCGACGACCTGCTCGCCCGCGCGGCCGGGCGCCCGGTGCGGCTGGCGACGAAGTCGGTCCGGTGCCGGGTGCTGATCGAGCGCGCGCTCGCGCGGGACGGGGTCGCCGGTCTCATGTGCTATGCGCTGCCCGAGGCCCTGTGGCACGTCGAGCAGGGCACGAGCGACGACGTCCTCGTCGGCTACCCGAGCGTCGACCGCGCCGCGCTGCGTGCCCTGGCCGCCGACGAGAGCGCCCGCGCCACGGTCACCCTCATGATCGACTCGGTCGAGCACCTCGACCTCCTCGACGCGGTGCTCGGGCCCGGGCACTCCGAGGTGCGGGTCTGCCTCGAGCTCGACGCGGCGTGGCGCCCGCTCCCCGGCGTGCACGTCGGGGCGCGCCGCTCGCCGGTGCACACCGCCCGCGAGGCCGGCCGGCTCGCCCGCGCCGTCGTCGCCCGTCCCGGCGTGCGGCTCGTGGGGCTGATGGCCTACGAGGGCCAGATCGCCGGGGTGCCGGACGCGACGGGCTCCCGCGTGCGCGACGCGGCCGTGCGCTGGGTGCAGCGACGGTCCGCGGCCGAGCTCGCGGTCCGGCGCGCGGCGGCGGTCCGGGCCGTGCGGGAGGTCGCCGACCTCGCGTTCGTCAACGGCGGTGGCAGCGGCAGCGTCGAGACGACGCGGGCGGACGCGTCGGTCACCGAGATCGCGGCGGGCTCGGCGCTCATCGGCTCGACGCTCTTCGACGGCTACACGCGGATGCACCCGCGGCCCGCGGTGCTCTACGCCCTGCCGGTGGTACGCCGTCCCGACGCGCGGACGGTGACGCTGGCCGGCGGCGGCTGGGTGGCGTCCGGGCCCGCGGCCGCGTCGCGCCTGCCCTCGCCCCACCGCCCGGCGGGGCTGTCGCTGACCGGCACCGAGGGCGCGGGGGAGGTGCAGACGCCGCTGCGCGGCCGTGCTCTGCCGGCGCTCGGCGACCGGGTGTGGATGCGCCACGCGAAGGCGGGCGAGCTCGCCGAGCACCTCACCGCGTACCACCTGGTGGCGGGCGAGCGGGTCGTCGCCACCGTGCCCACCTACCGGGGGGAGGGCCGGGCGTTCGGCTGAGCGTCTACGGCTGGTGGTACCGCACCCGCCGCACCACCAGCTCCGGGACCTCGGTGGGGTCGTGGTCCGGGTGCTCCGGGAAGTCGAACACCGCGATCATGAGCTGCACCGGGTACTGGGGCGCCTGGTCGCACGTGCGCGTCGGCACCCCGTCGATCGCGAACGCGACGTGGCCGGGGCGCCAGTCGACGGTCCAGCTGTGCCAGGTGGTGACGTCGAGCTCGCGGGGCTCGGCGACGAAGTCGTCGGCCAGCGCCGGGTCGCGGAACGCCTTGATCCCGGAGCCGACGGCGGCCCGCCCGTCGGCGAGCGTGTCACCGAAGACCTCGACGAGGCAGATCTCGCCGCAGCGCTCGGGGACGTCCTCGAGCCCGATCATCCAGGCCGAGAACATCGCCGAGGGACCGATGCGGGCGCGGGTCTCGACCTCGATCGTCCCGTGGTGCGGCGTCAGGCCCAGCACCGTCGGCTGCGCCTCCCGCACGCGCTGGCCGGGGCGGAACGGCTGCTGGCCGTCGGTGCTGCCCACCGGGCCGGAGCGGTTGCCCGACTGCACGCCCGAGACGCGCAGCGCCGGGCGGTGGTCGTCGGGGCACCACCGGGGCTGGTCCGGCGGGATCGTCAGGTGCAGGCCGTCCTCGGCCACGTGCCAGGTGGCGGCCGCCGCGGCGCGCGAGCTCCACGCGGGGAGGTAGGAGGGCGTCCACACGGCGGGGTCGAGCCCGCCGGCGAACGTCTCGTCCGTCTCGTCGGCCGGGCTCACGCGTCCCGCTGCTCCTCCGGGCCGCCGGGCACCCACAGCACGTCGCCGCCGGGGTTGGCGACGCGGCCGAGGATGAACAGCAGGTCGGAGAGCCGGTTGAGGTAGTGCGCGGGCAGCCGGCTGGTGCGGTCCGGGTCGGCGGCGACGACGGCCCAGGTGCTGCGCTCCGCGCGGCGGGTGACGACGCGGGCGATGTTGAGGTACGCGGCCGCGGGCGTGCCGCCGGGCAGGATGAACGAGTCGAGCTTCGGCAGGCCCTCGTTGAAGGTGTCGCACCAGCCCTCGAGGCGCTCGACCTGGCGCTCGGTGACGCGCAGCGGCGGGTACTCGGGGTTCTCGACCACGGGCGTCGCGAGGTCGGCGCCGACGTCGAAGAGGTCGTTCTGGATCTGGCGCAGATGGCCGCGTTGGCCTCCTCGGAGTCGGCGTAGGCCGCGAGCCGCGGGTCGGTCTTGGGCACGCGCGAGAAGTCCGACAGGCCCGTGGTCCCGTCGTCTCCCGTGCGCGTGTAGATCCGGGTCAGGTGAACGGCCACGCCGCCAGTCTAGGAGCCCGCGGGGTGATCGGTGGCCGCGAGCCGGTGGCGGGGGTTCCGCCGACGGGGCGCTGCGGGACGACGGGTAGCGTCACCGCGCGATGAACGAGCACTTCGTGGTGCGCGGCTCAGGCCCGCTGACCGGGGCCGTCGACGTGGTCGGCGCCAAGAACAGCGTGCTCAAGCTGATGGCGGCAGCGCTGCTCGCCGAGGGCCGGACCGTCATCACGAACTGTCCCGAGATCCTCGACGTGCCGCTCATGGCCGACGTCCTGCGCAGCCTCGGCTGCGAGGTGGCCGTCGCCGGCGACACGGTGACGATCGACGTCCCCGCCGAGCTGACCTCCGAGGCCGACTACCGCTCGGTGTCACGGCTGCGGGCCTCGGTGTGCGTGCTGGGCCCGCTGGTGGCCCGCTGCCGGCGCGCGGTGGTGCCGCTGCCCGGCGGCGACGCGATCGGCTCGCGCCCGCTCGACATGCACCAGGCGGGCCTGCGCCTGCTCGGTGCGTCGAGCGAGATCTCGCACGGCTGCGTGGTGGCCGGCGCGGAGGTGCTGCGCGGCGCCCAGATCTGGCTGGACTTCCCGAGCGTCGGCGCCACCGAGAACATCCTCATGGCCGCGGTGTTCGCCGAGGGCACCACGGTGATCGACAACGCCGCGCGCGAGCCCGAGATCGTCGACCTCGTGACGATGCTCCAGCAGATGGGCGCCAAGATCGAGGGCGGCGGCACGTCGACGCTGACCGTGCACGGCGGCGCCCCGCTCACGCCCACCACGCACCGGGTGATCGGCGACCGCATCGTCGGCGCCACCTGGGGCTTCGCCGCCGCCATGGCCGAGGGTGACGTCACGGTGCGCGGCGTCGACCCGCACCACCTCGACCTCGTGCTCGACCGGCTGGGTCAGGCCGGCGCCGAGGTGACGGCGCAGGACGACGGCTTCCGCGTGGTCATGGTCGGGCGTCCCCGCTCGGTGGACTGGGTGACGCTGCCCTACCCGGGCTTCGCCACCGACCTGCAGCCCATGGCCATCGCGCTCTCGGCGGTCTCGGAGGGCACCTCGATGATCACCGAGAACGTGTTCGAGGGGCGCTTCCGCTTCGTCGAGGAGATGGTGCGTCTCGGCGCCGACGCGCGCACCGACGGCCACCACGCCGTCGTGCGCGGCGTGCGCCGGCTGTCGTCGGCCCCGGTGTGGGCGTCGGACATCCGCGCCGGCGCGGGCCTCGTGCTGGCCGGGCTCTGCGCCGACGGCGAGACCGAGGTGTGGGACGTGGCCCACATCGACCGCGGCTATCCGCTCTTCGTCGAGAACCTGGCCGCCCTCGGCGGCGACATCCGCCGGATCGTCGCGCCCCCGGTCCGCTGATGTGAGCACTGTCCGCCCCGATGAGGGCGGAACGTGCTCACGGGGCTACGGGCGCGGTGTCGTGGCGAACCGCACCGCGAACGGGCTGATCACGCCCGGTAGCGCGTCGGGGTCGAGGCCGGCCGGGTGGGCCAGGGCGTGGTCGTGGTGCTCGAGCAGCGTGGCCAGGAACGTGCTGGTGCAGAGCAGCACGAGGTTCTGCCCCGGGCACACGCCCGGCCCCTCGCTGAACGGGACGAGCGGCCAGGCGGTGCGGGCGTCGCCGACGGCACCCTCGCCGGTCCACAGGTCCGGGGTGAAGCGGTGGGCGACGTCCAGGTCGTCGGCGTCGCGGTGGAAGAACGGCGCGTAGACCAGGACACCGGTGCCCGCGGGCAGGCGCGCGCCGCCGAGGTCGGTGTCGCGCGTGGTCTCGCGCAGGATCATCGGCGTCGTCGGCCACAGTCGCACCGACTCGAGGACCGCGGCGCGCAGCCGGCGCAGCTCCTGCGGGGTGTCGAGGTCGACGCCGCCGACCTCGCCGCGGACCCGCCCGCCCTCCTCGCGGTCGGCGCTGACCAGGGCCAGGGCGCGGATCGCGGCCATGCCGGCGGGGTCGAACGCGAAGAGCCACTGCGGGATCTGGTCGACCGGGTGCACGGCGCCGTCCTGGTCCGGCGCCGCCTCGGCGAGCAGCGCGGCGAGGCTGCCGGACTCGGCGCGCTCGACGTAGGAGGAGAGGCGGCGGCGCAGGCGGTCGCGGCGGAAGCGGCTGTTCGGCAGGACGTACGACCAGTTCGCGCGGTAGCGCAGCGTGTCGAGGTCACGCTGCAGGTCCTCGTCGTCCGCGGCGCTGTCGCCGAGCACGACCCGGCGGACCACCCGCCGCCATCCCGCGGAGAAGCCGTCCCAGTCGAGCCGGCCCGCCGCGTCGGCACGCTCGGCGACCGCCCGCGCCTCCTCCCGGACCTTCCCGACCAGCTCCCCGGCGAGGCGGTGCACGGGGTGCGGCGTGTCGAGGACGGTCTCGTTCAGCGCACGCCGGGCCTCCCGCTCGCGGCCGTGCGAGACGAGCACGCCGTGCGGCTGGAACTGGTCCAGCGCGCCCTGTTTCTCGCGCGTGGCCAGGGCGAACGGCTCCGGCGATCCCGCGAGCACCCGGTGCACGTCGTCGCCGCCGAGCACCAACGCGAGGCGCC